>NZ_LNRB01000079.1:0-528 GCF_001557945.1 Vibrio sp. CUB2 | reverse complement strand
ACATTGAGAACTTTACAAACAAACTTAAAAGTTTGTTTTGTCAGCTTTCCAAATTGTTAAAGAGCTAATCACTTCTTATGAAGTAACCATTTTTAAAAACTCTCAAGAGAGAATGTTTAAAGATGGTATCCCGTAGGGGAGTCGAACCCCTGTTACCGCCGTGAAAGGGCGGTGTCCTAGGCCTCTAGACGAACGGGACACTGTAGGTTGTTTTGCTAAAAGCAGAAACAATGTAGCTAGTGGTGGAGCTAATCGGGATCGAACCGATGACCTCTTCGCTGCCAGCGAAGCGCTCTCCCAGCTGAGCTATAGCCCCACATAAATCGCTTCAGCATTTTATGCAGAACCAATCTTTGCTCTGAAATCTAAACCATATCAATCTGTGTGGACACTCATCGTGAATAATCATCGTTTAAGGAGGTGATCCAGCGCCAGGTTCCCCTAGCGCTACCTTGTTACGACTTCACCCCAGTCATGAACCACAAAGTGGTAAGCGTCCTCCCGAAGGTTAAACTACCTACTTCTTTT
>NZ_LNRB01000078.1:0-548 GCF_001557945.1 Vibrio sp. CUB2 | reverse complement strand
CATCACGGACAAACCCGCCATCGATGTAATTTGCGCCACTAAAAAATGATAAGGTGAAGTTCTTAGCCACGCCTTTGATATTCTTCAGCTTCACAATTTCTCCTTGAGTTATAACGCCCTGTTAAGGTGTGAGCAACGCAATACCGAAGCCACCGCATACCACCTTAACCAATAAACCTAACGCATAGTAAAAATGCCACGCGTTGCGAATCACTCTTAAACAGTTTGTTATAACTCTTGGATTCAAGTACGAAGTGCGACACCTCTGAACATAAAAACAGTGAGATGCGATAATCATGAAGTTTGCTCCCACCAAGAAGTAAAAAACATGAAATACACGCACCTAACTGAGAACGAAAGGTATATGATTTCTGCTCTCAGAAAGCAAGGAATTAGTACCGCTAAAATAGCTAAACAACTTGGTCGTCACAAAGCTACTATCTATCGAGAAATTGAACGCAATTCCCGATACAACAGACACTTTAAAAGGTACTCCTATCAGGCGTGGAGAGCCCAACAAATGGCTCGTAACCGGCTGAGCCGCTCGC
>NZ_LNRB01000077.1:0-548 GCF_001557945.1 Vibrio sp. CUB2 | reverse complement strand
GCGTTATGCTTTTTCTTAAACTTGTAACCATGAACACTTTACGTATTTAACAAGTATCACCTGGTATGTGCCCTAGCATCTTTCACAGAAATTAGGTTCTTATCTCTCAATAGACTCTAACTTCTCTGAAAACCATTGCAGCTCACCAAAAAATTGCGTTCTGTCTTATCTAACTTGTCAGTGTTTTGATAGAGTTATGATTCGATAGGCAAGGAGGGTTTTAGATGGGAACTATAATAGGCTTGGTCATTTTAGCAGCGATAGATTGGTATCTTGTTCGTAAAACAGGACTTCATATCCATCAACTCATTTCCAAAAAATATGCGGAGCATTCAAGTGGCAAAGAACATAATAAATAAGACCTATTTGGGCCTCGTCTAACTGGATGAAGCGTTCGAATTTCACTGTGCCTACAGATAGAACAAGCATAACAAACTGTTCAAGAGGGATTCGCAACGCGTGGCATTTTCACTATGCGTTGGTTTTAGTGTTTAAGGTGGTATGCGGCGGCTTCAGTATTGCGTTGCTCACCCCTTAACAGGGCGTTA
>NZ_LNRB01000076.1:0-587 GCF_001557945.1 Vibrio sp. CUB2 | reverse complement strand
AAACCACCTTAATCACTAAATTCAACGCATAGTAAAAATGCCACGCGTTGCGAATCCCTCTTGAGCAGTTTGTTAGTCGCGAGGCACCGAGCGACAATTTTAAGCCGAACTAAACTTTGCGAACAACAAACTTTACGTGCTTTGATGCGCTTACGTCAGGCGTAGTCTCAAAGCGGCTACTCAATGAAACCACTTGGAACAAACAACGCCGTAGAGAACGGACTGACAACACCAAAAAACACTTTTGGAAAGCCAATCTCACAGTGCGGACTTTCAACAAAGTCACTGAAACCACGTGGAACGTACCACACCAGAGAAAACGTCCTTTCAGCAAGTAAATAAGCTTTTAAACCAACAAACTCACCGAGCAGATTTGCAACCAAAAACAGATTTTCGATTGCCCCGCTCTATCACCACCAAAGAACGAAACAACCGCTTGGAAATTAGCAATGAATTGATCTAGAACCGATGAAACTGAGCTTTGACCGTCGAAGATGGAGCTATGAATCAAACAACCAGTAGCCAGTAGCCAAGTTTTGAGCTTAGAAACATGATTTTGACCGCTAGCTTTTTCTGGCGACTAACGC
>NZ_LNRB01000075.1:0-602 GCF_001557945.1 Vibrio sp. CUB2 | reverse complement strand
CAGTGTCCCGTTCGTCTAGAGGCCTAGGACACCGCCCTTTCACGGCGGTAACAGGGGTTCGACTCCCCTACGGGATACCATTGGGTCGTTAGCTCAGTTGGTAGAGCAGTTGACTTTTAATCAATTGGTCGCAGGTTCGAATCCTGCACGACCCACCATTCTTTAAGAATAACTCTCAAGATGGGGCTATAGCTCAGCTGGGAGAGCGCCTGCCTTGCACGCAGGAGGTCTGCGGTTCGATCCCGCATAGCTCCACCATTCTTGACGTCTACCACAAGACGAAAAACTTATGTGGGCGATTAGCTCAGTTGGGAGAGCACCTGCCTTACAAGCAGGGGGTCACTGGTTCGAGCCCGGTATCGCCCACCATTCTCTAAGTATTTTTGGATAGGAATTCCAAACCACTTCAGTAAAACGTACGTGGTTAGAATCTTCGACTCTGAAAGTCTTTAGAAAATGACTTCTTAGGAAGTGATTAGCTCTTTAACAATTTGGAAAGCTGACAAAACAAACTTTTAAGTTTGTTTGTAAAGTTCTCAATGTTTGTCTTTATGACAAACACCAAAAAACACATTCAAGTGTTCTTGGGAATATCACTTTTA
>NZ_LNRB01000074.1:0-617 GCF_001557945.1 Vibrio sp. CUB2 | reverse complement strand
CCTAGCAGCTGTTTTACTCGGTACATTGCTGTCTCTGATAGTGAGCGCTTGTGATAGCCATACCGCTTTTTCCACTTCTTGTTGGAGCCGTAGAGCTTTTGACAACCTACTGCTAAATTGCGAGGGTGTCCTTGTTCCCAGAATGCAGCCCCTTCTCGTGGTGGGATAAGCGCAACCGCTCGCTTAACCCGTATCGCATCATGACAATTCCTTGTGTCATAAGCACCATCACCTGATATTTCAATGATTTTACGACGCGTCTGCTTGAGTAAGTTGGGGAGCACTTCGGCATCAGTTACGTTAGATAAACTCAGCTCTGCTGCGACTATTTCGTGAGTGCTTGTATCTACTGCAATATGCAGTTTACGCCAGACTCTGCGCTTCCCATCAGTACCATGCTTCTTGACCTTCCATTCACCCTCGCCATAAACCTTGAGGCCAGTGGCATCAATTGCCAGGTGTTGTATTGCTCCTCTGGTTTTGGTTTTAAATGAAACCTCAACTTCCTTAGCTCGGCGGCTTATACAGGTGTAGTGCGGGCAAACAAGCGGGATGTTAGCCAGCTTAAATACAGAGTCTAGAAAACCTTGTAGCGCTCTCAATGGCATAGAGAAAAT
>NZ_LNRB01000073.1:0-635 GCF_001557945.1 Vibrio sp. CUB2 | reverse complement strand
TAACGCCCTGCTAAGGGGTGAGCAACGCAATACGAAAGCCGCCGCAAACCACCTTAATCACTAAAATCAACGCATAGTAAAAATGCCACGCGTTGCGAATCCCTCTTAAGCAGTTTGTTAGTCGCGAGGCACCGAGCGACAATTTTAAGCCGAACCAAACTTTGCAAACAACAAACTTTATGTGCTTTTATGCATATAAATCAGGCGTAGTCTCAAAGCGACTACTCAATGAAACCACTTGGAACAAACAACGCCGTAGAAAACGGACTGACAACACCAAAAAACGCTTTTGGAAAACCAATCTCACAGTGCGGACTTTCAACAAAGTCACTGAAACCACGTGGAACTTACAGCACCAGAGAAAACGCCCTTTCAGCAAGTAAATAAGCTTTTAAACCAACAGACTCACCGAGCAGATTTGCAACCAAAAACAGATTTTCGATTGCCCCGCGCTATCACCAACAAAGAACAAAACAACCGCTTGGAAAATAGCAATGCATTGATTTAGAGCCGATGAAACAGAGCTTTGACCGTCGAAGATGGAACTATGAATCAAACAACCAGTAGCCAAGTTTTGAGCTTAGAAACATGATTTTGACTGCTAGCTTTTTCTGGCGACTAACGCCCTGTTAAGG
>NZ_LNRB01000072.1:0-665 GCF_001557945.1 Vibrio sp. CUB2 | reverse complement strand
GGTCGTCACAAAGCTACTATCTATCGAGAAATTGAACGCAATTCCCGATACAACAGACACTTTAAAAGGTACTCCTATCAGGCGTGGAGAGCCCAACAAATGGCTCGTAACCGGCTGAGCCGCTCGCGCAGAAATAAGCGCTATAGCGAAATCGACTTCAGGTTACCTGAAGCCTTGCTACGACTAGATTGGAGTCCTGACCAAATCGTCGGATACCTAAGAGGAAGAGGCTATCCAACAATGAGCCACGAGCTCATTTATCAGCATATTTGGAACGACAAAACTCTCGGTGGAACCCTATGGAAACACCTACGCCAATCCACTAAGAAAAGGCGCAAAAGGTATAACTCAAAAGACAGCCGAGGTCGGCTGGCAGCAAAGCGTCATATTACCGAAAGACCTGCAAAAGCTGAGCATCGAAAAGAGCCTGGTCACTGGGAGATTGATACCGTCGTTGGCCGCGGAACCAAGCACTGTATCGTGACTTTAGTCGACAGAATGACTGGCTACACTTTTATTGGGCAAATGGACGATAGAACAAGCGAGTCGCTCAACGTAAGAATGAGCAAAATCATGACCCGCTCTGACTTACCTTTTAAGACGATAACTGCGGATAACGGCACTGAATTTCATGGTTATGCACAACTAGAAAAACATCATAACTG
>NZ_LNRB01000071.1:0-668 GCF_001557945.1 Vibrio sp. CUB2 | reverse complement strand
AGGACGCTTACCACTTTGTGGTTCATGACTGGGGTGAAGTCGTAACAAGGTAGCGCTAGGGGAACCTGGCGCTGGATCACCTCCTTAAACGATGATTATACACGATGAGTGTCCACACAGATTGATACGGTTTATAAGTAAAAGAGACGAAGATATCCCAATATCTTCAATCCAGTGTCCCGTTCGTCTAGAGGCCTAGGACACCGCCCTTTCACGGCGGTAACAGGGGGTCGACTCCCCTACGGGATACCATTGGGTCGTTAGCTCAGTTGGTAGAGCAGTTGACTTTTAATCAATTGGTCGCAGGTTCGAATCCTGCACGACCCACCATTCTTCTCCACGAAGAATCAAAACTTATGTGGGCGATTAGCTCAGTTGGGAGAGCACCTGCCTTACAAGCAGGGGGTCACTGGTTCGAGCCCGGTATCGCCCACCATTCTCTAAGTATTTTTGGATAGGAATTCCAAACCACTTCAGTAAAACGTACGTGGTTAGAATCTTCGACTCTGAAAGTCTTTAGAAAATGACTTCTTAGGAAGTGATTAGCTCTTTAACAATTTGGAAAGCTGACAAAACAATCTTTAAGATTGTTTGTAAAGTTCTCAATGTTTGTCTTTATGACAAACACCAAAAAACACATTCAAGTGTTCTTGGGAATGTCACTTTTA
>NZ_LNRB01000070.1:0-675 GCF_001557945.1 Vibrio sp. CUB2 | reverse complement strand
AAAATGTATGGTCCGCCCCGTTATTGCAACTACAATTAAGTCATAACGGAGTTGGTTTGCGCTAATGTATTCGGAGTCCTTGTTGGGAGCACTAGCTTCCCAGCTCCACGATGATATCTGCGCCAGATTATCCTTAAAAAGCCAAAAGCGTTTAACGCTATTTTTTGTGGCAGGTTCTTAATCTGGTCGATTGACCGTTTTTGTCATCACTTTCATTGGCGTTGCAAACTTGGTTATAGCTATACAGCCTTAAAAGCTTGGCGGTGGTACAACACCGCCCAAGCTATTCTTGCTAGCTTGTTGGCAAGTGCTACGACCACAACATTAAATGGCTTCGTCGCCCGGAGCTTGATGAGCCATTCACCAAACACTTTCCCTGTCGTTTCTAGCCTTGAGAGAACGGCTCTTGCTCCATGGATAAACAGAGTTCTGAGATGTTTATTGCCTCGTTTACTCATACCAAGTAGCTTGGTCTTTCCTCCCGTAGAGAATTGTCTCGGTACAAGCCCTAACCAAGCGGCCATTTCCCGACCATTGGTGAAATTGTTTGGGGAGCTTACGTCCGCCACGCACAACGTCGATGTAAGGTCGCCAACTCCAGGGATAGTTTTCAGCAATTGTGCACTTTCGTTGTTGTTAACAACTGTCTGAAGCTTACTATCTTGAGCTTTGACT
>NZ_LNRB01000007.1:0-324683 GCF_001557945.1 Vibrio sp. CUB2 | reverse complement strand
TCTCGCTTCTCGCTTCTCGCTTCTCGCTTCTCGCTTCTCGCTTCTCGCTTCTCGCTTCTCGCTTCTCGCTTCTCGCTTCTCGCTTCTCGCTTCTCGCTTCTCGCTTCTCGCTTCTCGCTTCTCGCTTCCCAAAAACAAAAAAGGCCGATACTTAAGTATCAGCCTTTGTTTTAAGCCTAATTATTTTTAGTGATGTTCACGGTTGTAGATGCACAGCATATCTAGATAAGCGCTAACGAGCGTTGATAGCTCAGCTTCGCTCTTAGAGCGGTTCGCTTGTACGAAGATAGAGTAGCAAATGCCGTGGAACAGATTCGCCAAGTGTTCCGGTTCATGTTGGTCACAAACTTCACCACGTTCGATCGCTTTGATGAACATGTTCTGCACCAATAGTTGGTTTGTGCGGTTTGTGGTCACGAACAGCGGCCATACTTCATCACGTGTCGATGCGCTCCACTCGAACCAAACCTTCAGCCAATGGCAATCTTGGCTTACTAGCTCAATCATTGCATTAGTGATGTTGGCGATGTTCTCGCGTGCATGGATGTCTAAGTCGATGTTATCAGACAAGAAGTTCGAGAATTGACGAACAACGTGGTTCAGAACTTCATCCACTAAGTCTTCACGAGTAGGGAAGTAGTTAAATACTGTCGCAACAGAAACTTGAGCGATCTCTGCAATATCTGCGTGACCACCACGACCAATGCCGCGACGAGCAAACACTTCAAGAGCGATTTCCATCAGTTGCTGTTTACGTTTTAGAGGGGAAAGCCTAGTACGAGGTCTCTTTGCTATTGAGTCCATATCCATTTTCCTTGCCATTTGAGTTGATGTTTTGGGGATGATCCCCTAATTGATTATTTTAATAGTTGCTTAAAGCATTGATGAGTGTAATGGTGCATATGTGCAAGGTCAACATCTGATGCGTAATTTATAGACAGTAATGTCATTATTGATGTTTCATTCAACTAGATAAGTTCTAAAATTAAGACTTTCATCCAAGAATTCAATGGAATGGGAAGCGGCTTTTAACCCATGGTTCGGGGTGTTACACTACACGCCGCAAGATAAGGTGATCGTTTGCGTACGACCAACCTCAACCCACAAAGAAAATTGAGCACAGTATGAAACATACAATAGAAGTGATGATTTCTGAGCAAGAAGTTCAGGAACGTATTCGTGAATTAGGCAAACAAATTACTGAACGTTACCAAGGTAGCGAAGATCTGGTAATGGTTGGTTTGCTGCGTGGTTCATTTGTATTTATGGCAGATTTGGCACGTGCAATCGAACTGACTCACCAAGTCGACTTTATGACCGCTTCTAGCTACGGCAACACAATGGAAAGCTCTCGTGACGTACGTATCCTGAAAGACCTAGATGACGACATCAAAGGCAAAGACGTACTGATCGTAGAAGACATCATCGACACAGGTAACACGCTGAACAAGATCCGTGAAATTCTATCTCTACGCGAGCCTAAGTCTATTGCTATTTGTACACTGCTAGACAAGCCGTCACGTCGTGAAGTTGAAGTGCCAGTTGATTACGTTGGTTTTGCTATTCCTGATGAGTTCGTTGTTGGTGTGGGTATCGACTACGCTCAGAAATACCGTCACCTACCGTTCATCGGCAAAGTGGTACCTCAAGAGTAATCATTACTCTTTTGCAAAGAATACAAAAACGCCCGTTAATCACTTAACGGGCGTTTTCTTTTATTCAGTCTGGCTGATACTTCTCAACTCATCGACACAGTAGTTTGTTATCTGTGTTCAGGATAGTAGAGAGTGCTTTTTGGTAAGACGCTTCCACCGTTTCTTTCGAGTTTGAGCGAATGCCCAAGTACTCTAAGCGTCCATCTTCAATCCCATATACCACGCCATGAATCTCTACGTCTTGCCCACGCTCCCATGCGTTTTGCATGATGGTCGAGTTACCCAAGTTGTAAACTTGCTCTGCAACGTTGATTTCACCAAGTTTGTCAGCTCGGTCCTCAAGTGGCATTTGGTCTAGGTAAGGGCGGTGCTTGAAGTAAAGATCACGAATGTGAAGTAGCCAGTTGTTGATGAGGCCAAGTTGAGGGTTATCAATTGCAGCGTTGACGCCACCACAGCCATAGTGACCACAAACAATAATGTGCTTCACTTTTAATACGTCGACCGCGTATTGCACCACAGATAAGCAGTTTAGGTCGGTGTGGATGACCTGGTTTGCAACATTTCGGTGAACAAATAACTCGCCCGAGAACAGCCCTGTTAGTCGCTCTGCAGGAACACGACTGTCTGAACAACCAATCCATAGAAAGTCGGGCTTTTGACCTTCCGCTAGTTTTGCGAAATATTCTGGGCGATCAGATTTGATTTCTTCTGACCACTTAGAGTTATTTTCGAATAATTGTTTAATTTCCGGCATCTGACATCTACTTCCCTAAAAATTAAAAAAACCAACCACTCACCAGTGCTTATAAAGCGATCAGCGCTGTAACTATACACAATGTTACAATTTCGATCCCGTTAAATATTCATTCAAGATGACTCATCTGACTAGTTCTCGCTGTGAAAATCATAAAATATGCAGACATCATTCAGTATGCGAATAAGCCTAGCGAATTCGTGGTTTTATTGTGTTTTTTTCTTTGTCGAAATATTTGTTAGATTGATGGCATTTTGTCTTTTTAATGCAGGGAGCAAATTCAATGTTCGGTAGTCGCTTTAAGGATATCAACTTGAAAGGGGATCTGTTTGGTGGCGTCACCACGGCCATTATTTCACTTCCTCTTGCGTTAGCCTTTGGTGTCGCATCTGGTGCTGGCGCAGAAGCAGGCTTATGGGGCGCGATCATGGTGGGGCTTTTCGCTTCGCTGTTTGGTGGCTCAAATCCCCTGATATCGGAACCAACCGGTCCTATGACAGTGATCATGACCGCCGTACTGACCAGCATGATGGCCAAGTACCCTGAAACGGGGATGGCAATGACCTTTACCGTTGTAATGATGGCGGGGGCATTCCAGATTGTGCTCGGTACATTAAAGCTAGGTAAGTACGTTACGCTGATGCCTTACAGTGTCATCTCCGGCTTTATGTCGGGTATCGGCGTCATTTTGATTATTTTACAGCTCTCGCCTCTATTAGGTCATGCCGCGCCCTCTGGTGGGGTCATCGGGACGTTATCGGCATTACCAGACACTATTTCTAACCTGAAATTTAGCGAGTTGTTTTTGGGCTTGCTGACGCTAGGAATCTTGTTCTTCTTCCCTAAGCAGTACCGTAAATACGTCCCAGCTCAGTTAGTGGCATTGGTTGCCGTCACCTTGCTTTCGGTCATCTTATTTGATGCTGAAGATATTCGCCGAATTGGTGAAATCCCAGCAGGTTTGCCGTCTTTAGTTGTGCCGCACATTGACCCAGCGATGTTTACCGAAATGGTCATTGATGCTTTAGTTTTGGGTACATTAGGTTGTATTGATACCTTGCTCACGGCTGTTATTGGTGACTCTTTGACGCGTAAAGAGCACGACTCAGACAAGGAACTGCGCGGTCAAGGTTTGGCAAACATGATCTCTGGTCTGTTTGGTGCTCTGCCTGGTGCTGGCGCGACAATGGGAACGGTAACCAACATTCAAGTTGGCGCTCGCTCGCCTTTATCTGGTGTGATTCGTGCTTTGATTTTGGCGCTGGTGGTATTGGTTGCAAGTGGGTTAACCGAGCCGATTCCGATGGCGGTACTGGCGGGTATTGCAGTGTATGTTGGCTTTAACATTCTTGACTGGAGCTTTATTCAACGCGCGCACAAGGTCAGTTTCCCGGGCATGGCCGTGATGTATGGCGTAATGCTATTAACAGTGTTTGTTGATTTGATTGTCGCCGTTGGTCTTGGTGTATTTATCTCTAACATTATCATCATTGAACGTTTGAGCCGTGAACAAGCACGCCAAGTTAAGGCGATCAGTGATGCGGATGAAGATGATGTACCGCTGACTGACAGCGAGCGAGGGCTATTAGATAGAGCGAATGGCAAAGTGCTGTTCTTCTATCTTTCTGGGCCAATGATCTTCAGCGTTTCGAAGGCGATTTCGCGTCAGCACTCCAGTATCTCGGATTACGAAGTGATGATTCTCGATCTGACGGATGTCCCTATGATTGATGTGACCGTTGGCTTGGCGCTAGAGAACGCCATCAAAGATGCTTTGGATGCAGAGTGTGAAGTTTATTTACTTTGTCCAAACCAACGCACGCGTGAGCAGTTAGAGAAATTCCACGTGATTGATTTGGTACCTGATGAGAACACCTACAAGTTCCGCTACGAAGCATTGAATGCAGCGGTAAAACATGTAGAAACCGATGAACATCAAATGCTAACCATGTAGTCTAAGTGACTTATTTAAAAGCGCTACCAGAGAGATTTGGTGGCGCTTTTTGGTAAATGGAATCGTGGATTTATAGTTATTTCTAATTTTATAGAAAGGTTTATTTGTATTCATCGTTATTCAACGATAAACTAATTCAACTTCAGTGCAATACCGCTTTCGACTCTTGAGTCGCTATCAATGATCCCCACGGTATTGGCATTCACGATTCATCAACAGATGGCAATTATTACGCAATGTACGCATTAGAAATTGAACAGCTTCGCAAGACTTATGCGGGCGGATTTGAAGCGTTGAAAGGCATCAGCTTACAAGTCGAAAAAGGTGACTTCTACGCGCTTCTAGGGCCGAATGGTGCAGGTAAATCAACCACTATTGGCATTATCTCTTCTTTGGTAAACAAAACCTCGGGTATGACTAAGGTTTTTGGTTACGACATCGATACGCATCTTGAATTAGCGAAGCAGAACCTAGGCTTGGTGCCACAAGAATTCAACTTCAACCAATTTGAAACGGTTGAGCAAATTGTAATGCAGCAAGCGGGCTACTATGGCGTATCCAAAGAGCTTGCTAAAGTTCGTGCGGAAAAATACCTAACCAAGCTCGATTTGTGGGAGAAACGCAAAGAGCGCGCACGTAATTTATCAGGTGGTATGAAGCGTCGCTTGATGATTGCCCGTGCTTTGATGCATGAGCCTCAACTGTTGATCCTTGATGAACCAACGGCGGGTGTTGATATCGAATTGCGCCGCTCTATGTGGGATTTCTTGAAAGAGATTAACCAAGAGCAGGGAATTACTATCATCCTAACAACCCACTACCTTGAAGAGGCAGAAATGCTGTGTCGCAACATCGGTATCATCAATAAAGGTGAGCTGATCGAGAACACGACGATGAAAGCGCTGCTCGGTAAACTTCGTGTTGAAACCTTTATTCTCGATGTCGAATTTGAAGGTGAAATGCCGATGTTAGAAGGGGTAAATAGCCAGATGATGGTGAACGGCTCTTTAGAAATTGAGCTGGATAAGAGCCAAGGTTTGAACTCGGTATTTAGTCAGCTTTCTGAGCATGATGTGAAAGTCCTTTCAATGCGTAACAAAGCCAACCGTTTGGAAGAGCTGTTTGTCAGCATTGTACGTGGAGGTAACCAATAATGTATAAGTTGTATTGGACAGCTTTCTGCAGCCTGTTGACCAAAGAAATTAATCGCTTCACTCGTATTTGGGTGCAAACCCTAGTTCCGCCAGCGATCACTATGACGTTGTACTTCATCATCTTCGGCAGCTTGATTGGCTCTCGTATCGGTGAGATGAACGGCTTTAGCTACATGGAATACATCGTGCCGGGTCTGATCATGATGTCGGTGATCACCAACTCGTATTCGAACGTCGCATCGTCATTCTTTAGCTCCAAATTCCAACGCAATATCGAAGAGTTACTCGTTGCACCGGTACCAAACTACATCATCATTCTTGGTTTTGTTATGGGAGGCGTGGTTCGTGGCCTGCTGGTGGGCACCATCGTTACTTTCGTATCGCTGTTCTTTGTTGATCTGCAAGTTGACCATTGGGGCATCATTATCGCAACGGTGTTTATGACGTCTGTTGTGTTCTCACTAGGCGGTTTGATCAATGCGGTATACGCAAGAACGTTTGATGATATCTCTATCATCCCTACGTTTGTTTTAACGCCGCTGACCTACCTTGGTGGTGTATTCTACTCAATAAGCTTATTGCCTGAATTCTGGCAAGGTGTGTCTAAGCTGAATCCAATCGTCTACATGGTGAATGCGTTCCGCTATGGTTTCTTAGGTGTGTCTGATGTAGGCATCGTCACCTCATTTAGTGTTCTGACCGTATTTGTTATCGCACTTTACGCAGTGGCGCATTACCTCGTGACTAAAGGCATTGGCTTAAGAAGTTAATCCGAACAAAGTTTGAAAGAGCAGCTAAAAGAGCTGCTCTTTCTTTATGCACATCGATACATTCCCATACAAATTTTCGACTTCTAACATGCTAGGTTTCATTCAACTGTTGTAAATGCATTTGATGCAAATGAGTGAAGCCATGAATATTGTCCCCTCTCCATCTTTCTCCTTTAAATTGCTTCTTCCTAAATACTGGTCTGTTTGGTTTGCCTTTGGGCTTTTGGCGCTGATCGTCAATCTACTTCCATACTCAGCCTTGCGTTTTCTGGGGCGAGGTATTGGCTTGCTTGCGATGCCGGCCATGAAACGTCGTAAAGGCATTGCTAAGCAAAACTTAAAACTCTGCTTTCCGGAATACAGCGCTCAAGAATGCGATGAGTTGGTAAAGACAAACTTTAAATACACGGGTATGGCGCTCATCGAGACGGGAATGGCTTGGTTTTGGCCTGATTGGCGCGTGAAGCGTTTAGCTAGGGTGGTCGGAAAAGAGCGTTTACTTGAGCAAGAGAGAAATGGACGAGGTGTGCTGGTGGTGTGTAGTCATCACCTTAACCTTGAAATGACGGCGCGTATTTTCAGCCAGTTTGCGAAAGGCTATGGAGTGTATCGGCCAAACTCGAACCCTGTTTATGAATTCGTCCAGCATCGTGGACGCACTCGCTGCGGGCACCAAATGATTGATCGCAAAGACGTGAAATCGATGCTCAAAGTTCTGAAAAATGGACAGCGATTGTGGTACTTACCGGACCATGATTACGGGGTAAATAATTCTGTTTTTGCGCCGTTTTTTGCGGTCGAACAAGCGGCAAGTACGGTGGGTTCGAGCGTGTTGATTGATGCGACTAAGTGCGCTGTGATGTCCGGAGTGACGGTCATGAGCGGCAACCAATATACGCTTTATATCGGTCATGACCTTAGTCAGCAGTTTGAGCGACGCAATCCTGTCAAAGCGGCCAGTATTTTGAATCAAGAATTAGAAGGCATGATCAGAAGAGATATTCCAGCATGGATGTGGCTGCATAAGCGATTCAAGACGCGTCCTGAAGGGCTTGAATGCGTTTACTCATAATATCCATTCATGAGACATAAAAAAGGTCGGCGTAGTGCCGACCTTTTCGTTTATGCATTTCGCTTATTCAGCGTTTGCTGAATTCGCTTCGCTTGATTCTTCTTCTTTGGCTTCTACAACCATATCAACCGTTTGGTTGTCGATTAGGCGTGCTTTACCTAAGAATGCAGACATCAAGATGACCGCTTGAGTGGTTTCTGCAGTAATCGCTTGAAGTGTACGAGCATCACGAATGAAGATTTCGTCAGGCTGTAGACCTGCTGCACGCAGCTGGTCGTTCGCATCTTCAATCACAGAAGCATAATCGTCACGGCCGCCGCGCATAGCACTGCTAATCCAACGCATAGTGCGAGCTAAAACTGGAGCACGTTGGCGCTCATCAATCGTCAGCAGACCATTGCGAGAGCTCATCGCTAAGCCGTCCATTTCACGTACAGTTGGTACGCCAATGATTTCGATGTCCATTGCTAGGTCATCAACCATCTTACGAATCACAGCAAGCTGTTGGAAGTCTTTCTCACCAAAGCAAGCCACATCAGGCTGAACGATATTGAACAGCTTGTTTACGATGGTGGTAACACCACGGAAGTGACCTGGGCGAGAAGCGCCTTCAAGGATGGTTGATAAGCTCGGTACGTCAACAAACGTTTGTTTGTCCAAGCCTTCTGGGTAGATGATTTCTGGTGTAGGAGTAAACACCATTTCTACGCCTTCGCCACCTAGTTTGCTTAAGTCTTCTTCTAGAGTGCGAGGGTAGTTATTTAAATCGTCTGCACGGTCAAACTGCATCGGGTTTACAAAGATGCTTACGACAACGACATCAGCGTATTCACGAGCCTTACGAACAAGCGTCAAGTGACCTTCGTGTAGATTGCCCATGGTTGGGACAAACGCCACTTTGCGACCTTCACGCTTAAAGGTTTTCACCTGTTCACGAATCGCTGAGATTTCCGCAAAAGTTTGCATGCATTTATCCTCTAGGCAATAGTGTGAGCTGCGTCTGGGAATGCACCGCTTTCGACATCAGCCATGTATTGAGCCACGGCTTTGCGCATATCGCCTGTTTCAGCAAGGAAGTTTTTCGAGAATTTTGGCATGTAGTTCGCCGAAATTCCAAACATATCGTGCATTACAAGAATTTGACCATCAGTCACGTTACCAGCACCGATACCAATCACAGGTACATCAAGTACTTGAGTAATGCGATCCGCTAATTCAGCTGGAACACACTCTAGCAAAACAATTTGGGCGCCAGCTTCTTGCAGAGCCAGTGCGTCTTTCACCATGCGATCCGCTTTTTCTTGGTCGCGGCCTTGTACTTTGTAACCACCAAAGATGTTTACAGATTGAGGTGTTAGGCCTAGGTGAGCACAAACAGGAACAGCACGTTCAGTTAGCATCTTAACCGTATCAACTAACCAATCGCCGCCTTCGATTTTTACCATATTTGCACCAGCACGCATTAACGTTGCTGCGTTCTCACACGCTTGCTCTGGCGTTGCGTAGCTCATGAATGGCATATCAGCCATCAATAGGCAATTCGGGCTACCAGCGCGTACACAGCGCGTGTGATAAGCAATATCTTCAACAGTTACCGGTAATGTATCGTTTTTACCTTGCAGAACCATGCCTAGAGAGTCACCGACCAATAGAACAGGCATTTCTTGGCTTTCAAAAAGTTGGGCAAAGCTTGCATCGTATGCAGTTGAAGTAGCAAATTTACGACCTTCTTGCTTCCACTTAATCAGGTCGTTAATGGTCATTTTTTTCATTGTTTTATCCTCACTAGGAGTTGGCTATGACTGCCAAATATTGAGGCCGTTGCGATCTACTTGTGCAAGTAGTGACGACACCTCTGTCCCGTCTGGGAGTTGTAAACTTGGTGCAATTTCCGCAAGAGGGTAGAGTACGAACTCGCGCTCTTTCATTCCATAGTGTGGAACTGTCAGTCTTTCGGAATCGATCACCTCATTGCCATAAAGAATCATGTCGAGATCCAAAGTTCGTGGACCCCAGCGTTCATCTTTACGGACACGCCCTTGTTCTTGCTCAATCGCTTGGGTGCAATCGAGCAGCTCAAGAGGCGTCAAATTGGTTTTTATCGCCACAACCGCGTTGATGTAGTCCGGTTGGTTTTGCGGTCCCATCGGTGTACTGCTGTAAAGGGATGAAGCCTGAACAAACTCAGAGTTTGGTAGTGTTTTAAGGGCTTCGATCGCTTGCTTCGCTTGGCTGACAGGATCGGCCAAGTTACTGCCTACCGCAATGTACGCTGTGATCATGACTTAGGCTTACTCTTTTTCTTGCGGTAAGTTTTACGGCGGCGTTGACCGGTTTTAGGCGCTTGGCCGTCTAGGTCTGCTGCCATAGCTTGGCGCATTTCTCGGCCAGCATTTTGGAAAGTTTCCCACCACTTGGCAAGCTTCTGAGTATCACCGCCTTCAATTTCACCGCGCATTTCAAGAAAATCAAAGCCAGCTCTAAATTTGTTGAGCTCCATTAGGCGGAATGCACGTTTACCGTTGCGTCGTGGAAGGCGTAATTGCAGTTGCCAAATTTCACGAATCGTCGCTGTGTGACGGCGCGGAATGGCAATGGTACGAACTTGGTCATCAAGAATGATGTTGCTCGCTTCCATTATGGCATCGTAATGGCACAGGTTACGCTGTTCCATTAGTTTATCTGCCATGGCACATAGCGGGTACCACAGCATCGCTGCAAACATGAACGCAGGATTGATGCGCTTGCCTTCTTCGATTCGCATATCAGTCGAATCAAGCACTAAATCTAGCATTTGTTCGGTATGAGATTCGTAATCTTCAGTGAAGTGCTCAGCAATTACAGGGAACAACTGTTGGAACAGGTTGTATTCGCGCAGTAGGTGATAAGTCTCTAGGCCGTGACCAGATTGAAGCATCTTCAACGATTCTTCGAAAAGACGTGCTGATGGGATATCACGCAGAAGTGGTGCCATCTCTTCAATCGGTGCTGCGGTGTCTTCTTCGATATCGAAGTCGAGTTTCACAGCGAAGCGAACGGCGCGCAGCATGCGCACAGGGTCTTCACGGTAACGGGTTTCTGGGTCACCGATCAGGCGAACAAGACGGTCTTCTAGATCTTCAATACCACGAGCGTAGTCGTGAATAGAGTAATCTGCGATGTTGTAGTACATCGAGTTAATCGTGAAGTCACGGCGCTCTGCATCTTCATCAATAGTGCCGTAAACATTGTCACGAAGCAGCATGCCTTCTTTTGACTGCTGGGAAACGTTCTTGTTCTTTTGCTCTTGGTGGTGACCACGGAAGGTCGCAACTTCGATGATGTCTCGGCCAAACATAATGTGGGCAAGACGGAAGCGACGGCCAATCAAACGGCAGTTTCTAAACAGCTGTTTGATTTGTTCTGGTGTCGCGTTGGTTGCGATATCAAAGTCTTTTGGTTTTTGTCCAAGCAGTAAGTCTCGAACCCCGCCACCCACAAGAAAAGCATCGAAACCGGCACCGTTTAGTCGGTATAGCACCTTCAGTGCATTATCACTGATCTGCTTACGCGAAATGTTGTGCTCTTCACGAGTAAGTACATTGAGAGCGAGTTCTGGGATCATGGCAGATTCGCTTGTTGTATTGTCGTTTGTATTCATGTGCATCTGGCAATAACTGGGTTTAATCCAATCTTGCTTTGGTTAGTTTTTACGCCTCTAGGGCCAATTTTGCGGCTAATGATAGCCTACACAGTGCCGTTTGAGAATCACGGTGTGATCTCGATCTCCGCTGGAAGCTGTTGCAAACGCCAATTTTCGCAGCCCCAACGTAGTATTTTGTCTACGTTAGCGGCTCGAATATCGTCAGGAATATTGAACCCTAAAAACGTCATTGCATGCAGCAGAGCTGGCTTCGGATTAGCGACATCAATGGCTGTCGCATGGTTTTGTTTCGACAGTTTGTTGCCGTTAGTGTCCATCGCCAATGGTAAATGCAAGTAGCTAACTTCCGCTTGTCCAAGAATTTGGTACAAGCTGATTTGACGACCTGTGGGCTCAATTAAGTCGGCACCACGGACGACTTCAGTCACCCCTTGGTCGATATCGTCTAATACTACCGCAAGATTATAGGCAAATAATCCATCTCGACGTTTAATAATGAAATCTTCATTTACTAACGCTTCAGGAATGGTCATCAAACCATGCTTCTGATCGAGGAAGTTGGCGATGGGCTTGGTCATTTTTAGGCGAATCGCACCTTCTTTCAAGCCTTTGTCGCGGCAAGTGCCGAGATAATAACCACCATGTTCTTTTATTTGCTTGCGTGTACATTGGCAATAATAAGCATCGCCATTCTCCAACCACGCATCAATTTGTGCTTGATATAAATGGTGTCGTTCACTTTGATAAACCACTTCACCATCCCAGTGGAGTTGATAAGCTTGGAGCGCATTAAGAATATCTTCTGCCGCACCAGGCATTTCTCTCGGAGGGTCAAGATCTTCGATACGAACGAGCCAAGTCCCTTGATTGGCTTTTGCTTGAAAGTAGCTGCCAAGAGCGGCAACTAAGGAACCAAAATGTAACGGTCCTGAAGGGGATGGGGCAAATCGACCTACATAGCGTGTCATGCGTGTATCTCGAAAGTATTCGGGTAAAACTAGAAGTTTAGCGTTAAAAAGCTAGTCAAAACAAAAAGGGAGCCTGAGCTCCCTTTCAATAATCATAATGCGTGGTTGATTAACCTTGCATCTGTTTCTCTTTGATTTCTGCAAGTGTTTTACAGTCAATACAAAGGTCAGCAGTTGGACGCGCTTCTAGGCGACGAACGCCAATCTCTACGCCACAAGATTCACAGAAGCCGAAATCGTCTTCAGTAATTTTGTCTAGAGTCTTTTCGATCTTCTTGATCAGGCGACGCTCACGGTCACGGTTACGCAGTTCTAAGCTGAACTCTTCCTCTTGAGAGGCACGGTCAACTGGATCTGGGAAGTTCGCTGCTTCGTCCTGCATGTGGTGTACAGTGCGATCGACTTCTTCCCTGAGCTGATTACGCCAAGCTGTTAAGATCTTTGTAAAGTGTTCAACCTGCTCTGGTGACATGTATTCTTCACCAGGCTTTTCCTGATATGGCTCCACACCGGCAATGGCTAGGATGCCTATCGTTTTCTTCTTTGATTCTGGCATACAGCATCTCCTACTTACACCTAGTCAACTGCATCGCAGTCAATTTAAGGCGGGTATCTATAGCAAAAAGAGGCGGTGCAGGCAATTACTGAATCGCAAACTTATCGTCAATGTGAAGACGACATCATTTTTTCTCTCAATTGATAAATTCAATAGCAGAGATTAGCTTGACTTCAGTGTTGCTCAGTTCGGCTTTGTAGCAGAGAACTTCTACTCCAGCGTCTTGTGCCTGTTTTAGTAACGTTGAATATTTCGCGTCTATATGGTGCGCCGCAGATACTTTTTCAATACCTGAATGTAAAACAGTGAATAAAAGTATGGCTCTACTTCCAGTTTGTGCCATTTCTGTGAGCTCTCGCAGGTGCTTTTGTCCTCGCGTGGTCACGGCATCAGGGAAATAACCTTGTCCCGATGAACTTTCCTCATCAAGTAGGGTGACGCTCTTCACTTCTATATAACACTTTGATTTATCACTTGCGCTGAGCAAGATATCAATTCGGCTATTTTCATTGCCGTATTTCACTTCAGTTTGAAGTTGGTCATATCCCAACAATTCTGAAATGACATTATTTTCAATTGCTTCTACGGCTAATTGGTTCGCGCGAGCGGTATTTATACAAATACGATGCCCTTGTGGCGTTTCGCTCAGCTCCCAGCTATTCGGATATTTGCGCTTTGGGTTATCAGAAGTGGAGTACCAAACTTTGTTGCCTGGAGTGGCACAGCCTGTCATTGCGCCAGTGTTCGCACAGTGGATGGTTCGAATCTCACCGTTATCCAATTCGATATCGGCAAGGAAGCGTTTGTAGCGTTTGAGTAGAGTCGCTGACTCTAGAGCAGGTTCGAATTGCATTTGCTTATTTAGCCAAGAGTGTTTTTATGTACAATGTGCCCAACATTACAACATAGGGTATTTCCTTTGTCACAATTGCCGATCGAAGCCGTGATGCCACAATTACTTACGGCGGTCAAACATCAACACCAAGTGATCCTCAAGGCCGCTCCTGGTGCCGGTAAATCCACTTACTTCCCACTACAACTTCTTAAAAGCCAAGCCGTGACAGGCAAGATTGTAATGCTAGAGCCTCGACGTCTGGCGGCGCGCAATATTGCACGTTATTTGGCGCAGCAGTTGGGAGAGCAAGTCGGAGAGCGTGTGGGTTACCGAGTACGCGGCGAGACAAAAGTGAGTAAGCACACTCAACTTGAAATTGTGACAGAAGGGATCATGACGCGCATGATCCAAAGTGACCCTGAGTTAGACGGCATTGATCTACTGATTTTTGATGAATTTCACGAGCGTAGCATTCATGCCGATACCGCGTTAGCGTTCAGTTTAGAAGTTCAAGAAGCATTACGGGACGATTTAAAGCTGGTGGTGATGTCGGCAACGCTTGACCAAGATGCCTTGCAATCATTATTACCGGAGGCGGTTTACATTGAGTCGGAAGGTCGTAGTTTTGAGGTAGAAACACGTTATTTACCGCTTGGGGCGAATGATCATTTGCCTACCTCCATGGCAAAAACGATCGAGCACTTGATGAGCAAAGAGTCTGGTTCTTTGCTTGCTTTTCTTCCCGGTGTGGCGGCGATCAAACAAGTCGAAGAGCGTTTGTCCCATCTACCTGATAACGTCGAAGTGTGCCCTCTTTATGGTCAACTCAGCTTCGCTGAACAGCAAAAAGCGATCGCTCCCGCTTCTGAAGGTAAACGCAAAGTCGTGCTCGCGACTAACATTGCTGAAACTTCTTTGACCATTGAAGGCATTCGATTGGTCATCGATTCTGGATTAGAGCGTGTGGCGCGTTTTGATTTGAAGAATGGACTTACGCGATTAGAGCAAGTGCGAGTGGCACAATCGTCTGCGATTCAACGTGCTGGCCGTGCAGGGCGTATTGAAGAGGGCATTTGCGTCCGATTGTATTCAGAAAGCCAATTCAAGCAGCAACCGCAAGTTCCCCAACCAGAAATCCTGCACTCTGATTTAGCAAGCTTAGTAATGGAACTGGCATTCTGGGGAGCAGGGGATATCGCTGAGCTTAAATGGTTGAATATTCCTTCTTCAGCATCGCTTGCTCAGGCTAAACAGCTGTTGATTTCTTTAGGGTTACTTACCGAGCAAGGCCAACTTACTTCTGCAGGTAAGACGGCCCACGCTCTTGGGGTAGAGCCGCGCTCTGCAGCAATGCTGATTCAAGCACAGCAGCGCAGTGAAAAAATGCTAAATACCGCTTTGGCTGCGGTCGCCCTAATTGAAGAGCCTGAGCGCAATGTGACTAACATCGCGCATAGCCTACATCGCTGGATAAGTGGTACACATGCAAAAAAAGCGATATTGCACAAGCGATCTCAAGCGCTGGCGCACAAACTGGATACGGTATTCAGCCTACCTAATGTAGATGAGCGAGTGCTGGCGCTAGTATTGAGCTTAGCTTTCCCAGATCGCATTGCGCAGCAGCGTGTTAACCAATATGGTCGTTTTACTTTGTCGAACGGGCATGGTGCTGAGTGTCGGCCAGAAGAGACTCTTGGTGGTTGTGATTACTTAGTTACGATTGATTTGATGCGCTCGCATTCTAACTCAAGCCAAATTAACCTAGCTTGTGACTTAGATATCAACGCATTACAAGAAACGTTCGAGCACCTTTTCACGGTGGCTGAGCTGGTTGATTGGGATGAGAAAAAAGGCCGTTTGATTGCCGAACGCCAAATCAAACTTGGTCAACTGGTGATTAAGCGCGAAGCCTTGCCGAGTCCGGGTAAAGAAAAAATGACACAAGCTTTACTCACTTATGTCCGCCGTCAGGGCTTACAGAGTCTAAACTGGACGTCGGCAGCGGAAAATTTGTTAGAACGTATTCGCTGCGCAGTGGAATGGTTACCTGAGCAAGCTTGGCCAAGTTTTGATGAGACCAGTTTGCTTAATGGCCTAGAAGAGTGGCTAGAGCCTTACATGAGCACGGTTTCATCGGTGAAAGATTTGGCGAAAGTGAACCTTGTGGAAGCATTGAATGCTCGATTGGGTTGGCCGTTGAATCAACAGATTGATGAGTGGTTGCCAGAAGATTATCGCTTACCAACAGGTTCGAAAAAGCGCATTCGTTACCAACTTGGTCATGAACCTGTGCTGTCAGTGCGTATGCAAGAAGTGTTTGGAGAGAGCACTTCTCCGACTGTGGCACAAGGTCGCAAGCGATTGGTGTTAGAGTTACTTTCTCCAGCACAACGGCCTCTTCAGGTGACAACGGATTTAGCTGCCTTTTGGGCAGGAAGCTACAAAGAAGTGCAAAAAGAGATGAAAGGCCGATATCCAAAACACGTTTGGCCTGACGATCCTGCCACTCATGTAGCGACAACAAAAACAAAAAGACAATTGAATAATGACTGATACTAAAAAGCCCGGTGCAAAAAGAGCACCAGCCAAGAAAACAACGTCAAGTAAAACGACTGCCGCTAAGAAAAGCGGTGCGAAGCGACCGAGAAAATCGCCATCGAAAAAGCCAAGTAATGGCAAGCGGTCTTGGCTTAAAATCATTTGGTCATTTAGCTGGAAAGCGGGTGTAGCTCTTGCGGCGGTGTTGCTGTTTGTCGGTATCTATCTTGATAGTGTGGTGAAAGATCGCTTTGACGGCCAGCTGTTCGATCTGCCAACTGTCGTTTATGCGCGTATCCTCAATTTGAGTCCAGGTGAGAACATTACCATCCAAGAGATGCGTAATGAGCTTGATGTATTGAACTACCGTAAGGTAAGTCAGCCTCGTTACCCTGGTGAATACTCTTCTTCTTCAACGCGTATTGAGCTTATTCGTCGTCCGTTCGAGTTTGCTGATGGTCCTGAGCCTGATCGTCACGTCATGCTGCATTTCTCAAGCAGTGGTTTACAACGCATTCAATCTCTGGAATCCAAAGGCGATCTTGGTTACCTGCGCATTGAACCTAAGATGCTAGGGATGTTGGAAAAAGATCAGAATGAACAGCGCCTGTTCTTACGTCGAGATCAATTCCCAGAAGTGCTTGTCGATGCACTGTTAGCAACTGAAGACCGTGATTTCTATCAGCATGATGGCGTTTCGCCGCTGGCGATTGGTCGTGCCCTTGTTGCTAACATCAAAGCGGGTCGTACTGTTCAAGGTGGTAGTACACTTACTCAGCAGCTTGCGAAAAACTTATTCCTGACACGTGATAAAACCTTGTGGCGAAAAGTCCGTGAGGCGTACATTGCTCTGATTCTGGACTACCGCTACAGCAAAGACCGTATTCTTGAAGCTTACCTGAATGAAGTTTACTTAGGTCAAAGCGGTGGTGATGCAATCCATGGTTTTGCTTTGGCATCACGTTACTACTTCGGTCAACCGATTCAAGAGCTTCGTATCGACCAACTCGCGATGTTGGTAGGTATGGTGAAAGGACCGTCTTACTACAACCCAATTCGTTACCCTGAACGCACCAAAACGCGTCGTGACTTGGTATTGCGTCTGTTGATGCAACAAGACATGTTAACCGCGCAGCAATACGAACAAGCGGTAAATCGTCCGTTAGATACACAAAGTAAACCTCGTATCGCGAGCCGTCAGCCAGCGTACTTCCAACAACTGAACATTGAGCTGAAAGAAAAAGTAGGTGACAACTTCAAAGCTGAAACAGGCTTACGTTTGTTTACCTCTCTCGACCCTGTATCGCAAAGCAAGTTAGAGCAAGCGATCGCGAAAAAAGTCCCTGAACTTGCTAAACGTGCAGGTAAAGAGCTCGAGGCTGCAGCGGTTGCGGTTGACCGTCATAGTGGCGAGATTCGCGCTATGGTCGGCGGCAAGCGAGTTGGCTATGAAGGGTTTAACCGTGCTTTGAATGCAAGTCGTCCGATTGGGTCTTTGGTTAAGCCTGCGATCTATTTGACCGCGCTAGAGCAGCCAGAAAAGTACAACCTTGCAACCACGCTTCACGATACTCCGCTTAGCTTGAAAGGCAGTAAAGGTAGTGTTTGGTCGCCGCGCAACTTTGACCGTAAGTTCCGTGGTGATGTGCCGCTGTACTTAGCGTTGGCGAAATCACTCAATGTACCAACCGTGCGTTTGGGTATGGAGCTAGGTATTCCAGAAGTTTCGGCTACGCTAGAGCGTTTGGGCGTGGATAAGAATGAAATTCGTCCAGTGCCTTCTATGTTCCTTGGTTCCTTCTCGTTGACGCCATTCGAAGTTGCGCAGATGTACCAGACCGTCACTAACTCAGGTAAGCGCGCCAAGTTATCGGCATTACGCTCTGTGATCGACATGGATGGCAATGTGCTTTATCAATCACTACCTCGCTCATCCCAAGCGGTGGACCAACAAGCGGCTTGGCTAACGACTTACGCGATGAAGCAAGGGGTCGCTCAAGGGACAGGTCGATTCCTACAAAGTCAGTTCGCGTGGGCTGCTCTGGCAGGCAAAACCGGTACCAGTAATGACAGCCGTGACAGTTGGTTTGTGGGTGTCGACGGTCGTGAAGTGACAACCGTTTGGCTTGGGCGCGATGATAACAAGTCGACCAAGCTCACTGGTTCAAGTGGTGCATTGCGTGTCTACGCGGAATACCTGAAACAACGTATCCCTGAGCGATTAGAGTTACCTTGGCCAAAAGAAGTGACCACATTAGGATTCCAAAAAGCCGCTAATGGTGCACTGGAAATGAACTGCCGCAGTGAATACAAGCTGCCCGTGTGGGACAAGTCTGGGCAAATCAAACAGCAGTGTGAGAAAAAATCTAATTGGTTGAATAACCTATTTGATTGGTAAGACCACCAAAAACGCCATCACTGACTTGTGAAGTTGTTCAAATCTTAGTAAAAGTAGGTGTTCAATATTCAGTAAAGGAAGAAGTGAATGTTCAAAAAGTCGATCTCAAACCCATGGAAGCGTTGTGTTGCGCTCTGGGTCTGTTCCTTTTTGATTGCAACGCCTTCCTTTGCTAAGCAAGTCAGTGATGATCAATCTCGTCCTAAAATCGCCGTCGTGCTGGCTGGTGGTGGAGCAAAAGGAGCCGCCCACATTGGGGTTTTGAAGGCTCTGGAAGAGATGAATATTCCCGTTGATATCATCACTGGGACTAGCATGGGTGCTTATGTCGGTGGTCTGTACGCCACGGGGATGAGCGCCGATGAAATCGAAAGTTTTATCTACAGTGTCGATTGGAACAGCGGTTATCGAGACCGTGTCGACCGCAGCCAACGTCGCGTTCGCGATAAAGAATACGAAGACCGTTATCAAATCACCACTGACCTAGGTTTGAGGTTTGGTGAAGTGCGTTCGCCAACAGGCGTGGTGCAAGGTCAAAACATGTTGCGCATTCTGCGTGAAACCACAGGCAATCTTGGCCGATTTAACTCCTTTGATGATCTTGCCATTCCATACCGTTCAGTCGCGACTGATATCGTCGAGCTAGAAGAGGTCGTCTTAGATAACGGTTATCTAGTTGATGCCATGATGGCGAGTATGTCAGTGCCTGGCGCGCTTCCACCATATGAACTGAATGGCCATATGCTGGTGGACGGCGGTGTAGTCAATAACATGCCTGTTGATGTTGCTCGCGCAATGGGCGCCGATGTGGTAATTGCCGTTGATATTAGTACCGATTACAAAAGTGAAGAGGACTTTACTGGCTTATTTGCCGTCGCAGACCAACTGTCCAACTATCTAGTTCGCCGTAGTACTCAAGAACAAGCTGAAACGCTAAGCGGTGATGATGTCTACATTCGTCCTGATGTTGGGCAGATGGAAACGGTCGAATTCGAAAAAATGCCAGACGCTTTTAAAGCGGGTTATGAGATCACTCGAGGACTAAAGTCAAAGCTTGAAGGGCTGAGTGTATCGAATGCGGAGTACCAGAAATACATCGAGCATAAACAAGACATGCGCAAGAACCTTGAGTATGGGGATGAGCGTGTCGTCGACCAAATCGTTCTTGTGAACAATACCCACTACAGTGATGTGCTGTTGACTAACCGACTTGAGTTAGACACAGGACGCCCTCTAGAAACGGCTGAGATCGAAAAAGCGGTAGAAAATCTCTATGCACTGGATCGTTTTGAGCTGATCACTTATCACTTTGAAGAAATCGATGGGGTGAACTTACTCGTCTTTGAAGTGAACGAAAAATCTTGGGGTCCAAACTACCTAAACTTCCGCTTCTTCTTAGAAGATGATTTCAATACCGATAGTCAATATGGCATCGGCATGTCGGCCAATTTTACCAACTTGAACTCTCACGGCGCTGAGCTGACCTTTAATGTGGATATGGGTACGGATAAATTGATTGAGGCGGAGCTTTACTCTCCGGTGCTTTCCAGTCAGCAGTTGTTTGTTTCTAGTAAAGTGAATTACAACACAGAGAACAGAAACCTCTCTGATAACTTTGAAAACCCTGATATTGGATCCGTCTACGATTACTTGCCGGTTTCTTACACCGAGTTTATTACAGAGCTTGCTGCGGGTGTGCAACCAACGTTGTGGCAAGAGTTCCGAGTTGGCGGGCGCTATACCAAAGGGGCGATTGAAGCATCCACTTTTCAGTCTTTCGGTGAACTTGATTATGAACGTTTGGGTGTATTTGCCAATTACCGCCTAGATACTTTGGACGATTTCGCCTTCCCAACGCACGGTATGTTGATCGACTTGGACTACCTAGTTTCTCACGATAAGACTCCAGAGGATTTTCGTCAGTTAAACCCAGATGGCAATATTGAAGATACTGTTTACGAGATTACCGCGCGTTTCAAAGGAGCTGTGACTCATAGTCGTCATACTTTAGTCGGACAAGCGGAATACAGCTTTGTTGAGAGCAAAAACTCGTCTGTACCTTTAGACCCGCGTGAGCTTGGTGGTTTCTTGAATCTCTCAGGTATTCCACGTAACAGCCTGATCGGGCAGAACTTATTCTATACCAGCCTGGTGTATCGTTATAAATGGATGGATAACGACTTCGGGCTGTTTGAAGCACCAGTGTATTTAGGTGCATCCCTTGAACACGGTGGCGTTTGGTCAGATAACGATCTGAAGCTCAATGAAGCGCCGCTGTACAATGCCGCATCGATTTTCTTTGGGGTAGATTCTCCAATAGGACCGATCATGTTGGCATACGGTCGTACCGAGCAAGATTTAGATGCCGTGTACTTGATCGTTGGAACATCATTTAAATAACCGGGAATAGGACAGCAAGATCTCCGCATATTTAGCCAAAATTTACCGGACTTTAGTCGTAAGTTGCTATGTTGGTCAAAATGATGAGATTTTAATTTAACGTTAAATTTGCTATTCTTTCGCCCACAGTTTGGCCTCTACGGCGCTGTTTCTCAATCAGAATTGAATGAAAACAAGGGCAATGGAGAGCCAAGTTTCCAAGGATGTTCACTCCTTTACTTTGAAAAATAGTAAGAAAAAAGGAGGAACCGCAATGAGAGGAAAAAGTCGTGCTTGAAGCCTACCGTAAACACGTCGAAGAGCGTGCTGCCGAAGGAGTTGTTCCTAAACCGCTAGACGCTGAACAAGTTGCTGGACTTGTTGAACTTCTGAAAAATCCCCCACAAGGTGAAGAAGCCTTTATTCTTGACCTACTAGAAAACCGTATCCCACCAGGTGTAGATGAAGCTGCTTATGTAAAAGCAGGTTTCTTGACGGCTGTTGCTAAAAGTGAAGTGGCATCACCGCTTGTAAGCCGTGAGAAAGCCGCAGAGCTATTAGGTACGATGCAAGGCGGTTACAACATCGCACCTCTAGTCGAGTTCCTAGATGACGACGCGCTTGCCCCAATTGCGGTAAAAGCGTTATCTAACACTCTATTGATGTTCGATGCTTTCTACGATGTAGAAGAGAAAGCCAAAGCAGGCAATGCATTCGCGAAGCAAGTTCTACAATCTTGGGCGGATGCTGAATGGTTCACATCAAAAGAGAAAGTAGCGGAAAAGATTACCGTTAAAGTCTTTAAAGTGACAGGTGAAACCAACACCGATGACTTATCTCCAGCACCAGATGCATGGTCCCGTCCTGATATCCCAGTACACGCGAAAGCGATGCTGAAAATGGAACGTGATGGCATCGTGCCAGACCAACCAGGCAGCGTTGGTCCTATTAATCAAATCGAAGAACTGCAAAAAGATGGCATTCCATTAGCGTATGTTGGTGACGTTGTTGGTACGGGTTCTTCACGTAAATCTGCAACGAACTCTGTTCTTTGGTTCATGGGGGAAGACATCCCATTCGTACCAAACAAGCGCACTGGTGGTATCTGTCTAGGTGGTAAGATTGCTCCTATCTTCTACAACACAATGGAAGATTCTGGCGCACTACCTATCGAGTTAGACGTACAAAATATGAACATGGGCGATGTCATTGACATCTTCCCATACGAAGGCGTTGTACGTAAAAACGGCGAAGACATTTCTAGCTTTACGCTAAGCAAAGTATTGCTTGATGAAGTTCGCGCGGGTGGCCGTATTCCACTGATCATCGGTCGTGGTTTAACAAGCCGTGCTCGTACTTCTCTTGGTTTAGAAGAAACCGATCTATTTGCTAAGCCAATTGACCCTTCTGCATCTGACAAAGGCTACACGCTAGCTCAAAAGATGGTGGGTAAAGCATGTGGTGTTGAAGGCGTACGTGCAGGTCAGTACTGTGAGCCTAAGATGACAACTGTAGGTTCTCAGGACACCACTGGCCCAATGACGCGTGATGAGCTAAAAGACCTTGCGTGTCTGGGCTTCTCTGCTGATCTAGTGATGCAGTCATTCTGTCACACGTCTGCTTATCCAAAACCAGTCGATGTAAACACGCACCACACGCTACCGGATTTCATCATGAACCGTGGCGGTGTATCGCTTCGTCCGGGTGATGGTGTAATTCACTCATGGCTAAACCGTATGCTTCTGCCTGATACGGTAGGTACAGGTGGTGACTCGCATACTCGTTTCCCGCTAGGTATTTCATTCCCAGCAGGTTCAGGTCTTGTTGCGTTCGCAGCAGCGACAGGTGTAATGCCACTGGATATGCCAGAGTCAATCTTGGTGCGCTTTAAAGGCGAAATGCAGCCAGGTATCACGCTACGTGACCTTGTGCATGCCATTCCTTTATACGGCATCAAGCAAGGCCTTCTAACAGTAGAGAAAGCAGGTAAGATCAACGAGTTCTCAGGTCGTGTACTTGAGATTGAAGGTGTTGAGCACTTAACAGTAGAGCAAGCATTTGAGCTATCTGATGCTTCTGCAGAACGTTCTGCGGCAGGTTGTACCGTTAAGCTATCTCAAGAGTCTATTGAGGAATACCTAAACTCAAACATCACTATGCTGAAATGGATGATCTCGGAAGGTTACGGCGACCGTCGTACTATCGAGCGTCGTATTACTGCTATGGAAGAGTGGTTGGCAAATCCTGAGCTTATGGAAGCAGACTCAGATGCGGAATACGCTCACGTGATTGAGATTGACCTAGCTGAAATCAACGAACCAATTCTTTGTGCGCCAAACGATCCAGATGATGCGCGTCTTCTGTCTGACGTTCAAGGTACACAGATTGATGAAGTGTTCATCGGTTCTTGTATGACGAACATTGGTCATTTCCGTGCAGCGGGTAAGCTACTTGAGAAGTTCAATGGTCAATTAGACACTCGTCTATGGGTAGCGCCGCCAACGAAGATGGACCGTGACCAACTTACAGAAGAAGGTTACTACGGTATTTACGGCCGCGCTGGCGTTCGTATTGAAACTCCAGGTTGTTCGCTATGTATGGGTAACCAAGCACGAGTTGCAGACAAAGCAACAGTAATGTCGACTTCAACACGTAACTTCCCGAACCGTCTAGGTACTGGTGCAAATGTGTACCTATCTTCAGCGGAACTTGCGGCAGTGGGTGCGATTCTAGGTAAGATTCCAACTAAGGAAGAATACTTAGCGTACATGGAGCAAATTGATGCGACAGCTGCGGATACTTACCGTTACTTGAACTTCCACAAAATGGAACAGTACACCAAGAAAGCAGATAACGTGATCTTCCAAGAGCCAGCGTAATCTTGGCTCGCTCTGCTAACACTTAATTAAGCGCCCACCTTTTGGTGGGCGTTTTCTTTTTTGGAACGCTGCGCTGCGAGATATTAGAACTACGTCATTTCCTAGATTGGGAGATGAGGGAGTCGAAATCTCTTTTAGACAAAGTCTTGAGAGATCCCCAACTCGCTCGTGCCTCGCTCTTGAGGGTGACGATTAAACAGCTAAGAGTAAAAACGATGTCATTCCCGAAAGCGACGAAGGAGTGCAGTTGGGAATCTCTTTTAAACAAGCCATTGAGAGAGCTCCCGTCTCCCGCTTCTCCCATCTCAAATCTCCCTGTATACTCCGCACCAAATTGATACGAAAAGGCGATCACGATGGAATTTGAATTCATCCGCAACACATTGATGGGCGAATACTATGTCAAATGCAGCATGGGGCATGAGATTGTGGGTCGTTGGTTGCAAGAAGAAATAGGCAAAGACCCAGCAAAAATCGCTCAGGTAGAAGCTTTAATTGATCAGGCATTTTCTTCGCCATCTCAAGAGCATAGGTTAACTGGTGCAGAGATCAGTTTGATGATCTACGGTGATGAGGTGTTAGTGCAAGAAAACGCACTTGGTCATGAGTATGAAGTGGAAATGGAAAGCGAGTTTGATTTCTACGATGCAGAGAGTACAGCCAGCTGTGGTATAGAAGACTTTTGTGCCTTGATAGAGCAATGGAAAGACTTTTTGAACATTTAATGCACAGTTTTGGGTGGTTAGACTTGAATTGCCTTATATTTGTGAAAAGGGCGCACCGATATGGTGCGCCCTTTTTGTTTATAAGTTTGTTAATTTCACTAATTCTATACAAATCAATGAGATAAAAAGTTGGCACGCCGCTTGGATTAATAAAACTGTTTCAGGATGAAAGCTGCGGAGAAGATTCAATGAAAATCATTAATGCCATTATAAAACCTTTTAAGTTAGACGATGTTCGCGAAGCATTGGCTGATGTTGGTATTGAAGGGATGACAGTATCAGAGGTTAAGGGTTTTGGTCGTCAGAAAGGCCACACGGAGCTATACCGTGGCGCTGAGTATCAAGTCGACTTTCTACCAAAAGTAAAACTAGAAATCGCAACCCACGCAGACAATGTGGATCGTGTGGTAGAGGCCATCACTAAAGCGGCTCAAACAGGAAAGATTGGTGACGGTAAGATTTTTGTCTACGACCTAAATCAAGCAGTACGTATTCGTACTGGTGAAATGGACGCAGAAGCACTTTAAGAATTCAAGGGATTGGAGAACTATCATGGAATTAACAACAACGGTAACTGAATTACGTTACGCACTCGACACCTTTTTCTTCCTCATTTCTGGTGCGTTGGTTATGTGGATGGCAGCTGGCTTTGCCATGCTGGAAGCGGGCTTAGTTCGCTCTAAAAACACAACAGAAATTCTCACTAAAAACATCTGTCTTTACGCGATCGCTTGTACCATGTTCCTATTGGTTGGCTACAACATTATGTATGTCGATAACGGTGAAGGCGGTTGGTTACCATCATTTGGTGCACTAATAGGCACACAAGGTGAAGGTGCAGACCACTCTCTAGAGTCGGACTTCTTCTTCCAAGTCGTATTTGTAGCAACAGCAATGTCAGTGGTTTCTGGCGCGGTTGCAGAGCGTATGAAGCTTTGGTCTTTCCTAATCTTCTCAGCGGTACTGACGGCATTTATTTACCCAATGGAAGGTTACTGGACTTGGGGTGGTGGCTTCCTATCAGAGGCTGGCTTTAGTGACTTTGCGGGCTCAGGTATCGTACACATGGCGGGTGCATCAGCAGCATTAGCAGGCGTACTATTACTGGGTGCACGTAAAGGTAAATACGGTAAAAATGGCGAAATCTACCCAATCCCTGGTTCAAACATGCCTCTCGCTACATTGGGTACGTTCATCCTTTGGTTCGGTTGGTTCGGTTTCAACGGCGGTTCTCAACTTATGGTTTCGGATTTTGAGAACGCGACTGCAGTTGGTCAAATTTTCCTAAACACTAACGCAGCAGCTGCTGCAGGTGCAATTGCCGCACTATTTGTATGTAAAACAACTTGGGGTAAAGCAGATCTGACTATGATTCTGAACGGTGCGTTAGCAGGTCTTGTTGCTATCACGGCTGACCCTCTATCTCCATCACCGCTTTATGCGGTGGCGATTGGTGCGGTATCAGGAGCACTAGTGGTATTTAGCATCATCGGTTTGGATAAGATTAAGATTGATGATCCAGTAGGTGCTATCTCAGTTCACGGTGTGTGTGGTTTCTTCGGCCTAATGGTTGTGCCACTGAGCAACGGTGATGCAACGTTTGGTGCACAGCTTCTAGGTGCGGCAGTTATCTTTGCTTGGGTATTTGGTGCAAGCCTAGTGGTATGGGCAATTTTGAAAGCGACGATTGGTATCCGCGTATCGGAAGACGAAGAGCTTGAGGGAATGGATATGCATGATTGTGGTGTAGGAGCTTATCCCGAATTTGTGACAGTGAAATAACATGATTGCGCAATAAATAGTTACAAACTTAACATTAAAAAACCTGCTTCAATGAGCAGGTTTTTTTATTGATGAATTGTTTTCTTATTGAACATGCATATAATAACGCAACTGATAAACGTTATCATTAGCATAATAAAGGATTAAACAATGAAAAAACTGCTAACTCTTTCGGCAATTAGTTGCGCTACTCTGGCTCCAACGGCAATGGCTGCTGAAGAAGTGAACGTGTACTCTTACCGTCAACCTTTCCTAGTTGAACCTATGTTCAACGAGTTCACTAAAGAAACTGGCATTAAAGTAAACGTTAAGTTTGCGAAAAAAGGTCTAGCAGAGAAGTTGGCTCAAGAAGGCGAATACAGCCCAGCTGACGTAATCCTTACTACAGATATCAGCCGTCTAGCTGAACTGACAAATAAAGGTCTGGTTCAAAAGGTAGACAGCAAAATCATCGAAGAAAACGTACCAGCACAGTACCAAGACAAAGAAAACGAGTGGTTTGCTCTGACTCTACGTACTCGTAACGTTTACTCTTCACGTGACCGTGTTGGTAAACTAGGTAACGACTTCAACTACGCGGACCTAGCAAAGCCTGAGTTCAAAGGCAAAATCTGTACTCGTAGCGGTAAGCACCCTTACAACGTATCTCTAGTGTCTTCTATGATCGCTCACCACGGTGAAGCTGAGACTAAAGAGTGGCTAGAAGGCGTAAAAGCAAATCTAGCTCGTAAGCCTCAAGGTAACGATCGTGCTCAAGTTAAAGCCATCAAAGAAGGTCTCTGTGACGTTTCTCTAGGTAACAGCTACTACTTAGGTAAGATGGTTAACGACAAAGAGCAAAAAGCTTGGGCTGATGCGGTATACATCAACTTCCCTAACCAAGAGACAACTGGTACGCACGTCAACATTTCTGGTATGGCGATGGCGAAGTTCTCTCCAAACAAAGATAACGCTGTGAAGCTTATGGAATTCCTAACGGGTGACAAAGCTCAGCAAATGTACGCAGAAGTAAACTACGAGTACCCAGTGAAGGAAGGTGTTAAGCGTTCTGAGCTTGTGGAATCTTGGGGTGACTTCAAAGCGGATTCGATTTCTCTAGACGACATCGCTTCTCACCATGAAGCAGCAATCAAGCTACTAGATGAAGTGAAATTTGACCTTTAATTCCATGTGGGGGTATAACTGTACCCCCATTTTATTAAAGGATATGAGATGTATTTGCAGCCGCATTTGTATTTCATAAAGCCTTGCAGTATTTAGGCAATGAAGAATAAACATTCTCTATGGAAAACCAGTAGTGGGGCTATCACCCTGTTACTGGTTTTGCCGATCTTAGCGATCTTCTATACCGCCATTGGCGAAACGGATGACTTGTTTACACATTTGATGTCGACAGTCATGCCTACCTACATATACAACACCGTTGCATTGACTGCAGGTGTGATGCTTCTTTCTTTGATTCTGGGTATTCCAAGTGCTTGGTTTATGGCGATGTGTAAATTGCCAACTGAGAAGTGGTTGCAGTGGGCCTTAGTTCTACCACTTGCGATGCCGGGTTATATCATTGGTTACATTTTTACGGATTGGTTTGATTTTGCTGGGCCAATTCAAATCTTCTTACGTGATATAACGGGATGGGGGCCGGGTGAGTATTGGTTCCCTGATATTCGTACCTTAGGTGGTGCGACTTTCGTTCTTTCTCTTGTTCTTTACCCATACGTTTACTTGCTTTGTCGTGCTGCATTTATGGAGCAGAACGTTTCTCTACTGCAGAGTGCTCGCTTGTTAAAATGCTCCCCTTGGGAAAGCTTTTGGCGTATCTCTTTACCGCTTGTAAGACCCTCTATCGCTGTTGGTTTGTCTCTGGTAGCGATGGAAACCATCGGTGACTTCGGAACCGTCAGCTATTTTGCTGTGAACACGCTTACTACTGCGGTTTACGATACTTGGCTTGGGTATTCGAACCTCAATGCAGCCGCGAAAATTTCAGCCATGATGTTGATGATCGTGGTGTTGTTACTGAGTGCAGAGCGCTACAGTCGCCGCAAACAAAAGCTGTTCCAAAGCCAGTTTAATAGTCATGAAGATTTCCGTTATGAGCTACGAGGCTGGCGAAAGTGGGGCGCATTGATTTGGTGTTGGGGATTGGTGGCAATCGCGTTTATCTTCCCATTGCTACAGTTAATTGATTACGCCATCACTTACTTTGCACAAAGTTGGACGCCTGAGTTTCGTGAATATGCATGGAACAGTTTGGTGGTGTCAGTCGTGGCTGCCATCATCGGTGTTGCGATTGCTTTGACAGTGAACTTCAGTCAACGCGTAAACGGTGGTCGTTCGAGCTTAGCGTTTATGCGTCTGTCTTCGATGGGCTATGCTGTCCCTGGCACAGTATTGGCTATCGGTGTAATGGTTGCGGTGCTGTTTATGGATCACCGGGTTAACGATATTGCTAAAGCGATGGAATGGGGCAGACCTGGGCTTATTTTCTCCGGATCTATGTTTGCGCTGATTTTCGCGATGGTGGTACGTTTCTCCGCTGTGGCGATTGGTAGTGTGGAAAGCAACCTAAACAAGATCTCGCCATCGCTGGATATGGCTCCCCGTACCATGGGGTGCACGCCAAATACCATGCTTTGGCGAGTGCACTTTCCTCTAGTTAAGCGTGGCGCTTTGATTGCTGGTCTTTTGGTGTTTATTGAGTCGATGAAAGAGCTCAATGCTGCACTACTATTGCGACCATTTAACTTTGAAACCTTGGCGACGTATGTGTACAACTTCGCTTCGGATGAGCATTTAGAGCTTGCCGCACTTCCGGCAGTATTACTGGTTCTCGTTGGGTTGATCCCGCTTGTTGTTGTTAACCGTTCACTGGAGCAAAGTCACTGATGAGCTGCGCATTATCGATTAAAAACCTAACTTGTCAGTATGACGATCAGACTGTTCTTGAGTCTCTTTCTCTAGAGGTTGAACAAGGACAGATTGTCTGTCTGCTCGGTGCAAGTGGCTGTGGTAAGACAACGCTTTTGAAAGCCATTGCTGGGCTGCTTCCTCTGAGTTCCGGTCAAATGAGCTTGAACTGCCTGACTATTGATGACGGTAAAAATTGGCTACCACCAGAGCAGCGTAATATTGGTATGATTTTCCAAGATTACGCTTTGTTCCCACACCTAACAGTCGCTGAGAACATTGCTTTTGGCTTAAAGAACGAATCGGCGCAGCAAAAGCTGATTAAAGTCGAAGAGATGCTCGGCTTGGTTCACCTTAAAGGTTACGGCGACCGTTATCCTCACCAACTCTCTGGTGGTCAGCAGCAGCGCGTGGCGATTGCCCGTTCACTGGCTTACAAACCAGATCTCCTGTTGTTGGATGAACCATTTTCCAATATCGATACCCAAGTGCGTCATGAACTGATCCGAGAGATCCGTAAAATTTTCAAAGAGCAGGGCGTTACCGCAATTTTTGTAACCCACAGTCGTGAAGAAGCGTTTGCTTTTGCGGATAAGATGGCAGTGATGAACCATGGTGTGATTGAGCAGTACGGCACAGCCTCGGAGCTTTACTACCAACCTTCGAGTAAGTTTGTTGCTGACTTCTTAGGTGGTGGCAGTTACCTTGCAGCGAAGCGAATTTCCGACAATGAATACGAAACCCACCTTGGTGTAGTAGAAGCGAATGCTCAGCAGGAAATTCAACGCGATAGTGAGTGTGCATTGCTGCTTCGCCCTCAGCATGTACAAATTAAGGTTGATGATGAGAGTTCAGTAAAAGTGCTTGAACAACACTTTATGGGGGATCATTGTCGTTACGTGATTGATGTCAATGGTGACCGATTGTTAGCGACGTCAACTCAAGCATTAAATGTGGGTGATAGTGTGGCAGTAGAAGTTGAAACTCAAGGCGTATTAGCTTTCGCCTAGTTAATAAAGGCCAGATAGAAAAAGGCCCGGCGGTGATGCCGGGCAAGTGTTCTTCACCTATAGGTTATGTGCTCGAAGCGGGCACAAGTCAGTTATAAAGACAAGAAGTCCTTAAACTGTTGAAGAACACGTTCCGCAGTGTCCTTATCTTGCATCTCTGCAAAAATTCGTAGTAGTGGCTCGGTGCCAGAGAAACGAGCGATGATCCAACCGCCGTTCTTGAAGTAGACTTTCGCACCATCTTCATAGCTGACTTTTTCGATTTCAAACTCAAACTCAGGCAACTGCTTTTCAACATAAATCTTGTTGAACAGTACGTCTTTTTGCGCCGGTTTGAACTTGCAATCGCCTTCTGCCATGTAGGCATAGCCATACTTGCCGTAGATTTCATCCAGCAACTCAGACAGCTTCTTGCCAGTTACTGAAATCATTTCTACCAACAGGCTTGATGCGAATACGCCGTCTTTACCTTTGATATGACCACGAATAGTCAGACCGCCAGAGCTTTCACCGCCAATCAGTGAATCGTCAGCTTCCATTTGAGAACTGATGTGCTTAAAGCCAACAGGAACCTCAAAGCATTTCTCGCCATGGTCTTCTGCGACTTTATCTAACAGGTGAGTGGTTGCAATGTTACGTACCACTGAGCCTGTCCAGCCTTTGTATTCAAGTAGGTAGTAGTAAAGCAGCAGCAGTACTTCATTTGGATGAATGAAGTGACCTTTCTCGTCGATAATACCAAGGCGGTCTGCGTCTCCATCGGTACCAATACCAATGTCATAACCTTCTTGTTCTACTAGATGCATCAAACGGTAAAGGGTTGCAGCACTTGGTGATGGCATCAAGCCACCGAAGTCTGGGTTCTTGCCATCGTTGATCACGTCGACTTCACAACGGCCGTTGATCAATACGGTCTGTAGTGCGTTTTTCGCAACACCAAACATTGGGTCAATCAACACACGTAGATTCGCCTTCTTGATCGCTTCGATGTCGATAAAGTCGATGATTGAGTCAACGAATTCGTTCATCGGGTTGATGATTTCAATCAGCTTATCTTCAACCGCTTGTTCAAAATCGACGCTTTTAACATCTTGCGCAGTTAGTGTAGCGATTTGCGATTCGATCTTTTCTGTGATGATTTCATCTGCGTCACGACCGCCTTCAATGAAGACTTTAATGCCATTGTAATCCGCAGGGTTGTGCGATGCGGTAATACATGCAGAGTACGCGCAGCCCATTTCCTTCGCTTTAAACATGACGATAGGCGTTGGGACAAATTTGTCGATAAAGCTAACTACAATGCCGTTTGCTGCTAGAACTTCAGCGAACCAACGACCGGCTTTATCGGAAAGAAAACGACGGTCATAGCCAATCACAAAGCCGCGATCAGCAACCGATTCGTTATTCGTGATGTTTGCAACTGCTTGAGCGACCAAACGTACATTATCTTTAGTGAACTCCTCACCGATAAATGCACGCCAACCGCCTGTACCAAATTTGATCATGATTCGATCCTCGATAAGAGCGGCATCCCACCGCCTCTTAAATCTTTGCTAGCGAACCGATGCACTTACAAACTCAGTGCATCGGATAAATCAAAAGGGGAGAAGCTCTCCCCTAAAAGATGATTAACCTAGAGTAACGATAACTTCGTTTACTGAACCTTCCGCTTGAACTGGTACAGAGGCACCATTTACTGCTTCACCGTTCACAGTAATCGACTTAACGCCTTTGCTTACTGAGTCTGGGTTAACGACCTTGATGTTGTACGTTGCACCTAGCCATTGTCGAGTCACTTCGAAACCTGGCCAGTTCGTTGGGATACATGGATCGATAGTCAGACCATCGAAGCCTGTACGCACACCAAGGATAAAGTTGGTAACAGCAAAGTAAGCCCAGCCAGATGTACCTGTTAACCATGGGTGGTTTGCACGACCGTGGTCTTGGTGGTCACGACCCATAATGAACTGCACGTATGAGTAAGGTTCTGCAATACGTTTTTCGATGATGTCGTTCTGGTTGTATGGGTTAAGTGCATCGTAGAACTTCATTGCACGATCACCACGACCCAGTTTCGCTTCAGCTACCCAAGCCCATGGGTTTGGATGCGAGAAGATTGCACCGTTCTCTTTTACGCCTTGGTAAACGCGAGTTACGAAGCCGATATCATCATTCGGTGTTGCAAAAGATGGTGAGTTTAGGTGCAGGCCGTATTCAGAGAACAGGTTCTCGTCAACTGCGTCCATCGCTTTCTCACCGCGCTCTTGAGATACCGCACCGGAAAGTACTGCAAGCGTGTTTGACTCTAGGTGTACTCGGCCTTCCGCTTGTTGCGCAGTACCGATCTTGTCGCCATTTTTCGTCAGACCACGGATGTACCAACCACCTTCGTCATCCCAAAGGTGAGTTTCACACGCTTCACGAACGTTTGCTGCCATCACTGTGTATTTTTCAACGTCGGCTTCTTTGCCTAGGTATTTCGCTAGGTCGATGAACTCCTGCAGTGCCCAGAAATGTAGGAACGACACCATTGAAGATTCGCCGCCACCTAGGTTCAGACAGTCATTCCAGTCTGCACGCAGGCCTTTACAGATACCGGTTTGACCGACGTATTCAGCCGAGAAGTCTAGCGCTGCTTTCATGTGGTCATAAACGGTTGCATCGCCACCATCTGCGTAAGGGATCACTTCATCAAAGAAGCTGTGCTCACCGGTTTCCATCACGTACTTACAGATGGTTGGGACTAGCCATAGGTGATCATCAGAACATGTGTCTTCGATGCCGTGGATCTTGTCTTCATCAGAAGGTGTTGGAACTACGGTTGGAGATTTAGACGGTTTAACATCTGCTTTCTCTGGATCGAACCAATCTGGATCGAATAGGTGTAGACCGTAACCCGCCTTCACTTGACCGCGCAGTAGGTCAACGATACGTTTACGCGTCATTGCAGGGTTAGCGTGAGGAACTGAGATTGCATCTTGCGCTGTATCGCGGTAACCAAGACCAGTACGACCACCTACTTCGATGAATGAAGCAAAACGAGACCACACCACACAAGTTTCCGCTTGGTATAGTGTCCAAGCGTTGATCATGGTATCTAGACCTTCGTTTGGTGATTTCACTTGGAACTTGCCACAACGCTCTTCCCAGTGTGCTTTGATACCCGCAAATGCATTGTCGACTTCTGCAAGGTCTTGGTATTTAGCACGTAGACGCTCACCGTTGCCTTTACCGATACCTAGAATGTAAGCAAAGCGAACTTCTTCACCCGGCTGGATAGTAAATTGCTTATGTAGAGAGCCACAGTGGTTGTAACAAGTTTGCGCTGTGTTGAAACACTTACCTTGTTCTACCGCTAACGGGTTTGCTTCGTCACGGTATAGGCCAAGGAAGCTGTCACGTTGACCGTCGTATGAATCTGGGTCAAATGTTGAAGCTAGGTAGTAGAAACCTTCGAAATCGTTGGTGTTGTAGTACAGGTCGTACTCAATCACGCCTTCATTGTAAGCCGTACCTGCTGAGTACAGAGACATCTGATGGTTTTGGTTATCAGATTGAATGTGGCTAAATGAGAACTCAACAAATGAGAATGCGCTGATCGTGCGTGGTTTGTCTGAGGTGTTTTTAATCACTACATCCCAGATTTCAGCGTCTTCGCCTTTTGGTACGAACAGAGTTTTCGTTGCGGTGATACCGCTGTATTCACATTTGAACTTAGAGTAAGACAAGCCGTGACGAACTTCGTAGTTTGCTTCGTCTAGGCTTTTCGCAACTGGTTGCCAAGAGATTGACCAGTAATCACCTGTCTCATCATCACGTAGGTAAACGTAGTGTCCTGGGCGATCGAATGTCGCGTTTGGACGGAATTTAGTAACACGGTTGTATTCTGGAGAGTTGTAGAACGAGTAGCCACCCGCGTTGTGCGAGATAACCGTACAAAACTTCTCAGTACCTAGGTAGTTTGTCCATGGTGCTGGTACGTCAGGGCGAGTGATGACGTATTCGCGATTCTCGTTATCGAAATAGCCGTATTTCATTTGTGTATTTCCTTTTTACTAAGCTGCGCCTGCAGCCAAAAATTTAAAAACTGTTTAAGCGTGATGCGTTGGCATCTAGCTTGGTATTACTTCCACGGTTTACGGTAATTCACTCCCTGCAAGTCGAGCAGAGGAAGGTGACCTTTCAAACGTGATAAATAGTCGGTCCAATCGCGGTGTTGTTTTTCAGTCCAACATGCTTCTGCCATGGCAGTCAGGCGAGGGAAAATCATGTAGTCCATGCGCGATGGGTTGTTGATGATTTCGCACCATAGAGCGGTTTGAATGCCCCAAATGCGTTTTCTGATTGGGTCGTCAGCAGGGACTTCTGCTAACGGCTCGTAGTTGTAAGCTTTTTCTAGTGGCAGTGGATTTGCCCAGTCCACGCCCGGTTCTTCAGGTGCGTAGTCTTGGGTCATATCTAGGTAAGTGGTTTGTGCAGGTTGCAGCACTACATCAAAGCCTTGGCGGGCACAGTTCAATGCTGCTTCTTCGCTTAGCCATGAGTAGATCACCGTATCTTTACTAACCTTGTTGCCGTGTTGAGCTTCTTCCCAACCCAGCATGCGTTTCCCCAGTTTGCGAAGTTTGTCTTCTGCATGGCGAAGGAAATGGCCTTGTAGTTCCTTGTAATCTGTGTAACCCAACTTCTCCATAAACGCTTGGCAAGCAGGACTTTTCGACCAGACGCCATTAGGCACTTCGTCAGCACCAATGTGAACATAAGGAGCAGGGAAGAGCGCTGCGATCTCCTCAAGTACTTTGTCGATAAACTCGTAACTACCCGGTAGAGCAGGGTTTATGACGTTGTCGTTGTAGTGCTGAATGCTGCGATATTCCGTCGTATCCTCTGCTTCAACCAATAGGTGTGGCAGAGCCTTAATCGCGGCACGACAATGACCAGGTACATCAATTTCAGGAATGATGGTGATGCCACGTTGTGCTGCAAATTCGATAACGTCTTTGATTTCTTCTTGCGAGTAGAAACCGCCGTAGCGTTGAGACAAATGGGTGTATTGCGGCTCGATGGTTTCATCAATACCGCGCCATGCTCCAATATCCGTAAGCTGAGGAAGAGATTTGATCTCGACACGCCAGCCTTCATCATCAGTGAGGTGCCAATGGAACGTGTTGAACTTGTAGTGTGCCAACAAGTTGATCAGGCGTTTTACTTGCTCTACCGAGTGGAAATGACGAGCGCAGTCCAGCATCATGCCGCGGTATCGAAAACGAGGGCTGTCTTTGATAGAGCAGCACACCACTTCCATGGTGTTGGTATTTTCGTCTCGTTTTAGTAGTTGCAATAAGGTCGCACAAGCATGGGTAAAGCCAGACGAAGACCCTGCCTCAATCTTGATCGACTCTTCTGACACTTTTAACTTGTAAGCGCCTTCATCTAGTGTTGGGTTACTTTTGAACAGGATTTTTCCGCTGTTGGATGAAGAAAGCTCAAACTGATGAATACGTTGGAGTTCTTCCAGTAACCACGTTTTTGCTGAGTTGGCTAAGTCAGTATAAATTGCCACGCCAGCTTGCTCGTCAAACGTGAACGAGTGGTCGCTGACCTCAATATGATTAGGCTTTGGCAGCAACGGTTGTGCATGGGTTAAGCTTGCAGGAATCTCACTGCGTTCACGGTAAGGTGACGCTAAAACGATAGGCGTCACATCCACTTGTGCGCGCTGTGGGTTTCCATCAACGACAAAGTCGATCATCGCTTCATTAAAGCCATCCGAGTAATAACGGAATGGGTTTGAACCAATACTGAATTCACAGTAATAGTGATGGTTGGCTGCCAGCACCATACCTTCCGGTTTTAGTGTGCAAAAGCTACCAATTTGAGTCAGTTGACCATTTGAAACACTGTCTGGAAGAATGTAACGATCGAAAGCGAAAGTTAAGCTCCAGCTGTTTAGGTCTTGGTCACTCAAGTTGTGAAAGGTGAGTCCAAAGCGGCAGTTTTGTTTTTGCTCAGAAAGGACCACTAGATCAACACGATATTCCATGTTCACTCCTACTCAACACTCACGGCGTAAAGGTTATGCTCTGGTTTGCCAGCAAACATAATGGCTCCTTCAATCGCATCAAACTGAGGTTCAACCACCCACTGTTGAACTGGTGGAGACAACCAGTTCAGAATTCGCTCTGCGATACTGCCCATTAGGCAGATACGAGTAGCCCCACGCTTATTCAGCGCGACTAAGAACATTTCTATATCGGCAGCGGTTTGTTTAAGCATTTCAATCGCCAGTGCATCGCCTTGTTCCGCATGTTGGAAAATAGCAGGAGAAAATTGACCGTAATCGCGAGGCAAAGCCTGTTTAGACCACGCTACTACGTTGTCGATGTCATTTTCAAAATGATTCATGACGTGCGCGGCTAGAGGTGTTTTTTCACGGATTCCATCTTCTGCTAGCAATACTTGTTGGATCAGACGCAATCCCATGACTGCGCCGCCACCTTGATCGGAGATTGGGAACTCGCGACCGCCAACGACATGTTGCTCAAGGCCTTTGAGGAGAATGCCGCATGAACCGGTTCCTGCGATCATGATTGCGCCATCTTCACCGTTATGCGCACCAATACATGCTCCGTAAGCATCGGTATTGAGTGTCATACTGGCAAATGGGTGTTCTAAAGCCATGAATGCTTGCCAAGAGGTTTTATGTTCAGCCCCCGCAAGTGCTAAGCCAACGTGCATAGAAGCGAAGTCTTGTTGAGTGAGACCGCCTTGTTGTGCCGCTGAAGCGATGGATTCAAGAATCGACGCCATCGCGACTTCTGCACCTAACATAATGTTAGCGCTGCCGCTTTTAGCCTCTCCAACGAAGTTGCCTTGCGCGTCTTTGATACGGGCGCGACAGGAAGTGCCACCGCCATCAATACCTACAAAATACATCCCCATGTTTATTGCTCCTTGAAGGCTTGAGAGTTCGCTAAAGTCGAGATGTGCTGAGCCTGACTCATTACTGCGAGTAGGTACCACGCACCATGCGGGATCCATTGTTCTCCCCAGCGCCAGTTTTGAAGCATGTCGTCTTTCTGTGCTGGTGGATTAAATGCAATGTCTTCCTCGTCTTCGAAACCGCCGGTGATGCCGTTACACACGCCACCTTTTGCATTGAAGAAACCATATTGAGGAAGGTAGTCCGGATTGTTACGACCATGACCGTCCAACATGCACATGTCGTACGGGTTCAGACCCACAATCCAGTTGATAGAATCTTGTGCGAGTTTAGAAAGTTGCTGCTTTAGAATTTCTGACTCGATAAATGGCTGCGCCAAATACGCCATGGTTGCGAGTGAACCTAAGCGAGCATTCTCACCTTGCCACCAGTAACCCGATTCATTGTTGTGTGCCACAAAGAACGCATCACGTTTTGCTTCGTCCACGCCTTTTACATATTGGCGTGGGTAACCAAATGGGTTCTTTACTCTATTGGTGATAGAGACTTCAAACTCACAAGCTTGAGTGATGATTTGTTTTGCTACTGAAGCGCGCTCAGAGTCGTCTTCAATCGCCAAGTATTCGCACAGCGCGATAACAGGAAGTCCTGCTTCTGCCGCATGGAAGTAAGGGCGGCTACCATCTTGGTTGGCTGCCCAGAAATGTTGAATGTGCTCATCATTCATTTGACGAGCAGAAAGGCGGTTTGCCCACACGCGGCTTTCTTCTAGGTAGCGTGCTTCTTTGGTGGTCTTAAATAGTTCAACCGCTGCAAGTAATGCACAGTATTCATCGATGATGTTCTCTTCACCATCGTTTAGGTATTGGGTGTTGTGCTCTTTTAAGTGCCAGTAGCCGTTTTCTGCTGCATTACGGTATTTTTGTTGGTCGAATTCTCCATGAACCTCTAGACGTGCTGCTGAAGCTAATGCAGCAATGCTAACGCCAGCTCCTTGTCGGTAACCGGCTTGGTAGTCATCAAACTTATGACCAAGTTGGGTTTCGTAGGCACAGATTTCACGTTGAGCTGTGTCTTTACTCCACTTGTCGAACACGGTCATGTAGAAGAAACCTTTTTCGTTTTGCATACGAACAAGGAAGTCTGCACCGAACAGGGCTTCTTCAATAAGGCGAGTAGCAGTGAATTTAGCCAGTTTGTCGTTGCCTTCAAGTAGAGACAAACCTTTTAACATGTTCCACACCACCATAGGGGTCTGCTGTGGGTTTAGGTAGTTTGCGTACGACAAATGGCTCAGATATTTGCTTACATCGCCTGAAGCGTCATACCAACCGCCATGAACATCGGCGGTTTCGTCGGAATTTAGCAGTGGAGCCTGACGATCTTGCTGATCGAAAATGCCTCCGCAGCGCTGAGATTTAAAATAATGGATCACATCTGAAAGCGTGCGATCGAAAAGAATATGTTCGCCGATCTCAAAGTGAGATGAGCGTAAATGATCGAAACGAAGGTAGTAGTGACCTGGAGTATTAAATGAAGAAAAGTCGATCAGGTAGAAATGACCTTGATGCCAGTTCGCTACTTTGCCTTGCTTCTCTACGGTTAGGGTGGCAACCGTCTGATGACTATTGGCGCAAACCAATAAAGCCGTATAAGAAGACAGGCGTGATCGGCTCGTCTGGATGATCGCTTTTTTAGGGCCCAGACGCTCATAACCAATATGGTTAGTCAGTAGCAGCATTCAATTTCTCCGGGAAACAATAAAATATAAAGGGAAAAAGGGGTCAGGTTGATGCCTGACCCTCGTTATGATTAATCTTCGAATAAGTAACAACGAACAAAGTGGTTATCGGACAGTTGCGTCACACCAGGCAGTCGCTCGCGACATTTTTCTGTGGCATGAACACAGCGTCCAGCGAATGGACAGCCCACGGATTCTGGTGTCCACAGTGGGATCTCACCTTTGTTGCCTTTCAGTTTCTCGTGGATTGACTTCGATGGATCTGGCACTGCTGAAACCAGTAGCTGCGTGTATGGGTGTTGAGGATCATGAATGATTTCCTCTGTATCACCCCATTCAACCATGTGGCCCACGTACATAACCGCGAGATCTTCAGCGATGTAGCGCGCTGTTGCGATGTCGTGAGTGATATAAAGCAGAGACATTTGCTTCTCAAACTTCATCTCTTCCATCAGGTTAAGAACACCGGCGCGAATTGAAACGTCGAGCATTGACGTTGGTTCGTCAGCCAGAACAACTTCTGCGCCGACCGCAATGTTACGAGCCAAGTTCACACGTTGGCGCTGACCACCAGAAAGTTGGTGCGGGAACTTTTGCGCCGTTTCTTTTGGTGGAATAAGACCAACTTGTTCTAGTAGGTCATACACGCGCTCTTCCAGTTCCTTCTTGTTGCCCGGAGAAACCTTCTTGTGGATCAGCAGTGGGCGAGCAATATGGTGGAAGATGTTGTGTGTCGGGTTTAGCGAGCCAAACGGGTCTTGCCATACCATTTGCACGCCTTCACGGTAAGTCATCAAATCGTGACGAGAGGTGATGTCTTGAATATCACGACCCTTGTACTCGATGATGCCATCAGTTGGTGCGTACATTTTCGCAATCATTTTTGCGGTAGTAGATTTACCTGATCCAGACTCACCTACTACTGATAAACCGCGGCTTTTGTACATTTTGAAAGATACGTCGTTGATTGCACGCATCTTAGACTGTTTGATTGAATTACTGTTTAAAGGGAAGTCCTTAACGACATTTTTACCTTCAACCAGCAATTCGCCGAATTGTTTGCTCATAATTCTCTCCAGTGTAATTTTCTTCTTAGCTAGCGTTATTTTTTGTTGTTAAACCTTAGCTTGAGCAATCGTGTCGCCATACAAGTGGCAGTTTGAGAGACGACCAGGTTCAATTTGACGCAGCTGAGTTGGTACTCGCGTACAAGCTTCATGGACACGGTCACAACGAGCTTGGAATCGACAACCTTGAGGAACTTCTAATAGGTTCAAAGGGTTGCCAGGAATACCAGTCAATTTGGTCTTAGGACCAGTTAGTGGAGGGAAAGAGCTACCCAAACCTTTTGTGTAAGGGTGGTAAGGACTTTCCAGAATTTGTTTAGAAGGGGCGACTTCAATCAGTTCACCTGAGTACATGATGCCGATGCGGTCAGAGAACTCGACCATCAATGACAAGTCATGGGTGATGAACAGAATCGAGAAGCCAAACTCTTCTTTAAGTGCATAGATTTTTTGCAGAATCTCACGCTGAACTACCACGTCTAGTGCTGTTGTAGGTTCATCCATGATGATCATTTTCGGGTTCAAAGCCAAAGCGATAGCAATAACCAGACGCTGACGCATACCGCCAGAGAATTGGTGTGGGTAATCGCTTAAGCGGCTAGGGTGGATATCAACGATTTCCAATAGACCTTCTGCACGAACTTTGGCTTGAGCGCGAGTCATGTTGGTGTGACGCATGATTACGTCACAGAACTGCTCTTCCATCGTTAGTACTGGGTTCAAAGCGTTCATCGCACTTTGGAATACCATTGACATTTCGCTCCAGCGGAACGACTGCATACGCTCATCGCTGTATTGGAGGATATCTTCGCCATTGAAGATAACCTCACCACCTGTGATAAACGCTGGCGGCTTATGAAGGCGCATTAGCGAGAATGCAACGGTTGATTTACCACAGCCAGATTCACCTGCTAGGCCAAATACTTCGCCCGGTGCAATGTCGAAGCTGACGTTGTTACAGGCGCGGACATCGCCCGCATCTGTAATGTAGTCTACGCATAGGTTACGGATAGAAATTAGTGGTGCAGTCATGATTATTTATCTCCGCTCCATAGTGCATTTTGTGGCGCCAATTCTGGCTCACGTTCTTTCTTGTCTTGTGCTGCCATTTTCTTCCAGCGTTTCATGCCTTTGTGTGAACGAAGCTGCGGGTTAGCAATTTCATCGACTGCGAAGTTCAGTAGAGCAAGGCCAGTAACCAATAGAGTTAGTGCAATACAAGGTGCTAGAACTTCCCACCATGCGCCGATAAGCATCGCTGATGAAGTCTGTACGTTGTACAGCATGATGCCCCAACTGATGGTGTTTGCATCGCCTAGGCCTAGGAATGAAATTACCGCTTCCGTGTTGATTGCTAGCATTACCGAACCGATGAAGCTTGCACCAACGATTGGGATTAGGTTTGGCAAAATCTCAACGAAGATGATGCGAATTGGTGACTCACCCAGTACTTCTGCGGCTTTAACGAATTCTTTTTCTCGTAGTGCCATGGTTTGAGCTCGCACAACACGTGCACCCCAAGCCCAGGAAGTACCGGCGATAATCAAGGCAATGGTGAGAGGCCCTGCCTCCCCGATAAACGCAGCGAGTACGAACAGGAGTGGTAACTGTGGAATAACCAGCATGATGTTCATTGCAGCACTCAGTACGTCATCGACACGGCCGCCGAAGTAACCTGCTGAGATACCAATAACCGTTGCTAAGAAACACACGATAACACCCGCACCAAAACCCACACCCAGCGATACTCGAGCGCCGTAAGCAACTTGAGACCAGATGTCACGACCCATGCGAGATGTACCTAGAACGTGGTCTGCCTTTTTCGACATAAGCAGCGTACGACGATCATCTGCTAGGTTTTTTGCAACCCAGCCATCAGGGTTGTTTTGTGCTTGTTTTACAACAAAGCCAGGGTATTCGTGTGGGTTACCAGTACGTTTGTCTGGCGCGTGTTGAGTAATCAAAGGTGCAGCTACTGCCACAAAGATGAATACTGAGATAATTGCCAAACCAACACGTGCGAACGCGTTACCTAAAATCAGTTTAAATAGTTCTTTCATGATTATTTGCCTCCCTTACGTAGGCGAGGGTCTAGAATCATGTACAGCATGTCAGCCATTAGGTTGAAGCACAGCATGAACATTGTCATGATGATTAACTGACCTTGAAGTACTTGGTAGTCACGTGCGTGAATTGCGTTTAGAAGAACCGTACCTAGACCTGGGTAGTTGAAGATCATCTCGATGATTAGCTGACCACCGATTGCCATACCTAGAGACATTGAAAGTGCGGTTACACTTGGTAAAAGTGCGTTGCGAGCTGCGTAGTTGAATACTACTCGGTTTTCGCTCAGACCCTTACCTTTTGCCATTGTGATGTAATCTTCAGCAAGAAGGTTGATCATGTTGTTACGCATGTTTACTAGGAAGCCACCAATCTGAACAATCGTCGCACAGAACAATGGAAGAATAGCGTGGTAACCCACGTCTTTTAGGAACTCCCAGCTTGTCCAATCTGGCACAGTACCCGGGGTGTAGGCGTAGCCTGATGGGAACCACTTAAGACCGATGGCAAAGATGAACAGCGCTAGCATCGCGATAACCATTTGTGGAATCGCTTGAATGATCAGTGTGCCCGGTGTTACGAATGCATCGTATCGGCTACCACGTTTCCAAGCTGCGAAGATACCTAGTACAGAAGCAATCGAGAATGATAGTACAACTGCAGTACCTGCTAGGAACAATGACCAACCGAATGCGCCACCTAGCAGAGAGTTAACTGAAAGCGGGTAGAACTGGATAGAAGTACCTAGCTCCCAGCTTAGAATGTTTTTGATGTACGACAGGTACTGAATGTAGATTGGACCATCTACGAAACCCAGCAGTTCTTTCATTGCTGCGATTCGCTCTGGCGTTACCTGTACTGATGCGTTAGCAAACATCATGGTAACTGGGTCACCAGGCATTGCTCGCGGAATAATGAAGTTTAACGTCGCTGCAACCAAGAGCGCGACAAGATAGAACGACAAACGTCTTAAAAAATAACCCATAACTCACACCTTACTCACCCAGATTTTTTCCCTGTTTCTGGTTTCAGGTCGCTCCTAGCGAAATTTAGAGCGAAAAATCCCCTGACGACGAGCGCCATATGTTGGTTTAGTAACAAGGGGATTTTTATAGGCGGCACACGGGATGTGTGCCGCTAGAAATGAACTTCTACTTATTTAACTGGTTTTAGGTCCAGTACGTGAAGTAGACGCTCTGGGATACCAGCCCAAATGTTTGGACGGCCCTTAGGATTTTCTTCGTTCCACCAACCAGTGAAGCGAGTTGTGTTGTATTGGTACATGTAAGCACCAGACATCACAGGGATAGTCACTTGGTCTTGAGCGATGATTTGCTGAATACCGTGAGCGATTTCTAGCTGCTCTTGCTTGTCAGCTGTTTTGTAGAAGCTGTTTAGAAGACCATCTAGTTTCTCGTTCTTGTAGAAGTGCATCGCGAAGCGAGGCATACCGTCACCAGATTGTAGTGCTGAGTTGTAAGCACTGTTCCAGTAAGTGTATGGGTCTGCACCGTGGAAGTAGTTGGTGTACGCAACGTCGTAAGTACCTTCAAGCATTGCTTGGTTGTACACAGAGAAGTCTGGTGTACGAGCACGTGCTTTGATGCCTACTTCAGCAAGTTGCTCAACAGCAAGTTGTACAGTGTTGTTGAAGTCAGTCCAACCGTTTGGAGATTGGATTAGAAGCTCAAAAGACTTACCTGATGGCGTATCAACGAAACCGTCTTTGTTTACATCTTTAAAGCCAGCTTTCGCTAGAAGTTTCTTAGCGCCTTCAGCGTTGTAAGAGTTGTAACCCTTGAACTTGTCGTGAGTCTTCTCGTCAGACCAAGCTTCGAATGCGTAGCCAAGACCAGATGCGAAGTCGTTCACTGTACCGCCGCCGTAGAATGCGATATCAATGATAGTTTGACGGTCAAGAGCCATAGAGAATGCGCGACGGAAGTCAACGTTAGTTAGTGCTTCGTTCTTCGCTGCATCTGGGTTCTTGAAGTTTACTACGAACGCTTGAGTACCTGCTGGCGGGTACCAGTAGTGGTGTTTAGGGCTTGCTGCTGCGTAAGTGCGGTCGATGTCTGGAACGAATGAAGAAGTCCAGTCCATTTCGCCGTTAACAATCTTACCTAGGAACTGGTCGTTGTTCGCGATTTGAGGAACACGCAGACAGTCAACGTCTAGGTTAGCTGCATCCCAGTAGTTCGGGTTTTCACACTGGATGTACAGTTGAGGAGTGAAAGTGTCGATCACTGTGAATGGGCCAGAACCTACTGGATTTTCGTTAGTGAATGTTGATGGATCTTTCACTTTGCTCCATACGTGCTTAGGTACAACTGGTACTTTAGCAATTTCGTAAGGAACGTTTGAGTTTGCTTCGCTTAGACGGAACTTAACTTGGTAGTCGTTAACTTTCTCTACGCCAGTTACCCAAGAGTTGATACCAGATTGGTCTAGCTCTGGCTTCTCTTTAACTAGGTTGAAAGAGTAAACAACGTCATCAGCGGTAAACGCTTCGCCGTCAGACCATTTTACGCCTTTACGAATATCGAAAGTTACGCTCATTAGGTCGTCAGACATTTGGAAGTTTTCTGCTAGACGGAATACCGGTGTGTTACCGTGCATTTCGTTGAAAACAACTAGTGGCTCGTAGATAAAGTCAGTAGTTGTGTGCAGGTTTGTTGCACCCAAGAAAGGGTTAAAGTTACGAACAAAAGTTGTAAACTCTTTAGGGTGGATAGTCAGTTCACTGCGCTCAGCGGCTGTAGCTACTGATGCAAAACCTGTAGTAGCCGTTGCAATAATTGCTGTTGCTAGTGCTGTTTTTTTAATATTGGCAAGCATAGCTGTTCCTTACTATTTGCTTTCATTTCACTAATGGAATTGAATGTCATCAATTGATAAACACTCTCCAAGGCCCACCTCTTCGCTCCACATTAAATTTGTTTCGCTCTAAGAGTGGCCTGTAGGCCTTAGGCAGGAGTAAGAAAACACCTTATCCACAAAATAATCAAACTCGATTCCCGTTAAAAACGTTAAAAACCGCACCAACTCCGTCATAAACGTCATTTTGTTCGTTTTTAAGCCTGGTGAGGCTAAAAAGTAAACGTTGATATGCGTCGCAGTTTATATCCACTTTAACTTTGTGTGTTAGTGTACGCTTACTCTTAATCTCTTTTAAATTAATGGTTTTGTGGGCTTGTAATGCTTTGGCGATCTGGCTCACACACGATTTTTTTGTTAATTAACTAGGTGAAATTTAATCTGCCGTTCTGTTGTGATTGACTTCGCAATCTCCATCAAATGTTGGCCTAATTTCCCTTGCTGAGTAAAAAATAGAGGTTTTTAACAGCAAAATTTGGCTGCTGATTATGCTTTTTTTATGAGGGAAAGGAAGTGTTTTTAGAGGACTTTAGGGTAATAAATTACGTTTCTAATTATCCAGAAAGTTGCCGCTCAAATTCGTACGTAGAGGGTGTCTAGAATGGCTTTTTTGATAGCTTGCTTCCAACTCTACATGAACTGATAAAAGATGATCTAAGTGGGACATGGAGAGTAACTGAGTAGATATAGATTAGAGCCTGAGTGGTCGTCTTGCTATCTAAGTCGGTAAGCGTGAGTTTTGGTCGAATATAAAAAAGCCCCGCTAAATGCGGGGCTGTCATTTGTGTGTTGTGCAGTTAGCTTGTTAAAAGTCTCTGCATTTTGTCGCGCTGAGCTTCAATGTATGCGCGTTCTGGGCTCTGTTCTTTACAGTGCTCCAAGATAAACTCAATCGAGCTTAATACCGTTCTCCAACGTGGTGTTTTAGGTAGTGTCTCGATACGCATGTATTTGTCGAGGGTACGAGTCTGCAAGGTACTGCGGTCTAGGTAAACACGCCACAAGCCACTTTGCTCAGCAAACGCAAACTTGGTCTCTCCGGTAACAGACTCCCAGTATTCCAATGCATGGGTCATGGTATCGACAAGAACCTCACGAAGCAGCTCTTGTTTGTCTTTCTTGTTACCCAAAGCTTTATCTGCTAAGCGTGTAAACTCTCCACCAAGCTCTTTTAGCTTCTGAAGTTGGTCTTTGTCGCCATCGAATGCGTAGCATGAAAGCACTTCAACTGCCGTCTCTAGGTTGTGGATACGAGCAGCGTTAGCTCCGCCGCCGACATTAAAGATGTACATCACATCCAAACCAGAGCCTTCTGGCAGTTTTAGAATGTCGGCTTCGATGTTTTGGCGAATATCTTCAATGTAGATATCAATCTTGCCACAGTAGTGAGGCTGCTTAACCGTCAAGAACTTAGGTGCGATCAATTCGTCTGCTGAAGATCGCTTCAACTGTTCTAAGCTGCGTTTAAACAGCTTACAGGCCGCTTCATTAGCAAAGCGAATGCGTTGGTCTTCACGAAGACAAATAATGGCTTCTGGTGCTGACTCTAGCTGTTCTAGTAATCGCCCTTGGGTCTCCAACAAGCTCGCTTCGACTTCTGCACGTTGGCGCAGCTCCGACTCTAATAACTTGTTTTCGATGTGTCGCATTTCCGCTTTACTTGCCGTTAGGTGCGCCTGAATACGTGCCGCTAGCTCTTGTTTGTTGAATGGTTTTGTCAGGTAATCATTCGCGCCCGCTTCAAAGCCTCTCACTCGGTCCTCTGTTTGGCTTAATGCGGTTAGCATGATGATTGGTAGCTCTGCATGATCGTAAGTTTCACGAAGCTCACTACACACTTGATAACCACTCATCCCCGGCATCATGATGTCCAATAAAAGCAGTTCTGGCTTTTCTTGTTCAATCAGCGCCAGCGTTTCTGGACCATCAGAAATTGTACGAACGCGATAGCCTTCCAACCTTAGGAAGCTTTCTAGAACACGCAGGTTAACTGGTTCATCATCGGCAACGTAAAGCAATGGACCGTCTGGGTTCTCTGGCAGAGACAAGTCATCGTTGTTCTCAAAATTTGCCTCAGGGATTTGGAAGTGCCCACGAGCGGCAAGGCTCTGTGTAGCTTGGATCTCTTCTTCACTTGCCAGCGGCAGGGTAAAGCTGAATGTGGTGCCTACCATAGGTTGACTGCTCACATACAATGAACCGCCCATCAACTCAATAAGTTGACGGCTGATTGATAGACCCAGTCCTGCACCTTGACGGTAGCGGCTCGCGTCTTGACCTGCTTGAATCAGAGGTTCGAAGATATGGTCTAGATGCTCTGCTGGGATGCCTTGACCTGTATCCACGACTTGCACTCGAACTTGATCGTCAACAACCATTGCTGAAATGACGATCTTACCTTCAGAGGTGTACTTGATGGCATTACCGATCAAATTGTACAGCACTTGTTCTAAGCGCTGAGGATCCGCTGAGACAGCTTTCAAATCTGCAGGCACTTGGTTAATGATGCGGATAGTCTTGTTACCCAATAGGTGACCGGAAAGCTCTAATACTAAGCGTGTGGCACTTGCTAAACTCACTGCTGACTTTTGGATATCCATGCTGCCATAGCGCATCTTGTGGTAATCCAATAAGTCATCAACGAGGTTCGCTAGGCGTTGACCACTCTTGATGATGATGTCCAATTGATATTTCTGGCTAGCCGGAATAGCCCCATTTGCGCCAGATACCAAGGTTTCTGCAATACCAACCATGCCGTGTAATGGCGTGCGAAGTTCATGGGAGGTTGTCGCAAGGAACTCATCTTTCAGCTTATCAGCCAGCTGTAATTCTTCGTTTTGCTTTTGGATCAGCTTGATGTTGCTTTCTAACTCTTCATTTTGCTGCTTGATGGTTTGAATCTTTTCACGAATAGAGCGTTGCATACGCTCAAAGCTGATCGCAAGACGCCCAATCTCGTCTTTTCGTTCGGTGTTAAAGGTTGTTTCATCCAAATCACCAGCAGACACTTTCTCTGCTGCCCAAGTCAGTTTTAGCAGCGGTGAAGTGATGAAGTTTGATAAGTAATGTGAGGCGATAACTACCAATACGATCGCAATTAACATCGCAATCACAAACAGTTTTTCAAGCTGGTGGACACGCGCAAAGGCTTCTTTTTCCGGAAGTTGCACGACTAATGCCCAAGTAAGGCCACGAGTTTCAATTGGCGCAAACGCCGCAATCATCTCTTCACCTAAGCGGTTACTGTAAGTACCTACTTCAGTGTCACCGGCCAACGCTTTATCCACGATTTCTAAGCTGTTTTGGATATCTTCTTGTTTGGTATTGATCGTTCTAGGTTTGTGGTCACTACCAACGAGCAGGGTTTCAATGGATGAATCACGGTTAATTTCCGCAATAAGCTTGGTAATGCCGTTATTTGGCAAACGGAACATTGCGTAACTGTGGAGGTAGCCTTGCTGAACAATAGGCGCACCTAACCAAGCAACTTGCTTTCCGTTTTCGATATCAAAGTCAGACACCACCACTGGGGTGTAATCTTCATTGACTTTTCGGCGTGCACTGACGTCTTCTGATAAACGTTTAAAGGTACGACCTAACGCCGTCTCTTTATAGCGACCGGTTAGTAGGTTTGTGCCGTAGTTGTCATCTTTATTGATGGAGTACGTGACATTACCGTCAATGTCGACCAACAAAATATCATTGAAATCAGAACGTTTTAGCAGTTCTAGGTATGCCCAATGGTAGCGTTTGTGGAGTAGGCGGTAGCGTTCACTGCCAACATAGTTGGACGATTCCGGCAAAATCAACGTTTTGATTTGATCACCACTGCCTTTGATGTAGCGGTGCTGTGCGTTTTCTCTCGCTTCGTCAATATCGTGCCCTAAACGGCTAAATGCGTTGACTAAGCCGTAGAAGCGTCCGCCACTGGCATAGGCAAGTTCTGAACGTACGAAGCCCATCACTTCCGTTTCTTGCGCAGCGAAGTAGTCAATGATCTGCTGTTGCTTAGTATCACGAACAGAGAGCAGGTGCGATGTACTTTGCTCTTGGAGATCTTTACTGTGTGATTGCAGGAAGAAAATCGCAGTGATCGTCAGGGGCGTAATACTAAGAACCAAAAATGCGGTCATTAGCGTGCTTTGCAGGCGCTTAAATTTCTGCTTTTTGTAGAATTTAAACATGGATAAGATTACAACTCGTTAAAGGGCAGCGACCGATTGGTTGGCGCTTGCCAAGGTTCTCGTTAAAAACGGGCAAGAAGTTAAATTCGATAGAATTAACAAAATTAACGAGTTTTTTTTCTTTGACAAGAAAGTTGATTGCAAAGCGTGGGTAGCGACGCAGTTTTTCTTTGAGTTGTGTAAAATTCAGCAATGGATTGCGCAGGAATTCACCTGCGCAAGGGAGTGTTACGATTTTTTAGCGTAGTAGATAGAGAATTTATTGGTCTTATTTAGCGTCTCGCAATTATTGAATGCTTTCTCAATAATTGGCGGATACTGCAAGAAACTGTTCGCCACAATGACCATCTCACCGTTGGCCGTCATATACTTTGGTGCTTGACCTAACAGAGTTTCTGCTGCGTTGTAGTTGGTGTCTAAGCCACTATGGAATGGAGGGTTACTGACAATAAAACGGTAGTCTTTAGCTGTGTCTGAGTAGATATCTGAGGCAAAAACACGACCTGATAATCCATTCGCTTCGAGTGTTGCTTGGCTAGAGGTAATGGCATAAGCGTTAATATCACACATCTCAATCGCGATCTCTGGGTTTGCTTGAGCCATAAATGCACCTAGCACACCAGCACCACAGCCAAAGTCGAGTACCTTGCCTGAAAGTTTTGGTAAGGTTTCCAGCAGAAGACGACTGCCCAGATCAAACTCACCATGGCTAAATACGCCAGGTAGACTCTTAACGGTAAGTGATTGTTCACCAAGTGTAATTTCGTAAGATTTAAACCAGTCGCCTTGATTGAACGGGTTTGGCTGGTTAAGGCAAGTTCCCCAGTAAAATGAACAGCGACGAGCGGTGTCGTACTTCTTCACGGGACCATAGTCTTTGAACATCTTCTCGATGCTCTTTACACCTGAACGGTTTTCACCAACCACAACGATTTCTGTATTGATGCCTAGCTTAGCCATCAACATCGCTAGCAGATATTCCGCCTCAGCTTTAGCTTTTGGCCAGTATAAAAGGACCATGTCTGCTTGTGTTTCAAAGTCAAACTCAGATCCAAAATGACTTTTGACTTTGTCAGAGGTTTGAATTTGGCGATAGTAACTGTAGTTGGAAGTAAACACTTCTACAGATTCGCAATGCTCCACTAACTCTAGCGGGAACAAGTCTTCAACTTCTCCTGCGACTAAAACGTGTTTTCCGTTGAAATACTCAAGTTGGCGCTGAGCAACTTGGCTAGGTGCGATGTAAGCAGACATAAATTAGGTTCATCAGAAATAATTAGGGGCAGATTTTCGCACAATCTGCCCCAAGCTTGAAGTGCTTAAGCGATGACTAGCTGTTGTCTTGTTGGTTGAGGAAGTCTTTGAACTCTTCTTCGTAGATATTAAACAACACCATGGTCACGGCAAAGATCAATGGACCGTAGATAAGACCAATCAAACCAAACAGATGCAGACCACCCAGTAACGAGAAGAAGATCATAAGGGTGTTCATGCCGGCGCTACCTTGCATTAGCAGCGGGCGCAACAGGTTATCAATAGAGCCAACCACGACCACGCTCCACACCGTTAGGAAAATGGCCCAAGTTGTATCACCAGTTAGGAACAAGTAAGCGGCTGCCGGAATCCAAATTAACGCGGTACCAACGACTGGAATGAAAGACGCGAAGCCCATCATCGTGCCCCAGAACAGGCCAGGGAAGCCAGCCAACCACATACCAATACCACCCGCAAAACCTTGAGCTATCGCGGTCAAGAATGACCCCATAACTGCGGATTTCGATACTTGTTCAATCTCGGTCAGAATCTTGTCTTCTTGGCTACGAGAAAGCGGCAAGATGTGGCGCATTGCTGAGATGATCTTATCGTGATCACGCAACAGGAAGAACAACACAAACAGCATCAGGAAGAAGTCCATCAGGAAGTTCGTCGCATCACCAAGGATTTTTGCACTGATAGCAACAAGGTTTGAACCAAATGATGTGGCGAATTGACCAATCTTCTCTGCGATAGCTTGAGGTTCTATTTTATCGAAAGGTAAGTACTCATTAACCAGCGCTAAACCTTTGACTACCCAAGGGTGTTGGAAGATATCTTGGATTCCACCATTGGTCACCCATTTATAGGTATTTTGAGAAAAGACGGAACCTTGCTGAACGATGGCAGCAAAGACAAACAACAATGGAATCACAATAATAAAGGTTAGAACCACACAGGAGAGTAGTGAGACCAAGTTTTTATGGTTAGGCATTTTGCTCTCAAACCACTCATGTATTGGGAACATAAGTAGCGAGATAATAAAGGCCATTACGATTGAGTTTACGTAGGGTTCAACCAATAAATAGCAGGCAAAAGCAGCGGCGAGTAGTGCAACAACTAACACTCGGTGGCTCGACGTGATTTTTACATTGTTCGGCATGGGATTAATCCAACTTACGGATGATGTTACGGCTAGCGCTTTATACCACAGCGTCAAACCTTTATTACTTTGCACCGACGATTCTTTCAAGCTTATGACATAGCTGAATTGGGAAGGTGCAACGGACCTTGTTATAATGACCACAAATCAGGCAGTTATCAATCAAGAGATAGAAAAATGGGTTGTTGTAACGGTGACAAGAAGTGTCAGAGTGAGAAGAAAAACAAACGCATACCGTGGTTTGGTATTGTTATCGGCGTACTCGCTATTCTCGTGATTTTTAATTGGCAAGCATAACTCAGACAATAAAAAAGGACCCTGAAGGTCCTTTTTTGCTTTTGGTGTGCGAGTAAAAAGCTTACTTCGCTTCTTCTGCTAGAATCGCGAAACAGTGATCTGCTGCTTCTAGTGTTGCGTCGATTTCTTTTGAACCATGAGCAAGTGAAGTAAAGCTTGCTTCGAATGCAGATGGTGCAAGGTAAACGCCATGGCTTAGCATTAGGTGGAAGAAACGTTTGAAGCGCTCAACGTCGCACTTAGTCACGTCTTCGTAGCACGTTACGGTTTCTTGGTCAGTGAAGAAGAAGCCGAACATGCCGCCCACTTGGTTTACTACCATTGGGATACCGTGTTTCTCAGCAAGTGCTTTGAAGCCTTCAGCAAGCTGTTTTGTTTTCGCCGCAAGACGTTTCTCGTTGCCTTCTTCTTTTAGAAGGTTCAAACATGCAAAGCCCGCAGCCATCGCCACAGGGTTACCTGAAAGCGTACCCGCTTGGTAAACAGGACCTGTCGGAGCTACGTATTGCATCACTTCTTTACGACCACCGAAAGCACCCACTGGCATGCCGCCACCGATCACTTTACCTAGAGTCGTTAGGTCTGGTTTGATGTTGTAGTGTGCTTGCGCGCCGCCTAGAGCAACACGGAAACCTGTCATTACTTCATCAAAAATCAGCAGCGCGCCTTCTTGGTCACAGATTTCACGAAGACCTTCGTGGAAACCTTCTACTGGTGGGATGCAGTTCATGTTGCCCGCTACTGGCTCAACGATGATACATGCGATCTCGCCTTTGTTTGCTGCGAATAGTTCACGTACTGAATCTAGGTCGTTGAATGTTGCTGTTAGCGTATGCTTAGCAAAATCTGCAGGAACGCCAGGAGAGCTTGGTTGACCTAGAGTTAGTGCGCCAGAGCCCGCTTTTACTAGCAAGCTGTCAGCATGGCCGTGGTAACAACCTTCAAATTTCATGATCTTGTCACGACCAGTGAAGCCACGAGCTAGACGGATAGCACTCATGGTCGCTTCTGTACCAGAGCTTACCATGCGGATTTGTTCCATTGATGGCACTAACTCAGATACAAGCTCAGCCATCGCAATTTCCATCTCAGTTGGTGCACCGAAACTTAGGCCGCGTTGTGCAGCATCGATAACCGCTTCACGGATTACTGCGTGGTTATGACCTAGAATCATAGGACCCCAAGAGCCAACGTAATCAATGTACGCTTTACCATCGGCATCAAAAATCAGGGCACCGTCTGCTCGTTCGATAAATAGCGGAGAACCGCCAACGCCGTTGAATGCACGAACTGGTGAGTTCACACCGCCAGGAATGGTTTGCTGAGCCTTTTGATATAGCTCTGATGATTTGGTCATGGGGTTATCCTCTTTTGATTGCTCGGACCAAGTGGAGCGCATTGTACCTAGCTAAACTCAAGTTAGAAACGTTTTGGGTAATTTATGTGTAGTCTGGCGTTGTAATCTTACATATCAGCATCGGATATAAAGAATCGGCGGTGAATACTTGAACGAGTTGGTCAGGTATTGGATAATCGCTCTAATTAGCACAAATTTGACGTCTTGCTTCAGGCTTGACGCATTACACGAGTGAGAGAGGTCTTCGTGAGCGAAGTAAACGTACCATTATCTTTTTCTGATGCCGCGGCATCTCGCGTTCAGGTACTGATTGCGGAAGAAGAAAACCCAGCGCTGAAATTACGCGTATACATTACTGGTGGTGGCTGTAGTGGTTTCCAATACGGCTTCACATTTGATGAAAACATAAATGAAGGTGACACAACGATCATAAACAGTGGCGTAACACTGGTTGTAGACCCAATGAGCCTGCAATACCTAATTGGTGGCGTGGTTGATTACACAGAAGGTTTGGAAGGAGCTCGCTTCTTCGTCAATAACCCAAATGCGACGACAACTTGTGGTTGTGGTGCATCATTCAGTGTTTAATTAACACGACAACAGGCAGCCAATTGGCTGCCTGAGTTTTACGTAGCAGGAAGTCACGTAAACGCACTCCCAGTTCCAAAGAGAGCTGCGAGCTAAAAATAAAAAGGACTTTGTATGTCTGGAGTTTCTTTTGGACGTCGTATTGTAGAGCGTCCATGGCTAGTCTCTCTAACGCTTGTGATCGCTTTAGCTGCTTGGCTCGCAATGGGTCAACTTAAAGCACAAGACGAAACGGTTTCTCCCTCAAACTCTCAATCCGAAGACACACCTGTTGCTAAGGTGATGTTCAATTCTTTTACCGCCCAACCAACCAGCAAAACCATTGAACTGTACGGTCGCACCGCACCAAATCGACAAGCTCGTCTAGGGGCTGAAGTCGCAGGTAAGATCATCAGTTTGAATGTGCAAAAAGGACAAAGCGTGAAGCAAGGGCAGGTGATTGCCTATATTGATGAGCGTGACCTCGATATTCAGCTTAAACGCGCCAAAGCGATGCTGCGTGTTAAAGAAAAAGAGTTTAAAGCCGCAGAGTCTCTTAAAAATCGAGGCTTACAGGGTGAAGTTGCGTTTGCCACAGCGCAAGCTGCCTTGGTTGATGCACGCGCAAATCTAAGTAACGTTGAAACTGCACTCAAAAACACCAAAGTAAGAGCGCCTTTCGATGGCATTCTTGACCATAGATTCGTTGAAGTTGGTGACTTTGTTGGTGTTGGCGATCCGATTGCCACCGTTATTGACCTTGAAAAGTTAGTCATCGAAGCGGATGTGAGCGAGCGTCACATTCAGTATTTAAAAGAAGGCCAAGCAGCTGACGTTCGCACTATCAACAACCTTCATCACCAAGGCACGATTCGTTATATCGGACGTGTGTCTTCGACTTCAACCAATACGTTCCCAATTGAGATTGAAATTGATAACCGTGAGAGTGCAATGCCGGCGGGGATCAGTGCCGAAGTCGTGTTGTCTTTGAGCGAAGTGTTGGCCGTAAAAGTGACCGCAGCCATGCTCGCACTCGATGAAGAAGGCAACCTTGGCATCAAGACACTACGCGATCAGCATGTCCATTTTGTTCCTATTCAACTTGTGAAAGCCGAAAAAGATGGCGTTTGGTTGTCTGGATTAGGCGACCAAGTGGACATCATTGTGCTCGGACAAGGTTTTGCGCGTGATGGTGATTTAGTGATGGCGACCAAGGTGGATGACGCCATCGAAGCCGCGAATCAGCAGTAAGGAGGCAATATGTTTGCTTTGATTGATGCTGCGTTATCGCGTGCACGTACCATGCTCACTTTATTGGTGATGATTTTGATTGCTGGAGTGATCACCTACATCACGATCCCCAAAGAGTCGAGCCCCGATATCACCATCCCAATTATTTATGTTTCCGTTGGGCACCAAGGCATTTCACCAACTGATGCGGAGCGCTTATTAGTTCGCCCAATAGAGCAAGAGCTGCGTTCAATTGAAGGCGTAAAAGAAATGACCGCGGTTGCTTCAGAAGGCCATGCCTCGGTTACGCTTGAATTTAGTGTCGGTATTGATCTGGCTGAAGCGATGGCAGATGTGCGTGACGCCGTCGATCTTGCCAAACCTAAATTGCCTGAAGATAGTGATGAGCCAACCGTAAATGAAGTGACGTTCGCATCAGAAGAGCCTGTCCTCACTTTGGTTCTGTATGGCACTGTCCCTGAGCGCACAACAGTACAAATTGCTCGTGCACTGCGTGACAAGCTAGAAAGCTACCGTCAGGTGTTGGAAGTTGATATTGCCGGTGATCGTGAAGACATTGTTGAGATCGTCGTCGATCCGCTGTTGATGGAAAGCTATGGTTTGGATCAAGCAGACATCTACAACTTGATTGCTCTCAACAACCGAGTCGTGGCTGCGGGTTTTGTCGATACGGGATATGGTCGTTTCTCGGTTAAAGTTCCCTCTGTGTTTGACTCTCTTAAAGACGTACTAGAGCTACCTATCAAGGTGAACGGTAAAGAGGTGATTACCTTTGGTGATGTGGCGACGGTGCGTAGGGCATTTCGTGATCCTGAGAGTTTTGCTCGCTTGGATGGTAATCCTGCTGTCGTACTCAACGTCAAAAAACGCGCGGGTGAAAACATCATTGAGACAGTTGAGTTAGTCAAACAAGTGATGCACGAGGCACAAAAGCGTTCAGAGTGGCCGAATAACCTACAAGTCAAATACACGTGGGATCAGTCTGATGACGTCAAACTGATGCTCAACGATCTGCAAAACAACATTCTCTCTGCCATCATTCTTGTCGTCATTGTTATCATCGCGATACTTGGTGTGCGAACCGCTCTCTTGGTTGGTATCTCGATTCCGGGTTCTTTCCTTACAGGTTTGTTAGTGCTGTCGGTGTTTGGCTTAACGGTCAACATAGTGGTGCTCTTCGCGCTTATTATGGCGGTAGGGATGCTGGTGGATGGGGCTATCGTAGTGACCGAATTTGCTGATAGACGGATGCAAGAAGGTACGCCACGTAAAGAAGCCTATCGAGACGCGGCAAAACGGATGGCTTGGCCTATAACGGCATCAACTGCGACGACCCTTGCAGCGTTTGCCCCTTTACTGTTTTGGCCAGATATTACTGGCGAATTCATGAAGTACTTACCGTTAACTTTGATCGCAACACTTACTGCCTCACTGATGATGGCGCTGCTGTTTGTTCCGGTGATTGGTGGGATTATTGGTAAGCCCCAAGTTGTGAATCCAAAAAGCCAGCAAGAGATGGTTGATCTGCATAATGGTGAATTTGATAAAGCCACTGGCATCACCAAGCTCTATTACAAGACGCTTTCGATTGCAATTCGTCACCCGTTAAAAGTATTGCTCAGTGCGATTTTGCTCGCGGGTGGTGTTGGCTTTACTTATAGCAAAGCGGGCTTAGGCGCTGAATTTTTCCCAGAAGTGGACCCTGCATTCTTTACCGTCAAGGTGCGTTCTTACGGTGATTTATCGATCAACGAAAAAGACGTCGTAATGAAAGAGATCGAAAAAGTCATGCTAGGACACGATGAGTTTGAAAGTGTCTACACGCGTACCGGAACGGATTCAAATGATGGCGATGAGATAGGTCAGATTCAGATCACCCCTGTTGACTGGCAATATCGTCGCAAAGTGAAAGACATCATTGAAGAGCTCAAACAGACCACTAATCAATTTTCAGGTGTGGAGTTGGAGTACAAATTCCCTGATGCTGGTCCGCCAGTAGAGCATGATCTCGTCATTGAAATGTCGGCGCAAAATTCAAGCATTGACCAGTTAGACAGTGCGGCCAAAATGGTTCGTTACTGGGCTGATCGTAATCCCGCTTTAACTAACTTGAGTGATACCACTAATAAAGAAGGGATTGATTGGCAGATTGATATCCGCAGAGACGATGCTTCTCGCTTTGCCGCTGATGCGACTCTGGTTGGTAATACCGTCCAGTTCGTGACTAACGGTTTGAAGATTGGTGATTATTTGCCCGATGATGCCGATGAAGAAGTCGATATTTTAGTGCGTTATCCGCAAGATAAGCGGGATATCGGCCGCTTTGATCAATTACGTGTAAAAACGGCGGCAGGCTTGGTGCCGATCACTAACTTTGCGCAGATTAAGCCGGACCATAAGCAAGATACAATTCGACGTGTTGATGGTCGACGCGTGGTGAACATCAAAGCAGACATGGTTGAGGGGTATAACCTTGCCCTTGAATTACCAAAGATAACTGCAGAAGTTGAGCGGTTGGGCTTGCCTGCTGGTATTGATTTTAAAATTCGCGGTCAAAACGAGGAGCAAGAAAACTCTTCTGCGTTTTTACAAAGTGCTTTCATGGTTGCACTCGGTGTGATGGCTTTGATCCTGATTACTCAATTCAACAGCTTCTACCAAGCATTTTTGATTTTAAGTGCAGTTCTGTTCTCTACGGTTGGCGTGTTTGCCGGCTTGCTCATCTTCCAAAAACCATTCGGCATCATTATGTCGGGGATTGGGGTGATCGCGCTGGCTGGTATTGTTGTAAACAACAACATCGTATTGATTGATACTTACAATCAAATGCGCAGACGCGGTTTAGAAAAATCAGATGCGATTTTACGTACTGGGGTGCAACGTCTTCGCCCCGTGTTGTTAACTACAGTCACTACCATTCTTGGCTTACTGCCAATGGTGTTAGAGATGAACATCGACTTAGTGAATCAGAAGATTGAGTTTGGTGCGCCAAGCACACAATGGTGGTCTCAATTAGCAACCGCTGTTGCGGGCGGTTTGGCTTTTGCTACGGTGTTGACGCTGGTGCTTACGCCTTGTCTTCTCATGCTTGGCCGTGAACACAACCTTGATGAAAAAGAACCACAAACAAAAGAGGCAGCTTAGGCTGCCTCTTAGGTGTTGTTCTAACCAATCATGCCTTTTTACTTCATCGCGAGTAACTTACTGTAGCGATCCAGCTTCGCCATGCTGATTTTTGCATTCGCCATGAAGGTTTGCTTCGCTTTACCCGTTAAAGACTTCGATTGCGGCAACTTCACGGTTCTTGGGTTCTTATGAACACCGTTGACCAAGAACTCGTAGTGCAGGTGTGGACCGGTTACGCGGCCAGTACCGCCTAAAGTACCGATGGTTTGCCCTTGTTTCACTCGTTGCCCTGTTTTCACTGTACGTTTCGTCAAGTGCAGATACTTAGTGATGTAGGTGTTGCTGTGTTTGATAAACACGTAGTTGCCGTTGAATTTGTTGTAAGCTGACTTTTGTACCACACCATTACCAGCTGCCCAAATTGGCGTACCAACTGGTGCTGCGTAATCGGTGCCTCGGTGAGGACGAACTCTGCCCGTTACTGGGTGTAAACGGCGAGGGTTAAAGTTAGAGCTCACACGGCGGAAATCCAGAGGAGCGCGCAAGAAGGCTTTCTTCATTGCTCGACCATTTTCGTCGAAGTACTTACCGCTCTTCTCATCTAAAATCGCAGTGAAGGTGTCACCTTGGTTTTTAAAGACCGCGGCGATGATCTTGCCACGTCCAATGACTTCGCCCTCGACGACTTCTTCTTGATAAAGCACGCGGAAGGTGTCGTTTTTACGAATGTCCAAAGCAAAGTCGATGTCCCAGCCAAAGATGCCGGCTAATTCCATAATTTGGTTCGCATTCAAGCCTGATGAGATGCCTGCATTCCAGAAGTTGGATTTGATGGTCGCTTCTGCGTAGTTGAATTGGTAATCGACTTCTTTCTTGTCCACTTCAGAAACGTATTTGCTGCCTTGCAGTTTTATACGGAAAGTTTCGAAGGCATTGAGTGTACGTTTAAGTTGAATAAAGTCGTTGTTTTCATCAAAGCCAAATTGGAGTCTATCGCCAGGACGAAGTCGAGTGAGTTGTTGTTTGATTTCTTTATCGGAAGTAATCAGTTCATGCAAAAGACGAGGTGATAGACCCACGCGCTGAAACAGGACTGCAGCACTCTCACCATTTTTGACTTTATACGTTTCCCAGCGCAAAACAGAAGGGAGGTTAGAAGAAGTGCTGCGCTCGGGTGATTCTACGGAAATCGGTACCGAATAATGCTCACCAACTTTGAGTCGGCTTTGCTGCGGATCGAGGTCTTGCGGATCGGGTAAGAAAAACAGCGCGACAATGATAAGTGCACTAAAAAAACCGATCAGTACTTTGTGCAAGAGTGGTAGTCGGACAAAAATCGAATGCATGAGGTACTTGATTACTAAATTAAACGTAAAAATTGACAACTACCTAGTCTAACGTGTTTCAAAATGCATCGCTATTCAAGTAAGATGTTCAGCTATTATATTTTTGCCAAATCTGTGGGAGTGAACAAGAATGGCGAGCATTGAAGCTGCATTAGCCGAGATTAAGCGCGGTGTTGAAGAGCTGATTCCAGAAGAAGAGCTGATCGCAAAACTAAAAGAAGGTCGTCCTCTACGTATTAAATTGGGCGCCGATCCAACAGCACCTGACATTCACCTAGGCCATACGGTTATTTTCAATAAGCTTCGCTTGTTCCAAGAACTAGGTCATGAAGTGACGTTCCTAATCGGTGACTTCACTGCGATGGTTGGTGACCCAACAGGTAAGAACACAACTCGTCCACCACTCAGTCGTGAAGACGTTCTTCGTAACGCTGAAACGTACAAAGAGCAGGTGTTCAAAATCCTAGATCCAGCTAAGACAAAAATTCAGTTCAACTCTGAGTGGCTATCTGAGCTTGGCGCAGAAGGCATGATTCGTCTTGCTGCGAACCAAACTGTTGCTCGTATGCTAGAACGTGACGACTTTAAAAAGCGTTACGCTGGCGGTCAACCAATCGCTATCCACGAGTTCATGTACCCACTACTTCAAGGTTGGGACTCAGTAGCAATGGAAACGGACGTTGAACTTGGTGGTACTGACCAAAAATTCAACCTGCTAATGGGGCGTGAGCTGCAAAAATCTCACGGTCAAAAACCTCAAGTTGTACTGATGATGCCTCTTCTAGTTGGTCTAGATGGCGAGAAGAAGATGTCTAAATCTTCAGGCAACTACATTGGTATCAGCGAAGCGCCAAGCGAAATGTTTGGTAAGATCATGTCTATCTCTGACGATCTAATGTGGAGCTACTACGAGCTACTGTCTTTCCGTCCATTGGAAGAAATTGCACAGTTCAAAGCTGACGTGGAAGCAGGTAAGAACCCTCGCGATATCAAAGTACTGCTAGCGAAAGAAATCATTGCTCGTTTCCATAGTGAAGCGGATGCCGATGCGGCAGAGCAAGAATTCGTTAACCGTTTTGCTAAGAACCAAATTCCAGATGAAATGCCTGAGTTTGATTTTGAAGCGGGTACACCAGTAGCAAACCTACTGAAAGAAGCCGGTCTATGTGCTTCAACTTCTGAAGCAATGCGCATGGTTAAGCAAGGCGCAGCTAAGATCGAAGGCGAGAAAGTTGCTGATGCGAAGTTTGCACCTGAAGCAGGTACTTACGTATTCCAAGTTGGTAAACGTAAATTCGCACGAATTACTATTAAGTAATCAATAACTGTTCAAAATGAAAGCGCCTACTGGGCGCTTTTTTTGTATGAAAATTTGGTGAATCCGCAAGAGATTGACTGTAAAAGTGACTCGTTTTTGCTACTATACGCGCGCTGCTAGATGAGCAGCTTTATCGGAGATTTACATGAACAATACCGACCATCCTCCCAGTTGCTGGGTGAGTAAGATTAAGGGAGCGAAATAACCCGCTTCGGTATTGGCGATCTCCGCCTTACCTGAGTGGTAAGGCATCTTTTCTAATTTTTTCCTTCTTGTTGTTTCCCTTCATAAATTCTGAATAGGCAGTGCTATTGCATTGATGTTTTCGTGCATCCAGTGTTTCTAATACACGTAATGGATTGTGCTGAAGGCTATTTGCGTGCGTTGTCGATGGTCGTTACCAATGCCAATCGGGAGATTCGCCATGACGGTAATGAACAACACTTTTATTGAAACAACACCAAACTTCTCAGAAGTAGAAATTGGTGCCGCTCGTAACGCCTTTTTGCGATACGAGCAAGAGCAACAGCTGCATTTACTCACGGTTATGCCTATTGATGAGGCGGTGGGTATTTTGCAGCATTGCTCGGTAGGTTATGTGAATAGCCTTATTGCACAGCTTGAACAAGCGGGGCATGACAAACGTGCGCGTCACTATGCTCACCAGTTAGGTTTGCATATGTCTGAGGTTGATACACCAGACGGTTATCTTTCTACGAGTGTGCTAGGGCATGTGAAACAGCGTATTGGCTGGATCATTGCGCTTGCGCTGCTCGGAATTGTATCTGGCTTAATCATCGCCCAATATGAAGACACATTGAGCCAACTTGTATTGCTAGCGGTTTACATGCCGGTAATCGCGGCAGCTGGTGGTAATACAGGGACGCAAGCGGCAACCTTGGTGATTCGCGCTCTCGCAACGGGTGAGCTTAAGAAGCGCCAATGGTTGGAAGTGCTATGGAAAGAAAGCCGTGTCGCTCTGTTTATCGCGCTAGCGATTGCTGTCGTTATGGTTGGTCGCATCATGCTATTTAGTGGTGGGCAATCGACAGGTGGCTTTGCGCTTGAGGATATCGCGTTGGCGATTGCCGTCGCGTTGTTTATTCAGGTGACCATTTCAACCACGCTTGGCGGATTACTGCCGATTATTGCTCGAGCTTGTAAACTGGACCCCGCCGTATTGGTGAGTCCAGTTTTAGCATCGATTGTCGATATATCAGGGATGTGGATCTACTTTACCGTTGTGAACTACTTCTTAGGCATTGCCTGACTAAAGCTCACAATGTCTTGGTAGAACAATTTCTCAAACTGAGTAATAGGGGCGACAACAGGTTTGTTATCGTCCCTTTTTTCTGGGAAATAGTCTGACACAAACTGAACAAAGACGGTGTTTGGTTTACCATTCTTATCTAATCCATACCCAGCCATGTTGTAGGTTCCGTAAAGTGAACCGCTCTTCGCAATCAACTGTCCTTTAATTGGCGCTTTACGCATACTTTTGCGGTATTGCAAGGTCCCTGATTCACCAGACTTAGGCATGATTGCGATCAGGTTAAGCTCCTTCTCATGCTGCCAAATGTAACGTAAAATAGCCGCCATCGAAGTAGCTGAAATTCGGTTGTTGCGTGATAAGCCAGAGCCGTCTTCTAATCTTGCATTACGAATGTCGACACCAGTATTGGCAAAGATGATCTGTTTGATGGCTTCTGTGCCATTAGTAAAGCTTCCCGGTTGAACAAAAAACTTCGCGCCAAGTGTTTTAGTCAGCGTATCAGCAATCAAGTTGTCTGAGCGTTTGAGCATCTGATCCAATAATTGCGGCAACGGTTTAGATTTGTGTACAGCAAGCAATTTACGCTGTTTTTCTGGGGCTTTACCAATTCGGACATTCCCTTTTAATGAAATGCCGACTTGTTTAAGGAGTTTTTGCACTTTTTGGCTGGTGTAGCGCTCAGGATCTTGCACGGCGAATTTAAGAGGAAGGGGCTTGTCGCCACGGTCGACCAGACAGCCGGTTAGTTCATATTTGTTGTCTGGGTTAGCAATAAGGTCTAAATCACAGTGACGGCTCTTCTGAACGCTTCTAGAGACGGTTTTTACACTCGTGCTGACATTAATTGGTTGATGTTCAGGAACATAAACCCGTGTTGAGCCGTTTTTCTTAGTGTAGATGGAAGCTTGAACACAGTTGTCGTTTAGAGTGATTGCGGACGCTGGCGCGCTATAACAAACCCCCAGAATATCCCATGGCCAGCCTACAGCGCGGTTGTACCCAGTAAAGGCGCTATTATCTAACCAAAGATCGCCTTTAATTTGGCTTAGTCCATTTTTCTTTGCTCGCGCCAGCATCGTTTTTAGATCTTGAGTGAGCAGGGTTGGGTCGCCAGAGAAGGTAAGTACAGCGTCTGAGCTCGAGCTTTCTAATGTGGTACGAAATGCGAAGCTATTCCCCAGTTCAAGTTTTGCCGCTAAAGCCGTGACCACTTTTAAGGTGCTGGCTGGTGGGAAATACTGATCGGTTGGGTGAATACCAGTTAGCTCGCTTTGGTCGTTGAGCTTTTCAGCAATCAAGCTGACACGAGAACCTTCTGGCAAAACCTCTTGATGAGGATAAGCCATTGATGTGAGTGGGGCGAGACTAGAAAAAAGTAATAAAGACCAAGGTAAGCGCATAGTGACAGTTCGTGAGGTTAGTTATGCAATTGAGTATATACCGAAAAATCGCAGAATTCTGGATATAAAAAATGCCCGCATAGTGCGAGCATTTTATCTTCAAGTCTTAAGACTTAATTAGAAGTCGTAACGTAGACCTAGAGCTAGCTCGTCTTCTGCATCAGCTTTAGTAGCTTTGTAGTTAGAAGCAGTAGTTGAGCCCATTGAATCGCCAGCATCAATTAGGTTGAAGTTGTACGATACGTAGCCACGGAAGTTAGGCTTGAAGTAGTAAGACGCGTCTACAGCGAAGTTGTTTGCAGACGTTTCGCCGTTTGTCTCTGCGTTGTTGTATGTAGAAGTGAACACAGTTTGACCTAGAGTGTAAGCACCCGCTAGTTCGTAACCTGTGTAGTCTACAGTGTTCTTGAAGTCAGCTTCTTTTTCGCCGTCAGTGAATACACCAGCGAAGTATAGGTCGCTCATAGTGTAAGAAGCAGCAAGCATGTATTCGTTAGCGTCAGCTTGGTCTGCATAACCAGCACCTAGGTCAAGACCAGTGTCGCCTAGAGTGTAGATTGCAGATAGAGAGTAGCCATCTTCGCCGTTGTCTTTGTATTCGCCGTTTACTTCTTCACGGTCAGCAAAACGGTAGCTAGCTTTAACAGCTAGGTTTTCGAATTGGCCTTTGTAAGAGAACATGTTGTCAGAACGGTCAGCTGCAGCTAGTTTGTCAGCAGCAGAGTTACCGTGGTAAGCCATGATATCTGTGAAGTCAGTAATAACGCCTAGCGCACCGTCGTTTTTACCGTAAGTCATTTCACCGAAAGCACCGCCTAGACCAGCGTATGCGTAACGAGTGTCTAGATTGCTGTTGCCGTCTACGCCGCCGTTTTCAGCTGTAGTGAACTCACCTTCCCAGAAACCAACACCGTATAGGTTGTCGTTGATTGCTTGAGTACCAAGGAAGTTTAGACGGATACGAGAGTTGTCCGCTACGTCGCCATCTTTCATAGATAGACGTGCTTCAGCACGGCCGCCCATTTCTAGAGAAGTGCCGTCTTGGTTGTAAAGCTCAGCTGCGTTAACGCCAGTTGCCATAGCTGCTGCAGATACAGAAAGAGCAATTAGAGTCTTTTTCATCTTATTTGTCCTAGTTAGCTGTCCATAATCATTGTTTTATGGGGGAGAGGTTATCTCTCACAAGTTGTTGTTGTGCGTATAGTTTCACTCGTGAGAATCGCCCACATTCGAAAAAGCTATGACGTAACAACTTGCCGGACATGTTTTACTGCTAAAGTTTCCTTATGAGTTAGTAAAATGATATAAATCCAACTAATGAACAGTGTTCAATTGTGTGGTTGCTTGTCTTAAGTGGTTGTATTTTAATGGTTTGTGTCGGCATGACATTAGCCTGACATTGATTTGTTTTTATCTTTCTTGAGGTTTTTTATGTAATGAACAGTGTTGTTTTTCAATAAATTGCGATGATGGTTAAATCTAAAAACAATTGATGGCGCGTTATTAACCACACAACTAGACAGCAAAATCGAATTAAGGTGATTTCATACCCTAGTTTGTTTAAACTAATCAAAACAGAATCTTTGAACGTACTACCCAGTCACCATGATTGGGTGGGCTTTTTTTGTCCAAAGACACCTTTGGCCTTGAGGTTATATAATGGAAAAAGTTCCAATGACACTGCGTGGCGAACAATTGCTACGTACTGAGCTAGATCGTCTACTAAAGCTTCGCCCACAAATTTCAGAAGCAATCGCAGAAGCGCGTGAACTAGGCGACTTGAAGGAAAATGCAGAATACCACGCAGCTCGTGAAGAGCAGGGTATCTGTGAAGCACAAATCCGTGACATTGAATACAAGCTATCTGTAGCTCAAGTCATTGATGTAACAACGATGGACAACACTGGTAAAGTGATTTTTGGTTCAACGGTTACTCTAATTGACTGTGATACAGAAGAAGAGAAAACGTACCAAATCGTTGGTGACGATGAAGCAGATATCAAAGCCGGCCGCATTTCAATCAGTTCTCCAATCGCACGTGGCTTGATCGGTAAGATGGAAGGTGACGAAGTCGTTATTCAAACCCCAGGCGGCGCGAAAGACTTCGAAATCGATAGCGTTGAGTATATCTAATTAAAACCAGTCTGTTTTAATTAGGCTTAAATAGTAGATGCAAAAAAGGTCGCCCATGGCGACCTTTTCTTCTTCCTCTGCGCAAGTAGGGATTACTTACGTGGGATTTCGATTTTACGCTCTTCAGACTGGCGGTATAGCACAAGTACTTTACCAATTGTCTGAACTTTTTCAGCGCCCGTCTCACGTACGATAGCGTCGATGATCAGCTGTTTTGTCTCACGGTCTTCTGATGCAACTTTAATTTTGATCAGTTCGTGGTGGTCAAGAGCGATTTCAATTTCTGCTAGCACGGCTTCTGTAAGTCCATTTGCGCCCATTAGCACAACAGGTTTTAAACTGTGAGCCAGGCCTTTTAGGTGCTGCTTTTGTTTGGTGCTTAGGTTCATTACGCGGCCAATTTTCTTTAAAATAAGGGTTGAAAAAAGCTATTTTAACGCCATCTATTGCTGAAGACTATAATTTATTGAGTAATAGGTTGAGCCTATTAGAACAATAGCTCCTAATTACGCCTTGTTGGGATTAAAATGAGTAAACAAAAACATTCGGCTAGTTCTGGTCGTTGGTTGAAAGAACACTTTGATGATAAATACGCAAACGAAGCTCGTAAGAAAGGCTACCGTTCTCGTGCTTACTTCAAAATCGAAGAGATCCAAACAAAAGATAAATTGTTGAAATCTGGGATGACTGTCGTCGATTTAGGTGCAGCTCCAGGTGGATGGTCTCAATATGCTGCTAAGATAATAGGTGAAGAAGGTCAAATCATTGCATGTGACTTATTGCCTATGGATCCAATCGCTGGTGTAAGCTTCCTGCAAGGTGACTTTCGTGACGAGGCGGTTTTAGATGCTCTATTAGAAAGAATCCAACCTTCGATGGTTGACGTAGTAATGTCTGATATGGCTCCTAACATCGCTGGTAATAACTCTGTAGATCAGCCACGAGCTATGTATTTAGTTGAATTGGCTTTAGATATGTGTCGACAAGTTCTAGCACCTAATGGTAGCTTTGTCGTAAAGGTTTTCCAGGGTGAAGGCTTCGATCAATTTGTGAAAGAAGTCCGAGACATGTTTAAAGTCGTAAAAATCAGAAAACCAGACTCATCGCGAGCTCGCTCCCGAGAAGTCTTCGTTGTAGCCACTGGTTACAAAGGTTAACTATTTCGCTTGTTTAGAGCATGGTTAACACTATAGCTACAGGAAATGAACTGTAGTACCCTACCTTTAATTACAATTAGTTATCGAGAGGCTGACACCTTGAGTGACATGGCAAAAAATTTAATTCTGTGGCTTGTTATCGCTGTCGTATTGATGTCGGTATTCCAGAGCTTTGGCCCTGGAGAGAGCAATGGCAGAACCGTGGATTACACCACGTTTGTACAGGAAGTTGGCCAAGGCCAGATTCAAGAAGCAACTTTTAAAGACGGTGAGATTAGCTTTGTTCGTCGCGGCGGCGGTGCCAAAATGGTTACTTACATGCCTGTGTATGACCAAAAGCTTCTAGATGACCTAATTAATCAAAACGTGAAAGTGCAAGGTACGCCTCCTGAAGAGCAAAGCCTGCTAGGCACTATTTTCATTTCTTGGTTCCCAATGATTTTACTGATTGGTGTATGGATTTTCTTCATGCGTCAAATGCAAGGCGGCGGCGGTAAAGGCGCTATGTCTTTCGGTAAGAGCAAAGCTCGTATGATGAGCGAAGAGCAGATCAAGACAACTTTTGCGGACGTTGCAGGCTGTGACGAAGCAAAAGAAGACGTAAAAGAATTGGTGGACTACCTGCGTGATCCAAGCCGCTTCCAAAAACTGGGCGGTAAGATTCCAACAGGTGTATTAATGGTTGGTCCTCCTGGTACTGGTAAAACGCTACTAGCGAAAGCCATTGCTGGTGAAGCAAAAGTACCATTCTTTACTATCTCTGGTTCTGACTTCGTAGAAATGTTCGTAGGTGTTGGTGCATCTCGTGTACGTGACATGTTTGAACAAGCGAAGAAAGCGGCACCTTGTATCATCTTCATCGATGAGATCGATGCGGTTGGTCGTCAACGTGGTGCAGGTGTTGGTGGTGGTCACGATGAACGTGAACAAACACTAAACCAAATGCTTGTAGAGATGGATGGTTTTGAAGGTAACGAAGGTATCATTGTTATCGCTGCGACTAACCGTCCTGACGTACTTGACCCTGCGCTGTTGCGTCCTGGCCGTTTTGACCGTCAAGTCGTTGTTGGTCTTCCAGACGTACGTGGTCGTGAGCAAATTCTTAAAGTACACATGCGTAAAGTGCCTCTAGCGGGTGACGTAGAGCCATCTCTAATTGCACGTGGTACTCCGGGTTTCTCTGGTGCAGACCTAGCAAACTTAGTTAACGAAGCGGCTCTATTTGCTGCACGCGGCAACAAGCGCAACGTTTCTATGGTTGAGTTTGAACTGGCTAAAGACAAAATCATGATGGGTGCAGAGCGCCGTTCAATGGTGATGTCTGAGGAAGTGAAAGAATCAACAGCATACCACGAAGCGGGGCACGCAATTGTTGGTCGCTTGGTTCCTGAACACGATCCAGTTTACAAAGTGTCTATCATTCCACGTGGTCGTGCGTTGGGTGTGACTATGTACCTACCTGAGCAAGACCGTGTGAGTATGTCTCGCCAACACCTAGAATCAATGGTTTCTAGCTTGTACGGTGGTCGTCTAGCGGAAGAGCTGATCTACGGTGCTGACAAAGTATCGACAGGTGCATCGAACGATATCGAACGTGCAACAGACATCGCTCGTAAGATGGTTACGCAGTGGGGCTTCTCTGAGAAACTTGGTCCGCTACTGTATGCGGAAGAAGAAGGTGAAGTGTTCCTAGGACGTAGTGTTACTCAGACTAAACACATGTCTGATGACACAGCGAAGCTAATCGATGATGAAGTTCGCAAGATCATCGACCGTAACTACGACCGTGCGAAACAAATCTTGCAAGACAACATGGATATCATGCATGCGATGAAAGACGCGCTAATGAAGTATGAAACCATTGATGCTGGCCAGATTGATGATCTGATGGAGCGTAAGGCGGACATTCGTGAGCCTGCTGGTTGGGGTGATAAGCCTGCAAACAAACCAGAAGACAACGATAAGCCTCAAGCGAAACCTGAAGCAAAAGCTGAAGAGAAATCAGAAGAGCCTACAAAACCAGTAGAGCAACCGGCTTCTCAAGAAGCGACTTCAAGCGAAGCGCCAGAAAAGAAAGACTCTGAATAAAGAGTAGCCTTTGATAATAAACCCCGAGTTAAGCTCGGGGTTTTTGTATATGTTGTGATTATTAAAGCTATGATTATTAAAGCAAACAACAAATCTCTCGACCTTTCTCGCCCTCACGTCATGGCGATTCTCAATGTAACCCCAGACTCCTTCTCCGATGGTGGTAAGTTCAACTCACTCGATCTTGCGCTTGTCCAAGCTGAGAAAATGATTGCTGCCGGCGTCAGTATTATCGATATCGGTGGTGAGTCGACGCGTCCTGGCGCGCCAGATGTTGAGCTAGAGGAAGAACTGCAACGCGTCATTCCTGTTATCAAAGCGATTCGCAAAAAACACGATGTTTGGATTTCTGTTGATACCAGTAAAGCTGAAGTGATGCGCCAAGCTTATGAAGCGGGAGCCGATCTCATCAATGATGTTCGCGCGCTTCAAGAACCGGGGGCTCTGGAAGTGGCGGCACAAGCAAACCTACCAATTTGCTTGATGCACATGAAAGGTCAACCTAGAACGATGCAGGCAAATCCACAGTATGATGATCTGATGGAAGATGTCTCAGAATTTCTCAAAGAACGCATTGCTGCTTGTGAAGCGGTGGGTATTGATAAGTCTCAACTTATCCTAGACCCAGGTTTTGGCTTTGGCAAAACCATAGAACACAATTATCATATGCTCGCTCATCTCGATAAGTTCCATGAATTCGGCTTACCAATACTTGCTGGTATGTCGCGTAAGTCAATGATCTTTAAGCTGTTGGATAAAGCCGCAGCGGAATGCACTAATGCAAGCGTGGTCTGTGCGACTATCGCTGCAATGAAAGGTGCGCAGATCATTCGAGTTCATGACTTTGAAGAAACCATTGAAGCAATGAAGGTGGTTGAGATGACGAACAAAAATATCAAAAAGAATTAAGGAAAGTTTTATGTCTGATAAAAGACGTTATTTTGGTACTGACGGTGTGCGCGGTAAAGTTGGTCAATACCCGATTACTCCGGATTTCGTACTAAAGCTTGGCTGGGCAGCTGGTCGTGTACTAGCAAAACAAGGCACTAAGAAAGTTATCATCGGTAAAGATACGCGTATCTCTGGCTACATGCTTGAATCTGCTCTTGAAGCCGGTCTTGCAGCAGCTGGTCTGAAAGCTACCTTTACGGGTCCAATGCCAACACCGGCAGTCGCTTACCTAACGCAAACCTTCCGTGCGGAAGCGGGTATCGTTATTTCAGCGTCTCACAACCCTTACTACGACAACGGTATTAAGTTCTTCTCGTCTGAAGGTACTAAGCTTCCGGATGATATCGAGCTTGCTATTGAAGCTGAGCTAGACAAAGACATCGAATGTGTTGAGTCTGCTGAGCTTGGTAAAGCGACTCGTCTAAATGATGCAGCAGGTCGTTACATCGAATTTTGTAAGAGCACTTTCCCTTCTGAGTTGAGCCTTGCAAACCTAAAAATCGTTGTTGACTGTGCACACGGTGCGACTTACCACATTGCTCCTAACGTATTCAAAGAGTTAGGCGCAGAAGTTGTCGCAATGGGTGTTGAGCCAAACGGCACTAACATCAACGCTGAAGTGGGCGCGACTGACGTTCGTGCGTTACAAAAGCGTGTGGTAGAAGAGCAAGCTCATCTTGGCCTAGCGTTCGATGGTGATGGTGACCGTATCATTATGGTTGACCATTTAGGTAACAAGATCGACGGTGACCAAATCGCTTACATCATCGCACGCGATGCATTGCGTCGTGGTGAACTAAAAGGTGGTGTTGTTGGTACGCTAATGACAAACCTAGGCATGGAAAATGGCTTAAAGCAACTAGGTATTCCATTTGTACGTGCAGCTGTAGGTGATCGCTACGTGATGGAGCAGCTACTTGCGAAAGGCTGGAAGATTGGCGCTGAAAACTCAGGTCACGTTATCTTGCTAGACAAAGTTACTACGGGTGATGCAATTGTTGCCGCGTTGCAAGTTCTTGCTTCTGTGGTCGGCAGTGATATGACACTACACGACTTGTCTCAAGGGATGACGCTTTACCCACAAGTACTGGAAAACGTACGCTTTGCTGGTGAAAGCAACCCACTTGAAGCTCAAGCTGTACTAGACTCAGTAGCAGCGGTTGAAGCTGAGCTTGGTGACAAAGGTCGCGTATTGCTTCGCAAATCAGGCACTGAGCCTCTGATCCGAGTGATGGTTGAAGGTGAAGATGCCGAGCTTGTTCAAAGCTCTGCGCTTAAAATTGCAGACGCAGTAAAAGCAAGTTGTTAATCATTGCGTTAACCTATTTTGCGAGAGAAAAGGGCATCTTTTGCCCTTTTTTTGAGCGCTTAATGCGTTAGCGCTGACTTTTTGCTAATTTTCCCTTGTCAGCGTTACTGGCTTTCGCTAGTATTGCTCCGCCTCCCGTTAGGAGGTCGCTAGCCTTGTTCATAAATAAACATCATTGTTTTTGAACGGCGCTGGCTCAACAATTTGGAACATAGGTGGAAAAAAATGTTTTCAGTTCTACTTGTGATTTACCTGTTGGCGGCGCTTGGTGTGATTGGCCTTGTGTTGATTCAACAAGGTAAAGGCGCAGATATGGGAGCCTCGTTCGGTGCAGGTGCTTCAAACACAGTGTTTGGTGCAAGCGGCTCAGGTAATTTCTTAACCCGAACAACTGCTATTTTAGCAACCGTATTTTTTATCATTAGCTTGTTACTTGGTCGTATGTCTACGCACAAGACTGAGTCACAATGGGTAGACCCAACACTAGGTCAGCCAGTTGTAGAACAAGTTAAAGATGCAGCAAGTGAAGTTCCAGCACCAGCAGGTGATGAGATTCCACAATAAGCTGTAAAGGTTTATGTAGCCGAGATGGTGAAATTGGTAGACACGCTAGCATGAGGTGCTAGTGCCTTTGGTGTGAGGGTTCGAGTCCCTCTCTCGGCACCATGAATTTACAAACTTGTAAATCACTTAGTTGAGCGTATAATGCTCAGCAAGTCGGACGCGGGGTGGAGCAGCTTGGTAGCTCGTCGGGCTCATAACCCGAAGGTCGTCGGTTCAAATCCGGCCCCCGCAACCAATCTCTTCTTTCATTGGAAAGAATGATTCGATTGGCAAGTTTGCACAGTGCTAACCACACTGTGAGTTAAGAAAAGCAAATTTTGGCTATTCTTAACGTATCAGGGTCCAGCAGCATAAAACCCCGACTTTCGGGGTTTTTTGTTATCTGAGTTTTTGTAATTTAACTCGGATCACTGCTTGGTTTTTTGATTGGGCTCTGAGCCCTTTTTTTGTTTCTGGAGTGGTTCAAATGACTGGTTTAGAAAGACAACTTACTGAAATGCTTGAAGCTCCAGTAGAGGCATCAGGCTATGAGTTGGTTGGATTAGAATTTATTCGTGCGGGTGCGCACTCAACGTTACGTATCTACATCGACCACGAAAATGGCATCAATGTAGACGCTTGTGCAGAAGTAAGCCATCAGGTTAGCGCAGTACTAGACGTTGAAGATCCAATTTCTGTTGCTTACAGCCTAGAAGTTTCTTCTCCAGGCTTAGAAAGACCACTTTTCAAAGCAGCACATTACGAGCAATTTATTGGTCACGAGGTCAGCATCGTTTTGAAAATGGCTGTTGCAAACCGTCGTAAGTGGGCAGGTATTATCCACAGCGTAGATGGTGAGACAATTGCAGTTACTGTTGATGGGCAACAAGAAGAGTTTGCTCTAAGTAACATTTCAAAAGCTAACCTGATCCCTAAATTTTAGTTCCCTAAAAAATTTGAAGCTTAGAGGCTAAATACAATGAGTAAAGAAATTTTAGCGGTAGCAGAAGCGGTATCGAACGAAAAAGCGGTACCTCGTGAGCGTATCTTTGAAGCTCTTGAGATTGCTCTAGCAACTTCTACAAAGAAAAAATACGAAATCGAAATCGATGTACGTGTCGCTATCGACCGTAAAACGGGTGAGTTTGAAACTTTCCGCCGTTGGTTGGTTGTAGAAGATGTAGAAAACCCAACAAAAGAAATCTCTCTAGAAGCTGCACAGTATGAAGATGCAGACATTCAACTAGGTGATTTCGTAGAAGACGATATCCCATCGGTTACATTTGACCGTATTACGACTCAAACTGCTAAGCAAGTTATCGTACAAAAAGTACGTGAAGCTGAGCGTGCACAAATCGTAGAACAGTTTATCGACAACGAAGGTGACCTAATCACTGGTGTTGTTAAGAAAGTAAACCGTGAAACAGTTGTAATGGATCTAGGTAACAACGCAGAAGCGGTAATCCTACGTGATGACCAACTTCCTCGTGAAAACTTCCGTCCAGGTGACCGTGTTCGTGGTCTTCTGTACAAAGTTGCTCCAGAAGCGCGTGGTTTCCAACTGTTCATTACACGTTCTAAGCCAGAAATGCTGGCAGAACTATTCCGTGTAGAAGTACCAGAAATCGCTGAAGAAATCATCGAGCTTAAAGGTGCTGCACGTGATCCAGGTTCTCGCGCTAAGATCGCTGTTAAAACAAATGACAAACGTATCGACCCTGTAGGTGCGTGTGTTGGTATGCGTGGTGCACGTGTACAAGCAGTATCTGGTGAGCTTGGTGGTGAGCGTATTGATATCGTTCTTTGGGACGATAACCCAGCTCAATTCGTTATCAACGCAATGGCGCCAGCTGACGTTGCTTCTATCATCGTTGATGAAGATGCACACTCAATGGACATCGCAGTTGAAGCTGACAACCTAGCGCAAGCTATCGGTCGTAACGGTCAAAACGTACGTCTAGCATCTCAACTAACTGGTTGGGAACTGAACGTAATGACTGTGGCAGATCTTCAGAAGAAACACGCTGAAGAATCTCAAGCGTCTATCGAAAACTTCATGAAGTACCTAGACATTGAAGAAGACTTCGCTCAACTACTTGTTGAAGAAGGTTTCTCAACGCTAGAAGAAATCGCATACGTTCCAGTTAACGAACTGCTAGACGTAGACGGCCTAAACGAAGAGCTTGTAGAAGAGCTTCGTAGCCGTGCGAAAGACGCGCTAACGACAATTGCCCTAGCGCAAGAAGAGTCTTTTGAAGGTCTAGAGCCAGCTGAAGATCTACTAGGCCTTGAAGGTCTAGAGCGTGAGATGGCATTCAAGTTGGCAGCAAAAGGTGTAGCAACACTAGAAGATCTAGCCGACCAAGGTATCGACGATTTAGAAGGTATTGAAGGCCTGACAGAAGAACGCGCAGGTGAGCTTATCATGGCTGCACGTAACATCTGTTGGTTCGGCGAAGAAGCATAATATCAGCAAGGAGGAAGCGGCATGACACAATTAACAGTTAAAGCTCTGAGTGAAGAGATTGGTACTCCAGTCGACCGCTTAATGGAACAACTTGCTGACGCTGGCATGAACAAAGCGAGTTCTGACCATGTATCGGATGAAGAGAAGCAAAAGCTTCTCTCTCACCTGAAGAAAGAGCACGGCGATAAGTCGGGCGAATCTGAACCTACTAGACTGACGCTTCAACGTAAGACTCGTAGCACGCTAAGTGTTGCAGCAGGTGGCGGCAAAAGTAAGGATGTTCAAGTAGAAGTGCGTAAGAAGCGCACATATGTGAAGCGCAGCACTATCGAAGACGACGCAAAACGTGAGGCTGAGGAAGCAGCAAAGCGTGAAGCTGAAGAGCTTGCGAAGCGTGAGGCAGAAGAACAAGCCAAACGTGAAGCTGCAGAGAAAGCACAGCGCGAAGCCGATGAGAAAGCGAAACGTGAAGCGGATGCAAAACGTGAAGCTGAAGAAAAGGCAAAACGCGCACAAGCTGAAAAGGCTAAGAAAGACATGAATGCAAAAAATGCGGATGCTAATACGCAAGCGAAGAAAGAAGCTGACGAGCTAAAGCGTCGTCAGGAAGAAGAAGCCCAACGTAAAGCTGAGCAAGAAGCCGCGAAGCTTGTTGAAGAAGCTCGTAAACTTGCAGAAGAGAACGAAGCTCGTTGGTCTGAAGAAGAGTCTAAGAAGAAAGAACTTGAAAACTCTGACTACCACGTAACCACTTCTCGTTACGCTCGTGAAGCTGAAGATGCAGCTGACCGTAAAGAAGAAGGCGGTGCTCGTCGTAAGAAGAAGAAGCCAGCAAAAGAAGAGCAATCACGCGGTGGTCGTAACCAACGTGGTGGCAAAGGCCGTAACAAAGGCAAGCTTGCTAAGCCAACTTCAATGCAACACGGTTTCGATAAGTCTGCGACTGTAGCAAAACAAGACGTAGTAATCGGTGAAACAATCGTTCTTTCTGAACTTGCTAACAAGATGTCGGTTAAAGCGACAGAAGTTATCAAAGTAATGATGAAGATGGGCGCTATGGCGACTATCAACCAAGTGATCGACCAAGAAACAGCACAGCTTGTTGCTGAAGAAATGGGTCACAAGGTAGTTCTTCGTAAAGAGAACGAACTGGAAGAAGCAGTACTATCTGATCGTGATACAAACGCAGAAGCAGTACCACGCGCTCCAGTTGTAACTATCATGGGTCACGTTGACCACGGTAAAACGTCAACACTTGACTACATCCGTCGTACACACGTTGCTTCAGGCGAAGCGGGTGGTATTACACAGCACATCGGTGCTTACCACGTTGAAACTGACAACGGCATGATCACGTTCCTTGATACTCCTGGACACGCAGCGTTTACTGCAATGCGTGCTCGTGGTGCTCAAGCGACAGATATCGTTGTTCTTGTAGTTGCAGCAGACGATGGCGTAATGCCACAAACAGTTGAAGCGATCCAGCACGCGAAAGCGGCAGGCGTTCCTCTAATTGTTGCTGTGAACAAGATCGATAAAGAAGACGCGAACCCAGACAACGTTAAGAATGAGCTAGCTCAATACGACGTAATCCCTGAAGAATGGGGCGGTGAGAACATGTTCGTTCACATCTCTGCTAAACAGGGTACAAACATCGATGGTCTTCTAGAAGCAATCCTTCTTCAGTCTGAAGTTCTTGAACTTACAGCTGTAGCTGAAGGCATGGCATCTGGTGTTGTTGTTGAATCTCGCCTAGATAAAGGTCGCGGTCCAGTTGCAACAGTACTTGTTCAATCAGGTACGCTAAACAAAGGCGACATCGTTCTTTGTGGCCAAGAATACGGTCGTGTTCGTGCAATGCGTGACGAACTAGGTCAAGAAATCACAGAAGCTGGTCCATCTATCCCTGTAGAGATCCTAGGTCTTTCAGGCGTACCATCTTCAGGTGACGAAGCGACAGTAGTACGTGACGAGCGTAAAGCGCGTGAAGTAGCAAACTACCGTGCTGGTAAGTTCCGTGAAGTGAAACTTGCTCGTCAGCAGAAATCTAAACTAGAGAACATGTTCTCTAACATGACTGCTGGTGAAGTTGCTGAACTAAACGTAGTACTGAAAGCTGACGTACAAGGTTCTGTAGAAGCAATCGCAGACTCTCTACTGAAACTGTCTACTGACGAAGTTAAAGTGAACATCGTTGGTTCTGGTGTTGGTGGTATTACTGAGACTGACGCAGTTCTTGCAGAAGCTTCAAACGCAATCATCCTTGGCTTTAACGTACGTGCGGATGCATCTGCTCGCCGTGCAATTGAAGCAGCAAGCGTTGACCTACGTTACTACTCAATCATTTACCAATTGATTGACGAAGTTAAACAAGCAATGGGCGGTATGCTTGCTCCAGAATTCAAGCAAGAAATCATTGGTCTTGCTGAAGTACGTGACGTATTTAAGTCACCGAAACTGGGCGCAATCGCTGGTTGTATGGTTACTGAAGGTCTAATTAAGCGTAACAACCCAATCCGCGTTCTACGCGACAACGTTGTTATCTACGAAGGTGAACTAGAGTCACTTCGTCGCTTTAAAGATGACGTTCAAGAAGTTAAGAATGGCTACGAGTGTGGTATCGGCGTTAAGAACTACAACGACGTTCGCGTTGGCGACCAGATCGAAGTATTCGAAGTCGTTGAAATCAAACGTACTCTAGACTAATTGACTAAAATTACTAAACGTCTGAAAGACAAATAGTAATTGGTTGTTGAATACACCATGGGGGGCTGGCTTGACCATCCCCCCATTCTTTCTATTTAAGAGAATGAATATGTCAAAAGAATTTAGCCGCACGCAGCGCGTATCACAGCAGCTGCAAAAAGAACTTGCGATGATCCTTCAACGTGAAGTTCGTGACTCTCGCCTAGGCATGGTTACGATTTCTGATGTAGAAGTATCACGCGATCTTGCTTACGCAAAAGTATTCGTTACTTTCCTATGTGTGGGTGAGCAAACGCCAGAATCATGCCTAGCAGCACTACGTGAGCACGAAGTGCACATCCGTATGATGCTTGGTAAGCGTATTCGCCTACGTCTGACGCCTGAAATCCGTTTCTACTACGACAACACACTAGTAGAAGGTATGCGTATGTCGAACCTAGTTTCTGAAGTTGTTAACGAAGATAAACGTAAACAGCAAGATTCAGGTCGCGAAGAAGATCAGGCAGGGGAAGAGTAATGGCTCGTCGTCGTAAAGGTCGTCCAATTAATGGCGTTATCTTGTTGGACAAACCAACAGGTATTTCTTCAAATGATGCACTGCAAAAAGTAAAACGTATTTTCTTTGCTGAAAAAGCGGGTCATACGGGTGCATTGGACCCACTAGCGACGGGCATGTTGCCAATCTGCTTAGGCGAAGCAACTAAGTTCTCTCAGTTCTTGTTGGATTCAGACAAGCGCTACCGCGTAATCGCAAAGTTAGGTGAGCGTACTGATACGTCTGACTCTGATGGCGAAGTGGTAGAGACGCGTCCAGTTGACGTGAACCTTGAGAAGTTAGAAGCGTGCATCGACACGTTCCGTGGTGAATCAGACCAAGTACCTTCGATGTTCTCAGCATTGAAATACCAAGGTAAGCCATTGTACGAGTACGCTCGTAAAGGCATTGAAGTGCCACGTGAATCGCGCAAGATCACCGTATACGAAATCGTGCTTCACCGTTTTGAAGGTGACGAAGTTGAGATGGAAGTACACTGCTCGAAAGGCACTTACATCCGTACTATCGTTGATGACCTAGGTGAAATGCTTGGCTGTGGCGCACACGTGACCATGCTTCGTCGTACTGGTGTTGCTAAGTACCCATACGAAAAAATGGTGACGCTAGAGCAACTTAATGAGTTGCTAGAGCAAGCGCATCGTGATGAAGTCGCACCAAAAGAGTTGCTTGATCCACTGCTGTTGCCAATGGACACTGCCGTTGAAGATTTACCTGAGGTAAACCTAAACGCAGAGCTAACCAACTTGGTACAGCATGGTATGCCAGTACAAGTGTTTGGCGCGCCAGAAGGGACGCCAATTCGCATGACTTCTGGTGAAGATAAGCTGTTTATTGGCGTTGCTGAAGTGAACGACGATGGAAAAGTGGCACCAAAACGTTTGGTGGTTTTCCGCGACGAAGAGTAACTTCATCAAGCTCTAGAAAATACCGGCTGTAATGCCGGTATTTTTATATTGCGCGGGTGAGGAAACTTCCCTATAATTCGCGCTTCGCGTAGCGGCTGAATCAGAGATTGGCTGCTACAACTTTAAACTTACTCTTATTAGGAGAGAATTATGTCTCTGAATGCAGAAACTAAAGCAGCAATCGTTGCAGAATACGCACAAGGCGAAGGCGACACAGGTTCACCAGAAGTTCAAGTAGCTCTACTTACAGCTTCTATCAACCACCTACAAGGTCACTTCAAAGCACACAAAGGCGATCACCACAGCCGTCGTGGTCTTCTACGTATGGTTTCTCGTCGTCGTAAGCTTCTAGATTACCTAAAAGGTAAAAATCTAGCTCGCTACCAAGACCTAATCAAGCGTCTAGGCCTACGTCGCTAATCAGCGACTGCATAGCAGTTTGTCTAAAAGGGGCTTTATGCCCCTTTTTTGTTGCCCGTTACTTATTTTCACTGCTATGGCTTAGCCAAATCAAACTTATGCCGTTATACTACACGCGGTTAAATCTCGTTTTGAGATTTTCACAAAGACTCATTGCATTACAGTCAACCACGTCGACCAAAAGGTCGCGACTATTAAAAGCGAATTGCACACCATGTCAGTTTGTTTTCACTAGTCGCGATTCGTAATGTCTTGAGTATCAATCAATACTCTCTGAGCAAGTCCATCGATGCGCTTAGAAACAAGGAATAACAATGTTCGAAAAACCAGTTGTTAAAACGTTCCAGTACGGTAACCACACAGTTACTCTAGAAACTGGCGTTATCGCACGTCAAGCTACGGCAGCCGTTATGGTAACTATGGACGATACAGCAGTATTCGTTTCTGTAGTTGGTAAAAAAGAAGCAGTTGAAGGTCAAGACTTCTTCCCGCTAACAGTTAACTACCAAGAGCGTACTTACGCTGCAGGTAAAATCCCTGGTGGTTTCTTCAAGCGTGAAGGTCGTCCATCTGAAGGTGAAACGCTAACGGCTCGTCTAATCGACCGTCCAATCCGTCCACTTTTCCCAGATGCATTCAAAAACGAAGTACAAGTTATCGCAACGGTAGTATCCGTTAACCCAGATGTTCAACCTGATATCGTAACTATGATCGGTACTTCTGCGGCGCTAGCTATCTCTGGTATTCCGTTCAACGGTCCTATCGGTGCTGCACGTGTTGGTCACATCGACGGTCAACTAGTACTTAACCCAAGCAACACTGAACTAGAAGCTTCTAAGCTAGACCTAGTGGTTGCGGGTACTGAATCTGCAGTACTAATGGTTGAGTCAGAAGCTGACAACCTAACTGAAGAAGAAATGCTATCAGCGGTTGTTTACGGCCACGACCAACAACAAACAGTGATCAAGGCAATCAACGAGTTTGCTGCTGAAGTAGCGACTCCTGCTTGGGATTGGGTTGCTCCAGAAGAGAACACAGCGCTTGTAAACAAGATCGCTGAACTGGCTGAAGCTAAGCTTGTTGAAGCTTACCAAATCACTGAGAAGATGGCTCGTTACGACCGCATCCACGAGATCGCTGGTGAAGTAAACGAAGTGCTACTTGCTGAAGATCCAGAAGCGAACACAAAAGAAATCCACACTATCTTCCACGATCTAGAGAAGACAGTTGTACGTCGCAGCATCATCGCTGGTAACCCACGTATCGACGGCCGTGAAAAAGACATGGTTCGTGCGCTAGACGTACGTACTGGTGTTCTTCCACGTACACACGGTTCATCACTATTTACACGTGGTGAAACTCAGGCTCTAGTAACTGCGACTCTAGGTACGCAGCGTGATGCTCAAATCATCGACGAGCTAACAGGTGAGCGTAAAGATCACTTCCTACTACACTACAACTTCCCTCCATACTGTGTTGGTGAAACTGGTTTTGTAGGTTCTCCTAAGCGTCGTGAAATTGGTCACGGTAAACTGGCTAAACGCGGTATCGCAGCAGTAATGCCTTCTGTTGATGAATTCCCATACACAGTACGTGTTGTATCGGAAATCACTGAATCTAACGGTTCTTCTTCAATGGCTTCTGTATGTGGTACTTCTCTTGCTCTTATGGATGCAGGTGTGCCAATCAAGTCTTCTGTTGCGGGTATCGCAATGGGTCTTGTTAAAGAAGGCGACGACTTCGTTGTTCTTTCTGACATCCTTGGCGACGAAGACCACCTAGGTGACATGGACTTTAAAGTAGCGGGTACTAACACTGGTATCACAGCACTTCAAATGGACATCAAGATCGAAGGTATCACTAAAGAGATCATGCAAATTGCGCTTAACCAAGCTCAAGGTGCACGTAAGCACATCCTATCTGTAATGGATGAAGCTATCTCTGGTGCTCGTGAAGACATCTCTGAATTCGCTCCTCGCATTCACACAATGAAGATCAGCGCAGAGAAGATCAAAGACGTTATCGGTAAAGGTGGTGCAGTTATCCGTGCTCTAACTGAAGAGACTGGTACAACTATCGAAATCGAAGACGACGGTACTATCAAGATTGCAGCAACTGAAGGTGCAGCAGCGAAAGAAGCTATCCGCCGCATCGAAGAGATCACTGCTGAAGTTGAAGTAGGCCGTATCTACACTGGTAAGGTTGCACGTCTAGCTGACTTTGGTGCATTCGTAACGGTTCTTCCAGGTAAAGATGGTCTAGTACACATCTCTCAAATCGCTGAAAAACGCGTTGAGAAAGTGTCTGACTACCTAACTGAAGGTCAAGAAGTTCAAGTTAAAGTTCTTGAAATCGACCGCCAAGGCCGTGTACGTCTAAGTATGAAAGAAGCTGTAGAGAAGCCAGCAGAAGAAGCAAACGACGCTTCTGAAGCAAAAGGCGAATAATCTAAGTTTCGACTTTTGGTCTTTTATTAGCTTAAGAGACTGAAAGCATGCTATAAAAGGGGAGCATTTTCGCTCCCCTTTTTTTTGGCCTGTTTCGACAAGTTTAGCCTCAAGCGAAGTTATATATCCTATAGTGCATAAAGAGAAACAGACCCAGAGCGGTCCAAACAGGAGTACCAATTAGTGAAATGGTTTCAAACCGCAAGTTTATGTGTCGCTATCGCGCTGACCGGTTGTGCTAATACCTCTCAACATTCGGCACAAAAGTGGATCTATCCTCCGATGGCGGTACCGCTACAGCCAAGCGTTCAGCAAGAAGTTCAGATTGCACGTCTTTCCCAGCTTTTACAGCGTCCAGACTTGAGCGATGAAGTTCGCGCTAAGATGCACTACGAGCGTGGTAACTACTACGACAGTGTAGGCCTGCGTGATTTGGCTCGTTTGGACTTTAATCAGTCTCTGCAACTGAACCCTGCTCAACCAGATATCTTCAACCTATTAGGTGTTTACTTTACCCAAGTGGGTGAATTTGATGCCGCTTACGAAGCATTTGATTCAACACTTGAGCTCGCGCCACAGAATTCATACGCAGAGCGTAACCGTGCAATAGCTTTGTATTACGGCGGTCGCATCGACCTAGCTCTGGAAGACATGACTAAGCATTATGAAGAAATGCCAAGTGACCCGTTCCGCGCGCTATGGTTATACATCATCGAAGCAGAGCAAAACCCTGAGCAAGCAAAAGCGAACCTAGAGAAGCGTTACCAACGCGACCGCAGTGAAGAGTGGGGCTGGGTTTTAGTTGCGATCATGCTGCGTGATGTGTCTGATGATGCTGCGCTTAAAGCTATCATGGATGGTACGCGCGAAAACTACCGTCTTGCTGAACGTTTAACAGAAACTTACTTCTACCTTGGTAAGCGTTACCAATTAGAAGGTGATATTGCCGATGCGATTTCATTGTACAAGCTAGCAATCTCTTTCAACGTTTATGAATACGTAGAACACCGTTACTCCTTCTTGGAACTGGCGCAAATCTACGATCAGTTGCAGCAAGAACAACTTGCTAAGCTCAAAGCCGAACAACAGCAACAAGAAGAAAAATAACCGTGAGCCGCTCAACTAGAGCGGCTTTTTTGTGCTTGAAGAATTTGGATAGCTTCTCTAAAATAGTTAGCCTTGCTAACTAAATGAGCAAAGCACAATGGCACTAGAAAAAAGCCTGATTGAGTTAGAACGATTTTGTGCCAAAGCGTGGCGTGTTTATGCCAAGGAAGATCCGCTTTCACATTTGAGCTTTAATGAGTTCGATTACTTACGAGTGATCCAGCTTCATCCAGAAGGTGTGCGTATTACGGACTTAGCTGAAGAGCTGCAAGTCACCAAACCTTCAGCTTCGAATATGGTGGTTCGTTTGGAGAAAAAGGGGTTGGTTAGACGCATCGCTTGTAACGAAGATGCGCGTTCAAAGCGCGTTTTGCTAACGGAAGAAGTGATAGCAGAGATGTCCCTTGAACAGGTGGTATACAAGGATATTTCTGAACAACTCGTGCGTAAACTTGATAAGCAAGAAGCACAGCAACTGAAAGCGCTACTGGATAAAGCGCTCGGAAACTAAACATACATTTTATTCTTTTATCTATTTAGTTAGCTTTGCTAACTATTGGTGGTAGTCATGCAAAACTCTATTTATAAACAGTTTTGGAAATACACAATTCCGACCGTCGCAGCCATGCTGGTCAACGGTTTATACCAAGTCGTTGATGGTATCTTTATTGGTCGTTATGTGGGGGCTGATGGATTAGCCGGGATCAACGTCGCGTGGCCGATCATTGGCTCGATACTTGGTATCGGTATGATGGTGGGCGTAGGTACGGGGGCACTCGCCTCTATCAAACAAGGTGAAAAAGACAGTGAAGGTGCTAAACGTATTCTCTCAACTGGTCTTTTGCTTTTAGTTGCTTTGATGCCTGTCGTAGCGACAACCTTGTTCTTCTTCGCTGATGACTTTATTCGTTGGCAAGGAGCAGAAGGACGAGTATACGAGCTTGGTTTGCAGTACCTGCATATCTTAAGCGTGGCGTGTGTGTTCTCCCTTGGTTCAATCGCAGTGCCGTTTTTGCTGCGTAACGATGATAGCCCGAACTTAGCTACCCTCTTGATGGTGATTGGTGCCGTGATCAATATCGTGCTTGATTACCTGTTTATTGCTTGGCTTGGTTGGGAGCTTGAAGGTGCAGCTATTGCGACTGCGTTAGCACAGATGGTGGTCACCATTCTTGGTGTGGGATATTTCTTTACTTCAAGAGCGAAGATGCGTTTGACTATCAGCGATCTTAAGATGCAATTTGATGTTATCCCTAAGATTATCATGATCGGCACATCGAGCTTCTTTATGTACGCATACGGCTCGATGATGGTCGCTCTGCATAATGCGCTGTTTACCCAGTACGGTAGTGCGTTGTTGATTGGTGCTTACGCCATCTTAGGTTATATCGTGACGGTCTACTACTTGATCGCGGAAGGCATCGCGAATGGTATGCAGCCTTTAGTGAGCTACAACCACGGTGCACGCAATCAAGACAATATTCGTAAGCTGTTAAAGGTCGCAATGGGCACGTCAGTACTCGGTGGTGTCGCGTTTGTTATTTTGATGAACATCTTCCCGTATGAGTTTGTCTCGGTGTTCAACAATGCTGATCAAAACCTGATTGATGCGACAGTAGTGGGGATTCGTCTCCATATGTTTGCATTGTTCTTGGATGGTTTCTTAGTGGTTGCTGCGGCGTACTACCAATCGGTAAACAAAGGCAGCAAAGCGATGTTTGTGACCATTGGTAATATGGCAATTCAATTGCCGTTCTTGTTCATCATGCCAAAGCTATTGGGTGTGACGGGGATTTGGATTGCATTCCCACTGTCTAACATCGCCTTGAGTTTAGTGGTGATGACGATGTTGTGGCGCGATATTAAGAAGCTAATGAACGAGAGTTCAGCAGAGCCAAGTATTCAAGCGTCTTAACGACGAAAAGATGTAAAAAAAGCGAGGTCAGTACCTCGCTTTTTTATGGCTTTGAAACCGTAAGCAGGGATTAGATGTTCTTCACTTCTAGACCTGCAAGTTGATGCCAGTAACCGTTACATTGGCGGTCTTGGATCTTGCCTGGGTTGGTGCCTTTCTCGTTTGAACGGAATTGGTCTAGCTCAGAGAAGGTGCTAAGACCAAGTGGGCTTAAACGAACCACATCAACCAGACCTTCCATGCTTGGTAGATCGTTGATCAGGTTGTAGCAGTAACCAGACTGAGTTTGGATGCCGTTTAAGTTAAACACTTCTTGGCCTTCTTGGCTGCTTACTTGGATACCCGTTGGGTACTTTATGCAGCAAGTTTCGCAGTCGTCTTTGGCTTTGTTTTCTGCACGAGCGGTAAAGCAGCGCGCCGAGTAAGCCAGTGGCAGATAACCGTGGCTGAAAACTTCCACTTCAAACTTATTGCGAATACCGAGTTCATCACATTGAACCAAGGTATTGCTGAGCCATTCACGAGACAGCTCTACAGGCATACACCAGCGGATCATGCCTTGTTTTAGGAACAAGTTAAGTGTGTGCGCGTTGTAAGTGTTAACCGCAGGGCCAACGACGAATGGCACTTTGTGCTCAGAAGCCAGTTGAACCGCAGACACGTCGTTGGCTTCAATCGCGAAGTCACCGTTGTCGATGTACTTCTTCATGATGTTCACTTCACTTGGCGCTTCTAATAATGCCATCGTGGAAAGCACGACTTGTTTGCCAGATGCAGACAGCTCTTTCGCGATATCGAACCAATGTGCAGGCTTCATTTCACGACGCTTCGAACATACGGTTTCACCAAGGTAGATGATGTCCGCAGAGCTTGATTTTGCTTGTTCATAAAACGCTTCAACGTCTTGCTTTGGCCAGAAGTACAACAGTGGACCAAGTGCGTATTTCATTGAGTTATCCATCTTAACCTCTACTGCCATTTACGGTGGTAAGCACCAAGTGTGGTTTGCGTACCTTCAGACACGTTTGCCAACGCTGCATCCCAAGCCGCTTCAACTTGGTAAGCTTCTGGGTTTGCTTGGTAACGATCAATCGCTGCACGCCACGTGCGCGTTACTTGTTCTACGTAAGCAGGGCTACGTTGGCGACCTTCAATTTTTACGGAAGCCACATTTGCCGCAAACAGCTCAGGCAACATAGAAAGAGTGTTCAAACTGGTTGGTTCTTCCAGTGCATGGTAGCGTTTTTTCTCGCCTTCAATTTCAGCTTCAAAACGACCTTTACACAAAGTTGGGTAGCCTGCGTTTTCACCAGCGCTGTAGCGATCGATCAGAATATCGTTAAGACGAGATTCCAGACCGTTTTCTGTTTCTTGCCAGCGAACGTATTTCGCCGGAGAGCACGCACCAACGGTGTTTGGTGATTCGCCAGTCATGTATGAAGACAGGTAGCAACGACCTTCTGACATGATGCACAGGCTACCAAAAGCAAAGACTTCTAGCTCGACATCGCTAGTGATGTTACGAGAAAGCTGTTTTACCTGATGGATAGACAATACGCGAGGCAGTACAACGCGTTTTACGTTGAAGTTTTGCTTGTAGAAATCTACCGCTGCAACGTTGGTCGCTGATGCTTGCACAGAAAGGTGCAGTTCGAGTTCTGGGTATTTGCGAGCAGCGTACTCAAGTACCGCAATGTCAGCCACGATAAGTGCGTCCACACCCAGTGCTGCTGCATTGTCGACCGCATTTGTCCAACGCTCGAAACCATTTGGGTGGGCAAACGTGTTTAATGCAACGTGGATCTTTTTGTTGCGGTCATGAACGTATTGCACCGCTTTTTCAAGCTTCTTGCCGTTGAAGTTCAGACCAGCAAAGTGACGAGCGTTGGTATCGTCTTTAAAGCCGATGTATACGGCGTCTGCACCGCAATCAATCGCGGTTTTTAGCGCAGGCAGGTTACCCGCAGGACACAAGAGTTCCATATGCTCACAATCATAGAGAATAAAAAGGTGCCCGCATTTTATGAAGAATTATGAATAGCGAAATTGACCTAAGTTAGGTTTAGCTCAATAAAGTTGAGATTTACCCCTTGAGAGTAAGGGGTAACACTCAGATTTTGTTGCAGTTGAGATCAGTTCTTATGACGGCGGTTTTGCGCAAACAACTCTTCAACCTCGTGTTTAGGTTGAGGACGGTAAAAATGGAAGCCCTGGATCGAGTTACATTGCAGGTTCGATAGCAGTGTTGCTTGTTGGTGGGTTTCCACACCTTCGGCGACCACGGTCAAATCCAATGATTTACCAAGGTTGATGATGTTCTCAATCACTGTTACTTGTTTCGGGAGTGTATCGATGTCGTTGATAAACGCGCGGTCGATTTTTAGCTCATCGATAGGGAAGCGTGCTAAGTAGGAAAGGGAAGAGTAACCCGTACCGAAGTCATCGATAGACAATGCGAAACCAAGCTTCTTGATCGCATTAAGCATTTGCAGCGTGTGTTCGCTGTCGCTCATTACCGCACTTTCTGTTAGCTCGAAGGTAATGCAGCTTGGGTCAAGTTCGGTGGTGCGTAGTAGCTTCTCCATGTAGTCGATCAGCTGTGGGTTCCCAAACTGTTCTGGAGAGAGGTTGATCGCCACGCGTCCCGGTAGAATGCCTTGCAGTTTCCAGCGTTTTACCGTGTTAAACACATCACGCATGACCACACGACCAAGGTGTTCAATCAAGCCTGCACGCTCAGCTACAGGGATAAATGCCCCCGGGCTGATGTAACCTTCGACCGGATGCTTCCAACGTACTAGCGCCTCGGCTCCGTTAATGCTGAAGTCGCGGGCGTTAACTTTTGGTTGGTACCATACTTCCAAGCCGTTTTGCTGCAACGCTTTTTGTAGCTCGATCTCTAACCACAAACGCATACGTGCTTCCTTGTTCATCTGATCGTTAAATTTAATCAGACGGTTACGACCACGATCTTTTGCTTCGTACATCGCGGTATCAGCGTTTTGCAGCAGAATGCGCGCGTCTTGCCCGTCTTCTGGGTAACGAACACTACCAATAGAACATGCTAGGCGCTTACTGAAATGATGCAGATCGAAAGGTTGGTTGATCAGAGAAATAATGCGCTCAGATAAAATCTCTGCCATGCGAGTGTTTTCAGGCTCAGGCAGGATGATGCCAAACTCGTCGCCGCCTAAATGGCCAATAATCGCTTGATTTGGCAAAGAACGTTTTAGACGAGCTGAAACCTCTTGAATCACTTTGTCACCGATGTGATGGCCAAGTGAGTCATTGATATTCTTAAAGTTATCGATGTCGAGGTAGAAAACCAGCAACGGCGTCTGGCTCTTAATCAGTTGCTCTAAGCGTTTCGTAAAGCCGAAGCGGTTATACAGTTTGGTAAGTGAATCAATGTGCGCATCTTCATTGGAATTAGAAGAGAGCAGCTTGGGCGCATCGTCGGCATCTTGGATCAAAATGATTTGAGATTCACTGCCGAGAATTGCTGTGGTATCGGCATGCAATTGAACTTTACGTTCGAAGCCACAACGAGCGCTGGTCAGACACACAAAAGGTTTTTCTGAGAGTAATGTGCTGATGCGATGAGTGAAGACTTTTTTGCTGTTTTCATCGATAAACAGACGAGTCAGCTCTTCTCCAAGTAGCTCATGAGGCGAGTTTAACCCGAGTAAACGTGCGGAGGCTGGATTGGCAGAAATGATGATGTCATCTTCTACCAACAGCAAACCGTCGGGCAACAGCTGAGTTAGCTTAGCGAACTTGCTTTCGGACTCTTCTAACGAGCGAACCAGAATTTGTTTTTCAGACGTGTCGATGGCATGAAAAACCACAAAGCGAATTTCGTTTTCTTCATGAACGGGAGAAAGGCTGAAGTGAAGACTGGTTTCAAGATCGGTTTCGTCGAGCGTAATTTCCGCTTCAACATGATCACCTTTGAACGCGCGTTGGTAGTAGGGCGCGAGCTTCTTGTAGAACTGCTCTCCCAGTACTTGGCTGTCGTTCAGACCAACGATCTCGTCGTGTCCTAAGCCTGCAATGTCACAATAGCGATCACTCACCATTCGATAATTGTGTTTCTTATCAAGAATGGCAAAAAAGAATGGGCTATTTGAGGTAAGCGTTGCAAACCAATGTTGTAATTGCTGGGAAGGCATTAAGGTGTTACCGATCTCCAATGAGCCTGATTATTCGTCCGTGTAATAAAAACGCTATTTTGATAACTATAACTTTGAACATACCGTTATTAAAGCGTTTATCCACGACTTAGCGTCAATAATACACGTAAGGTCAAAAAAACGACGTTTGAGTGAGTAAACCGCCTACTTCTAAAACAAACAGATTTATTGATACATAACAGGTACAGGTATTACTCTATTGCGTAAGATAGACAACCTTATGACAAAGTAACGGATAATTAGCGTGTTAAACAAGATTCGCAGTCAACTAGTAAAGAACGCAGCATCAATTTTGCGATCTCCAGTCCAGTTATTGCCACAAACTGTTCAGAAAAAAGCCTTGCTAGAAGGTTTGAAAATGGTGTTCAAAGAAGCCCTAGAAGATGGTGATTTTGAGTTCCTTGAAGACAAGTGGCTGAAAGTTGCGATTAAAGACTTGAACTTAGCATGGTACATCAGCTACCAAGATGAAAAATTAGTGGTAGCAGAGAAACCGGTTCAGGAAGATGTGAGTTTTAGTGGTAACCTTAACGACCTAGTACTTATTGCTGGTCGTAAAGAAGACCCTGATACACTGTTCTTCCAACGTCGCCTTTCTATTGAAGGCGATACTGAGCTTGGCTTAGAAGTGAAAAACCTGATGGACAGTGTCGACTTAGAGCAGTTACCAAAAGCGATGCAAGTAGCACTGAACCAACTGGCTGACTTTGTTCAGAAAGGGGTTCAAGCGCCTGCACAAGAAACCGGAGTAGCGAATGCTTATTCGAACTGAAGCCCCTGCGGACATTCTCACCATTGACCGCTTATTAAAACACGCTTTCCCAACAGATGCGGAAGCCAACCTAGTGATGCGTTTGCGTGAAAACGGCAAGCTCACTTTGTCTTTGGTAGCCTGTACTGATGAAGGTGAAGTGGTTGGTCATGCGCTGTTTAGCCCTGTGACGTTGAATGGTGAAGATTTATCTTGGCAAGGTCTTGCGCCTTTGGCTGTACATGAAGACTATCGCCGCCAAGGTATTGCTGCTGAGCTAATCAAAGAAGGTTTTGATTCGCTACGTGACTTTGGTTACCCAGTATGTGTGGTATTAGGTGAGCCAGATTACTACGCGCGCCAAGGCTTTACCGCTGCTGAAGATATGGGCTTTGACTGTGCATGGGAAGTGCCGCAAGGTGCGTTCCGCGTAGCAGAATTGGTCGAAGGTCAGTGTGACGGACGCTCTGGTCGCATCGATTATTCTCCAGAATTTTCTGAGCTATAATCGCCAATATTGAATGACAAAGCCCGCTGTAAAAGCGGGCTTTGTTTTTGAGCTCTTAGTGAGTCGTACAGAGCAAAAGTGATTTAATCCTGTTCTTGGACGCGTTTTTTACCCCAAACTTCGATTTTTGCCTTTTTACTCATACCAGCTGCATTCAATGTCATGTTGCCCCAGCTTTTGTATTCCATCTCTAGACGTTTGAACTTCGCATCTTCAGAACCTGGTAGTGTCCAAGCGCGTGTCGACATACCATTCGTTAGTGTTCCAACCATGGTTTTGAGCTTTTTCTCGCTGCCATCGGTCATGGTCACTTTCATGTTCTTAATGCTCATGGTGCCTTGAGTACATTTGATTTTGATTTTGCTGAACTTGCGGTTTTTGAACAGACCGTTTGGTTCTACCGTGTCGGTCTCGGTTTGGAAGTTTACGGTTTTCTCGGCGATTAGCTCCCAGCCATCGTTGCTATCCTTAGCGAAAGCGGTAAAGCTGGTGGTGGCGATAAGTAACGTAATAGCGAGTGATTGGAAAAGCTTCATAACACCTCTGACTTTAAATGCGAAATTTTGATAGGATTGCCTCGTTCAAATAGGTGACAAAAGATGTCAATTAACGAGAAACAATATTTACATGAAATGGGGATCAGCACTTGGGAGCTGAGTCACCCAGAAAGGCTGGAAGGCTATCAATCACCATTATTGGATTTGCAAAGTTCTTGTAAACTCCTATTGGTATCGCCAATGTGTCCAGAAAACGAGACAGCTTTGATGTTTGAGCGCGTATTAAAAAGCATTAAGCTCACGCTCGACGACGCACTGCACCTAGAGCCTGAGCGTTTATCCATGTTGGGTGAACATCAACTAGAGTGGGTGTGGTTCGCAGGTTGTGAGGCAGATGCCAGCATCAATGCCAAGCAACTGACTTCACCGCTATTACAAGATATTGATGGCAATAACGAACAACGCCGCGCATTGTGGCAACAAATCTGTTCGTACTCTTAACGGAGCGACCGCGTGACAATTGAAATTACGCCGATGCGTGCTGAGCACCTCGACCAAGTTTGGCAAATCGAACAACAAGCGCATTCTCATCCCTGGGCAGAATCTTTAGTTCGTGACTTATCCAGTCGCGGCGCTTGTCATCATGTGATGCTTGAAGGCGCTCAAGTGGTTGGTTACTTCTATGGACAGAATATTGTCGGGGAAGTGACGCTATTGAATATTGCTATATCGCCTTCTCAACAGGGCAAAGGGTTAGGGCAAAAATTACTGGATGCATTCATCGAGTATTGTGAACAAGCCAAAGCTGAGAGTGCTTGGTTGGAAGTGCGTGAAAGTAACCATCCCGCTATCCATATTTATGAACAAGCGGGTTTCAATGAAGTGGACCGTCGTTACAACTATTACCCAGCGGAAACCGGTAATGGTAAAGAAGACGCCATTATTATGAGCTATCTGTTCTTTAACGAATAAAGTGTTTTGTAACCAACAGGTTGCATCGCTCTCAGGACGCTAAACCAAATCAACAAGCCTCGGAATTTCCGGGGCTTTTTACTTTCTCCCATCTGAAAACATAGCTTTCTCTCTTCCAAATTCATTCTTTTGACATATTTGTTGAGCTTATTTTTGTTCGCTTTATTACCATACAAGTTATAAGTTTATAAATTATATGAAACAAGATCTGAACAGGAGGAAGGATTTACGATGCCGTATCCGCAAAAATTCGACACTCCTGTCGCTCAACTGTTCGATGAGCAAAGCAGGGGAACCGTTCTTAAAGTTTTAATGTTGGTCACCTTGGCAACGTTTGTGCCACTTGGTATCAAGAATCTAATCATCGGGGAGACTTTCCTTGGTGTTGTTCTGCTTACCTTCCAACTCAGCTTCGTTATTGAACTGGCGGCGCTCTTTATTCTGGGAGAAAGCAAGATAGGCTATCGCATTCCATTGTTTTTGCTCTGGTTGTCGGTGGTTCTGAGTGTGCACATCTTTGGCATTATTGCGACGTACTGGGTGTTCCCTGTGATTGTGGCGCTGGTATTTATTATTCCGACTAAAGATGCCTTGGTCACTAATGCTTGGATCATTGTTGGTTGTACGATTTCTGCTTGGCACCAACTGGAATGGAACGTGACTTTGCGTTTTGTTCTTGCCGTGATTTGCTGTGCGATCGTCGCGCATGTCGCCGTACATAAAATCCTAGAGCTGCAAGATAAATTGACGTTCCTGTCCACACGGGACTCCATGACTGGAGCGTTGAATCGTGGGCAATTAGAAGCATTTTTACATCGAGCATTGGATGACAAGCGATTAGGCAAAGCGTCAACGATCGCCGTGATCGACATCGATCACTTCAAGCAGGTCAATGATTTGTACGGGCATGATGTAGGCGATGAGGTGATCAACCAAACTGTGACCATTCTTAATGATTATTCTCGCGAGTATGATTTAGTGTTTCGTTTAGGTGGAGATGAGTTTCTACTCCTGTTTGAAGGGCTTTCTGAACAAACGGCGCACTTTATGATGAGCAGCATCAGCGACAAGGTTCGTTCAAAACACTTTGCGCGTCATGCACAAGTCTCGTTAAGCGTAGGTGTCGCGGAGTGTTTATTGGAAGGCGACACCCCCGATCAGTGGTTGAAACGTGCGGATATTGCTTTGTACGATGCAAAGCAAAACGGGCGTGACCAAGTTGTGGTGGCGTCAACGACGACTGTTGAGCCAGAAGTGTTGGATTGGCAAGATGAAGTTCAGCAAGGTCACTTCCTTTAAACATGCTAGGAAAGTTGCCCCTAAAGCAATAATAAGCGAGAATACCGCGCAATATTGAATCGAATAAAGCTTGTTTGAATTTTGAGCAAGCGATCAGACATCAAAGAAGACCAGTTTCATGTCAAATACACCTTTTCTAGGCGAAGTTTCTAAGCGCAGAACGTTCGCTATTATTTCTCACCCGGATGCGGGTAAAACCACCATTACTGAAAAAGTACTGTTATTCGGAAACGCGATCCAAAAAGCAGGTACGGTTAAAGGTCGTGGTAACGCACAGCACGCAAAATCAGACTGGATGGAAATGGAAAAGGAACGTGGTATCTCGGTTACTACTTCTGTAATGCAGTTCCCTTACAACAATTGTCTGGTAAACCTACTTGATACTCCTGGACACGAAGACTTCTCGGAAGATACTTACCGTACTCTAACGGCAGTTGACTCTTGTCTGATGGTTATCGATGCGGCGAAAGGTGTTGAGGACCGTACTCGTAAGCTGATGGAAGTAACGCGTCTGCGTGACACGCCAATCGTAACCTTCATGAACAAACTTGACCGTGACGTTCGTGACCCAATGGAAGTGTTGGACGAAGTAGAAAACGAGTTGGGCATGATGTGTGCCCCAATCACATGGCCAATCGGTTGTGGTAAAGAGTTTAAAGGTGTTTACCACATCCACCGCGACGAAACGATTCTTTACGAATCAGGCCACGGTCATGAGATCCAAGAAGTTCGCATCATCAAAGGTCTAGACAACCCAGAACTTGATGAGAAAGTGGGTGAAAGCCTAGCAGCAAGCGTTCGTGAAGAGCTTGAACTTGTGATGGGCGCTTGCCCTGAATTTGATCATGACGCTTTCCTTACTGGTGAACTAACGCCAGTTTACTTCGGTACTGCATTGGGTAACTTTGGTGTTGACCACATGCTAGACGGTCTGACTGAGTGGGCGCCAGCGCCGAAAACTCGTCAAGCGGTTGAGCGTGATGTGGAAGCGACAGAAGACAAGTTCTCTGGCTTCGTATTTAAGATCCAAGCAAACATGGATCCAAAACACCGTGACCGTATCGCATTCATGCGTATCGTATCGGGTACTTACACACAAGGCATGAAGATGAACCACGTTCGTCTTGGCAAGCAAGTAAGTATCTCAGATGCGGTTACCTTTATGGCGGGTGACCGTTCTCGTGCAGAACACGCTTACGCGGGTGACATCATTGGTCTACACAACCACGGTACTATCCAAATTGGCGATACCTTCACTCAAGGTGAAGCGCTGAAGTTCTCGGGTATTCCAAACTTCGCTCCGGAACTGTTCCGTCGTATTCGTCTAAAAGATCCATTGAAACAGAAACAGCTACTGAAAGGTCTGGTTCAGCTTTCTGAAGAAGGTGCGGTACAGGTATTCCGTCCACTGCAAAACAACGATCTGATCGTTGGTGCGGTTGGTGTACTTCAGTTTGATGTGGTTGTGGCTCGCTTGAAGTCAGAATACAACGTTGAAGCGATCTACGAAGGCGTTAACGTAGCAACAGCGCGTTGGGTTGAGTGTGGCGATGCGAAGAAACTGGATGAGTTCCAACGTAAGAACCAAACTAACCTAGCATTGGATGGTGGTGATAACCTAACGTACATCGCGCCAACTATGGTTAACCTAAACCTAGCGCAAGAGCGTTTCCCTGATATCGATTTCCGTGCGACTCGTGAGCACTAATCGAATCTAACTCGCTTTACATCGCGTACTAGATCATAAGCCGCCGTTAGCTATACACTTAGCTAACGGCGGTTTTTTTATTGGTGAAACTCGGTTTTTGTTTGTTAAACAGAAGAGGTTGCAATGAACTGGTTTAAGAAAGGACTCAAGCGTTACGACGATTGGTGTAAAGAGATGGGGCTGACGCCTGATCAAAAGCGCAGTTGTGTGCCGTATAAACAAGACCCAGTTCATGAAGACGAGCCTGCTAAAAAAGCAGAGCACGGGAAAGCAAATAATGAAACTGTTTGATACCCACTGCCATTTCGACTTTGATGTGTTTCAAGAGGATTTTGCTCACCAAGTTGACCTCGCTTGTGAGCAAGGGGTCGAGCGTCTCTTGATTCCTTCTGTCGGGCCGAGTAATTGGGCTCGTATTCAAGAGCTGGCCAATCAATACTCTCACCTTTATTACGCGCTGGGTTTTCACCCCTATTTTCTACAACCAGAATTTGAGCAGTTTGCCCCAGAGCTGGAATCGTTACTTTCCTCACCCAATCGACAATGCGTCGCGATAGGGGAGTGCGGTTTGGACTTCGCAATAGATGTGCCTGTCGAGCTTCAAGAGCAGGCGCTTGAGTTGCAATTCGAACTGGCAAGACGGTTCGATCTTCCCGTTATTTTACACAGCCGAAAAGCGCATAATCGTCTCATCCAACTAGTCAAAGCTGCCAAGCTTCCTAAAGGTGGCGTATTGCACGCGTTCTCTGGCAGTTATCAGCAAGCGATGGAATGGGTTCGATTAGGTTTTCTTATCGGAGTTGGCGGCACAATTACCTACCCACGAGCGAATAAAACTCGCGACGCGATTCAAATATTATCACTTGAGAATATCGTTTTAGAAACAGACGCTCCGGATATGCCTATAATTGGCTATCAGGGCGAGCCTAATCACCCTTCAAAACTGATTCATGTATTGAATGAGCTGGCTCTGTTGCGCACAGAAAGTAAGCAATCGATTGCCTCTCAGCTATGGGAAAATAGCAATTCGGCCTTCTTTATATGTGAATAAAATCTAAAGATGGTGTTTAAAAGCGAAAACGTTTTCCTGCTTATTGTGAGATAACTCACAAACGGGAGTGAATCAATGATGAATCTTATAAGAAAGTGTGAGGGTGGCATTACTTTAATTGATTCTGCATGAGTATAATTGCCCCCGCTTTATAGCTCCATTTTGTAACACGCCAATAAATAACTTATAAGGAAGTCATAAACTATGAGCCTGTTTATGAGCCTAGTCGGTATGGTAGTGCTTCTTGCTATTGCATTTGCATTCTCATCTAACCGCAAAGCTATCAACTTTAGAACTGTGGGTGGCGCATTTGCTATCCAATTCATCCTTGGTGCATTTGTTCTTTACGTACCTTGGGGCCGTGATCTACTAAACGGTTTCTCTACTGGTGTTTCTAACGTTATCAACTACGGTAACGATGGTTCATCTTTCCTATTCGGTGGTCTTGTTTCTGACAAGATGTTCGAAGTATTCGGCGGCGGCGGCTTCATCTTCGCATTCCGCGTTCTTCCTACACTGATCTTCTTCTCTGCACTGATTTCAGTTCTTTACTACATTGGCGTAATGCAGTGGGTTATCAAGATTCTTGGTGGTGCACTACAAAAAGCGCTTGGCACTTCTCGTGCGGAATCAATGTCTGCAGCAGCTAACATTTTCGTAGGTCAAACTGAAGCACCTCTAGTTGTTCGTCCATTCGTACCAAAAATGACTCAATCTGAGCTATTCGCGGTAATGTGTGGTGGTCTAGCATCTGTAGCTGGTGGTGTACTAGCAGGTTACGCTTCAATGGGTGTTCCTCTAGAGTACCTAGTAGCTGCATCATTCATGGCAGCACCAGGTGGTCTACTATTCGCTAAGATTCTTCACCCAGAGACTGACCAGCCTCACGAAGACATCGAAGAAGCAATGGACGGTGGCGACGACAAGCCAGCTAACGTAATCGACGCAGCAGCGGGCGGTGCGGCTTCTGGTCTACAACTAGCACTAAACGTTGGTGCAATGCTAATCGCGTTCGTAGGTCTTATTGCTCTTGTTAACGGTATGCTAGGTGGCATCGGTGGTTGGTTCGGTATGCCTGAACTAACACTAGAACTTATCCTAGGTTACGCGTTCTCTCCACTAGCATTCCTAATCGGTGTTCCATGGGACGAAGCAGTTGTTGCTGGTTCATTCATCGGTCAGAAACTAGTAATCAACGAATTCGTTGCATACTTGAACTTCACACCTTACCTAGGTGAAGGCGCTCAAGTAGTTGCGGCAACTGGTGAAGTAATGTCTGAGAAGACAACAGCTATCATCTCATTCGCACTATGTGGCTTCGCGAACCTTTCTTCTATCGCGATTCTACTTGGTGGTCTAGGTAGCCTTGCACCAAACCGTCGTTCAGATATCGCTCGCATGGGTATTAAAGCAGTTCTTGCTGGTACGTTGTCTAACCTAATGGCAGCGACTATTGCAGGCTTCTGCCTTAGCCTTGCAGCACTTTAATTAGAATCGGTTCTTAATATATAGACGCCGTTTTAAATCATGCCCTGTAGCAAGAGATTGCTGCGGGGCATTTTTCGTTTTTCGGGCCTAAAAAATTAACCGCACGTAGGTCTACGTGAGTAGCTTACGCAGTCGGTGGAATAGGGGCTGGGAAATTTTGAGATACAAACCGTTTGCGCTCTATTTGGTGCTACAGTTTTGCGGTGAAACTCTATAATGTAGTAATCACGAATTCGTGGTTATGATGACCACTTAATCACAGAGTGAATACTACATACTCGATGGGCAAATGAATTGCCCTGCAATATCAAATCTCACAAGCGTTTTATTGTTTGATGTGATATTAAAGACACCGCAATCATAGATTGTTGTGCCATAGGCCAAACTGGTACTGTGCGGTGACAAGGATAGCAATTGGTATATGATTTTTCGCAGTATATGCCGAGTCTTCAGGGAACCAAGTCCGTTCATTAATAGACTGCTTAGCTAAAATCTCACGCTGTCTCTACTTGTTGATTATAGTTAGAGAAGCGATGTGAAGCTGAGTAGTGAATTTTTTGAATATTGATCGGAGATAGAAATGAGCGATTTAAAAGCAGCAGCGCTACGTGCACTGAAACTTATGGACCTTACTACGCTAAATGATGATGACACTGATGCAAAAGTGATCTCACTATGTCATGACGCGAAATCAGCAGTAGGCAACACAGCTGCAATCTGTATTTACCCTCGCTTTATTCCTATTGCTAAGAAGACACTTCGTGAGCAAGGTACGCCAGAAGTTCGTATCGCAACGGTAACGAACTTCCCACACGGTAACGACGATATTGAAATCGCAGTTGCTGAAACAAAAGCGGCGGTTGCTTACGGTGCAGACGAAGTAGACGTAGTTTTCCCATACCGCGCTCTAATGGCGGGTGATGAGAAAGTTGGCTTCGAACTAGTTAAGCAATGTAAAGAAGCTTGTGGTGACATTCTTCTTAAAGTAATCATCGAAACAGGTGAACTTAAAGAAGAAGCACTAATCAAGAAAGCATCTCAAATCTGTATCGAAGCGGGTGCTGACTTCATTAAAACTTCAACTGGTAAAGTGCCAGTAAACGCAACACCAGAATACGCTCGCATGATGCTTGAAGTTATTCGTGACATGGGTGTTGCAGAATCTGTTGGTTTCAAACCAGCAGGTGGTGTGCGTACTGCTGAAGATGCAGCGGCATACCTAGCAATGGCTGACGAAATCCTAGGTGACAACTGGGTTGATGCTCGTCACTACCGTTTTGGTGCGTCTAGCCTGCTAACAAGCCTACTAAATACATTAGAAGTATCGGACGAAGTCGCTGATCCAACAGCGTACTAATTCCAACAATACGTCTGAACGGTAGCACCAGCTTTGGTGCTACCAACCCTCTTCTATCCTACTTATACCATGGCTCAAAATGAGCTTGGGAGGCACTAATGTATTTACCACAAGAAATTATCCGTAAAAAACGTGACGGCGAAGTTCTAACAGCCGACGAAATCAACTTCTTTATTCAAGGCGTAGCAAACAACAGTGTGTCTGAAGGTCAGATCGCCGCTTTTGCTATGACAATCTTCTTCAATGAAATGACGATGCCAGAACGTATCGCACTAACGTGTGCAATGCGTGATTCAGGTATGGTTATCGATTGGAGCCACATGAACTTTGGTGGTCCAATTGTCGATAAACACTCTACAGGTGGTGTGGGTGACGTGACTTCTCTAATGCTTGGTCCAATGGTGGCAGCATGTGGTGGTTTCGTACCTATGATCTCTGGTCGTGGTCTTGGCCACACTGGCGGTACGCTGGATAAGCTTGAGTCTATTCCTGGCTACAACATCACTCCGACAAACGACGTATTTGGTCAAGTAACCAAAGACGCAGGTGTGGCAATCATCGGTCAAACTGGTGATCTCGCTCCAGCGGATAAGCGCGTTTACGCGACTCGCGACATCACAGCGACAGTAGATAACATTTCACTGATCACGGCGTCGATTTTATCGAAGAAGCTTGCTGCAGGTCTTGAATCTCTAGTAATGGACGTAAAAGTAGGTTCTGGTGCATTCATGCCAACTTACGAAGCGTCTGAAGAGCTAGCAAAATCAATCGTTGCGGTAGCAAACGGTGCTGGCACTAAGACAACCGCTATCCTAACGGATATGAACCAAGTATTGGCATCTTCTGCGGGTAACGCAGTGGAAGTACGCGAAGCGGTTCGTTTCCTAACAGGTGAATACCGTAACCCTCGTCTACTTGAAGTAACCATGGCGTCATGTGCTGAAATGTTAGTACTTGGCAAACTGGCTGAGAACACAGAAGACGCGCGTGCGAAACTAATGGAAGCATTAGATAACGGTAAAGCGGCTGAGTGCTTCGGTAAGATGGTTGCTGGTCTAGGTGGTCCTGCGGACTTCGTAGAAAACTACGATAATTACCTAGAGAAAGCGGAAATCATCAAATCAGTATACGCAACAGAAACGGGCGTTGTATCTGCGATGGATACTCGCGCTATCGGTATGGCTGTGGTTTCAATGGGCGGCGGTCGTCGCGTTGCGACAGATGAAATCGACTACGCGGTTGGTTTCGATAACTTCATCCGTCTTGGTGAAGTAGCAGATAGCGACAAACCTCTTGCGGTTATCCACGCTCGCACTGAAGAGCAGTGGGAAGAAGCAGCAAAAGCACTTCGCAGTGCAATCACTGTAGGTGGTGAGTACACACCAACTCCAGAGGTTTACCGTCAAATCCGTGCAGAAGATCTTTAATCGAATAAGTAATTACACAAGGCCTACTCAACCATAATAAGAAGCCGAGTGGGCCTAAGGAACGAGCAATGAAAAGAGCATTTATTTTAGTACTAGACTCATTCGGCATCGGCGCAGCTGCAGATGCAGAGCAATTTGGTGATGTAGGTTCAGACACACTAGGTCATATCGCTGACCAGTGTGAGCAAGGCTTAGCGGATAACGATCAGCGTAAAGGCGCACTTCGTCTTCCAAACCTATCTAAGCTTGGTCTGGCAATGGCACATAAAGAGTCAACAGGTCGTTTCGCACCTGGCCTAGACGCAGACGCTGAAATCATCGGTGCATACGGTCACGCTGCAGAGCTTTCTTCAGGTAAAGACACTCCGTCTGGTCACTGGGAAATCGCAGGTGTGCCTGTTCTGTTTGATTGGGGTTACTTCACTGACAAAGCAAACAGCTTCCCGAAAGAACTGACTGACCGCATCCTTGAGCGTGCAGGTCTTGACGGTTTCCTAGGTAACTGCCACGCGTCTGGTACTCAAGTTCTTGACGATCTTGGTGAAGAGCACATGAAGACTGGCAAACCAATCTTCTACACGTCTGCTGACTCTGTATTCCAAATCGCATGTCACGAAGAAACTTTCGGTCTAGATCGTCTACTAGAGCTTTGCCAAATCGCACGTGAAGAGCTAGAAGATTACAACATTGGTCGTGTTATCGCGCGTCCATTCGTTGGTGCTGGTAAAGGTCAATTTGAGCGTACCGGTAACCGTCGTGACCTTTCTGTTGAGCCACCATCAGCAACGGTTCTACAGAAGCTTGTTGAAGAGAAGCAAGGCAACGTGGTTTCTATCGGTAAGATTGCTGATATCTACGCAAACTGTGGCATCACTAAGAAAGTGAAAGCGACAGGTATCCCTGCACTGTTCGAAGCAACGCTAGAGCAAATCAAAGAAGCGGGTGACAACACCATCGTATTCACTACCTTTGTAGATTTCGCCTCAGCTTATGGTCACCGCCGTGACGTAGCGGGTTACGCTGCTGCACTTGAGTACTTCGATGGTCGCATCAACGAAGTGCTGGATATTATGGAAGAAGACGATGTGCTGATCCTAACGGCAGACCACGGCTGTGACCCAACATGGCCAGGTACTGATCATACTCGTGAGCACATCCCAGTGATTGTTTACGGTAAGAAAGTACCAGCAGGCTCACTAGGTCTTCGTGATAGCTTTGCAGATATCGGTCAAACATTGGCAACTTACTTCGGTATTTCGCCAATGGATTACGGTAAGAACTTCCTATAATTAGATAGGTTTTTGAAAACTAGGAGCTTGATTGCTCCTAGTTTTATGTTCGCAGCATGAAAATGTTGCTTGTCGGAAATGAGAATATTCTAGCTTAAGCCGCCGATAGCAGTGCGGATCGCTAGAGACAGGTTAAGGAAAAGAAACATGGCAACTCCACATATCAACGCAGAAATGGGTGCTTTCGCAGACGTCGTTCTAATGCCGGGTGACCCGCTACGTGCAAAATACATCGTAGAGACTTTCCTTGAAGATGTAGTTCAAGTGTGTGACGTTCGTAATATGTTTGGCTACACAGGCACTTACAAAGGTCGTAAGATTTCAGTAATGGGCCACGGTATGGGTATCCCATCTTGTTCAATCTACGTGACTGAACTGATCAAAGACTTCGGCGTGAAGAAAGTGATCCGTGTAGGTAGCTGTGGCGCTGTGAACGAAGACATCAAAGTACGTGATGTTGTTATCGGTATGGGCGCATGTACAGACTCTAAAGTGAACCGCATTCGCTTCAAAGGTCATGACTTTGCTGCTATCGCTGACTACAAAATGGTTCGCGCAGCAGAAGAAGCAGCAAAAGCTCGCGGCGTAGATGTGAAAGTAGGTAACCTATTCTCTGCTGAGTTGTTCTACACGCCAGATCCAGAAATGTTCGACGTAATGGACAAGTACGGTATTGTGGGTGTTGAAATGGAAGCAGCTGGTATCTACGGCGTTGCAGCAGAGTACGGTGCGAAAGCTCTGACTATCTGTACTGTTTCTGACCACATCAAAACTGGCGAGCAAACGACATCTGAAGAGCGTCAAACTACGTTCAACGACATGATGCTAATCGCACTAGATTCAGTATTGCTAGGTGACGAAGAATAAGGACGAACAGTCTTCTATTCTTTTGCTTATCAGCATAAAAAAACAGCCCGCATGTCGCGGGCTGTTTTGTTTTCGGAATTTGCTTTTCGAGTTACTTGGTTAGCAACAAGTTTTCGCCTTTCTTACGACGGATCGGCTGTCTGCGTAAAATCATGATGAACAACATGCCACACGCGAAGCTCATTAGTACCATCATGTACATGTAGCGATCACTCTTGCGGTAGTGGTGATCAGAAATAGCGGTGACTCGACCAGTTTCAAAGGTCACTCGCACAAAGCCAATCACAGCTCCATCCGACAACACTGGCTCTACGAGCTGTTGGCGGCCAATCGATGCGGTCGCGAGTGGGGTATCTAATCCCAACACCTCACGTACTGATAATGCCTCTTCACTAGAAGCCAAACGCACACCTTGTGCATCATAAATGGTTGCATCAAATACCAAGCGGTCTTGAGCAAGCTGGTTAGTGAGCTTGAGTAGACGTTCTTGGTCTTTATTGATGATCATCTCGCCGGCTGATAAGGACGCCTGCGAAATCAAAACTTTGGTCAGGGTTTCAAGCTGTTGTGCTTGTATTTTCTCATTACCCTTACTGATCACGACACTGTTTTTGATGGTGACAAAAAGCATCACACATAACAGGATCAGAGCCAGAATTCGTAGGGCATTCCTTACTGAGAACAAGGATTCACTCATGCTCTTTACTCGTCCATTCAAATCAAAACAAAGACTTGCCTTTTTAGCTTGTTAAGGTAACGTTTTAGCAAAGTCACAAGGGATTATATACATGGACGCGCCAAAAAGCTTGCCTATCAGAAGGCATACGACTCTTTTAAAACGACTACCCGAAACTCGCTTCGCGACACAGCTTGATAAAGCCAAGGCGAATTGGATTGTGTTTGGTGAACATCTTGAGCCCCGAAACTTCGAAGACATCGATTTCTTTACTGGCTTCTACAACCCGATTTTAGACACTTGGAAAGTTGGTCAATATGAGGTGGCTCTCATGGCGGGCAACCTGACACCAGAGCACGAAACCATTCTGAAAGGTCTAAATCTGGATTACGCCTCTCTGCAGGAAGTGCCGGATCTTTCTGCGCCGGGTTTGGTCGTGTTCGATATGGATTCAACCGCTATTCAAATCGAGTGTATTGATGAAATCGCCAAACTGGCCGGTGTCGGCGAAGAAGTTGCAGAAGTGACTGAGCGCGCCATGCAAGGTGAGTTGGATTTCGAACAAAGCTTACGTCAACGTGTGGGTAAACTGAAAGGTGCCGATGAAGCCATTCTTGAACAGGTACGTGGTCAACTGCCATTTATGCCAGATTTCGAAGCGCTGATTGCAACGTTTAAAGCGCTTGGCTGGAAGACTGCCATTGCCTCGGGAGGTTTTACTTACTTCTCTGATTTCATCAAAGACAAAGTGGGATTGGACTTCGCGCAGTCTAACCAACTGGAAATCGTGGATGGTAAATTGACCGGTGAAGTGCTGGGTGAGGTTGTATCAGCTCAGACAAAAGCGGATATCTTGGTTGAGCTTGCGGAAGAATACGAAATCGAACAACACAATACGGTTGCCGTCGGTGATGGTGCGAACGATTTGGTGATGATGGCTGCGGCAGGGCTAGGTGTGGCTTATCACGCTAAACCTAAAGTTGAAGAGCAAGCGCAAACCGCTGTTCGATTTGCAGGTCTAGGTGGTGTGCTGTGTATCCTTTCTGGCGCTTTGGTTAAGCAGCAAAAAATTAGCTGGAAAGCGAAACCTTAGCTGGAGCTTCTTCCAAATTAACATAGAAAAACACCGCCATCTCGGCGGTGTTTTGTTATTCAGTTAGCTCTAAGCGAACAATCACTTCTTCCGTAATGTCTTCAAATTCGCTGTAACCAACTAGGGCGGTCAGCTCTTTTTCTAACTTACTTGCCTGGTGAACACCAAATTGAGTTAAGTCGCTCAAGTCTTGGCGTAGCAATGATGTCATCGGATCGAAGATCGGCGCCGTTGAAATGCGTGTCGCGTAAAACTCGCCCATCATGCGCGCTTTCTTAATGAACTGAATACGCTCTTTGACGCTGGTGAAGTCTTGTTGCATTTTCGATTCAATAGCGGTGATCTTATTGCCGACTTTACTTACGCTGATATAAATGTCTTGGTGTCGAGCCTGTGCTCCATCAATACGCTTTATTGGGTCGGCAATTAATGTGTTTGAGCGTCCTTTAAAAAGGGGCTCTAACGAATACTGCTGATTGTGACCAAGGCGAGCATACAACTCGATATGTTTTGCCAACGGTAAGTTCACCCCAATTACGGGGGTCTTCACTGAAGAAGCGGCACTTTTGCTGATGAAAATTGGAGTGCTCAGCGTTCGTGACAGTAACACACTGTGCAATCTTTCTAATAGCGCATTGCTTGGTAGCATTTCTTTCTGCGGGATAAGCTTGTCTTGGTTGTGCTCGATAATACTGTTGAAGAAAGCGATCACTTTCATGGTCTTGCTTTGTTCATCAATAACTAGTTGGACACTTCGACCATCAGGGCTAACGCGAATGACACGGTAAGGCACATCTGAAAGTGGTAACTTCTTATCGTAAAGCTGTAACTCGCGAAAGTTAATTCGAACCTCTTGTCCTGAGCGCAGTGCGGTAGGCTCATCCAATCTGAGGCCTAAACCTCGCTTAGAAATATCCGCGGTAAAGCCAGCAGCTTTAGCGTTGCCAGTATCTAGAACCAAAGGGGTTTTAAAACGGTAGCGTGGTTCTTTACGGCGAGACTGGGCATCGAAGTAAATCCCTTTTGGGTTACCAAGAATTTTTCTTGGTTGCCTAAACTCATTTAAGGTGTTTGCAGGTACACGAGGCTTTTCGGTCAGCAAGTAATCTTGGCCTGATTTCTCATCGGCAATTTCTTGTAAGATACCCACGTGAGTCAGCTTTTGCGAGCTTTCGGCCAACTCAGAAGAAAACGCAGCAAGGTCTTCTTTCTCCTGTTGAGACAGTTCGAAAATAGAGATACGGAAAGCACGCCAACTTGCTCGTTTTGCTCCTAGGTGCCAGAACAATTGACGCTGTTCTCTGGTTGCCTCTGGGCGCAGCATTGAATAGAAGTAGGTTTTGCTCTCATGTTCATGAGTGAATGAATACAACACGTTCGTTGCGCCTTTCACGCCGGGAGCAATCAGGGAAGCCATTCTCTTTGGATTGAATAGCGAACCAAACACTTGTTGGTTGCGTTCATCATGCCAGTATTGCCAAAGCTTTTGGTTGTTTGGCGTTAGCATTGCCAGTTTGAGTTCACTGCCTTCGAAAAACAGCGGCAGGTTACTGGTGTGCTTGAGTGCAATGTGCTCATAACCACGCGTGCGGGCACGGATGATTTTATCTTGGTTGTCATGGCGAGCGCGTTTTGCAGCGCTGTTGAGTGCTTCGTCAATCACACGTGCAACGACATTAGTTTCCGTTAAACGAATGGTTCTTAGGTAACGAACGGCATCATTTTCGTAGCAATCGTCCACGGCTAAGACGCGATAAGTGATTGGCTTTTCTACGCCTGCAACCTGAGATTTGCTAGCAAACTCAGTAAAAGTGACTTGGATGACTTCGCCTAAGCTGTATTTGAAAGCGCTTGGAACTTTGAATTTCGCACCAGAGCTGGAAAGATCGATACTCAAACCGTGAATCACTTGCCCTTTAGGGCGGATGATTTCGACTTGAGATTGTACTTTTAAGCGTTTTTCTTGGCGTTTTAGGTCATAACCAAGATGGACAGGTTCTGCCAGAAATGGGCTTTTCGGGTCGGTCAGTGATTGTTCTTCACTCTTACCATTGTTTTTACTCATCACGCGAAAGTTATTGCGCGTGTTGACTAAGGCTTCCCACATACCTTCGGTATAAGCGCCAAACTTCTTTAGGTTCTTGTGGTAAGCATTAAAAGCAACGTCATCCAACCAATGTGGGATGCCATCTAATAGGTATTCACGACATTCACCTTTTACTCGACCTCGTAAATCAATGCTCTTTTTACAAGGTGCCATGACACGGTTGAGTTCCATCTTAACTAGGATTTTGGCTGACGGCGGCTCACCCTCGGTCAATTGACCAAGGACAAAGTCAAAGTCATCAGTGCCATAAACAGGGATGAGTCGTTCTGCGAGCGAGAGAATTTCAGATTGCTGCATTATTTCTGTTAAAGTATGTCGTTATTCGAATTATATCGGCTAAGCAAAGCAAAACTTAAGTATATCAATAGTTCATGTCCGATAAGGTCAGACATGGCTGTGTTTGGTCACATTTGTTGAAAAAACCGAGTGTAGAAAAATCGAGGCATCATGGCGAAAGCAAAACGAGCGTATGTTTGTAATGATTGTGGCGCGGATTTCCCACGTTGGCAGGGGCAGTGTAATGCGTGTGGTGCATGGAATACGATTACCGAAGTTCGCATAGCGGCATCGCCAACTGTCGCGCGCAACGAGCGCTTATCAGGTTATGCAGGATCTGCAACGGAATCAAAAGTTCAAACTCTGTCTGAGATTGATCTGCAAGAAGTTCCGCGATTCACCAGTGGCTTTAAAGAGCTCGACCGTGTGCTTGGTGGGGGCGTGGTGCCTGGTGCTGCCATTCTGATCGGTGGTAACCCAGGTGCAGGTAAATCGACCTTGCTATTGCAAACCATGTGTTTACTCTCAGCGCAAATGCCAACACTTTATGTAACTGGTGAAGAATCCCTTCAGCAGGTAGCGATGCGTGCTTCTCGTCTTGGTTTACCAAAAGAGCATCTAAAGATGCTGTCGGAGACCAATGTCGATAAAATCTGCCAAATCGCAGAGAAAGAACAGCCTCGAATTATGGTTATCGACTCGATTCAGGTAATGCACGTCTCGGATGTTCAGTCTTCTCCGGGCAGTGTGGCGCAGGTGCGTGAATCAGCGACCGCTTTGACGCGCTACGCAAAGCAAAACAATGTTGCTGTCTTTATTGTTGGTCACGTAACAAAAGATGGTACCCTTGCAGGTCCGAAAGTGCTTGAGCATATTATTGACTGTTCTGTGCTGCTCGATGGCGGCACCGATAGTCGCTTCCGTACACTTCGCAGTCACAAAAACCGTTTCGGTGCAGTGAATGAGTTAGGTGTATTTGCCATGACGGGGCAGGGACTGAAAGAGGTCAATAACCCATCGGCTATCTTCCTTTCCCGCGGTGAAGAAGAAACTTCGGGTTCCTCTGTTATGGTGGTATGGGAAGGCACGCGCCCTCTATTAGTAGAGATTCAAGCGCTGGTGGATTATTCGCAACTGGCCAACCCTCGTCGTGTTGCCGTTGGTTTGGAACAAAACCGCCTCTCTTTATTACTCGCTGTCCTGCATAAGCACGGTGGCCTTCAAATGGCTGACCAAGACGTATTTGTGAATGTCGTCGGTGGCGTTAAAGTGACAGAAACCAGTGCTGACCTTGCGTTAGTTATGGCGCTTTTGTCGAGCTTCCGCGATCGCCCATTACCGAAAGATGTGGTCGTATTTGGTGAGGTTGGCTTGGCGGGTGAGATTCGCCCTGTACCAAGTGGACAAGAACGCTTAAATGAAGCATTCAAGCATGGCTTTAAGAAAGCAATCGTCCCTGCGGCAAACATGCCTAAAGGTGGCATTCCTGGTATGCAAATCCACGGCGTGAAAAAATTATCAGAAGCAATTGAAGCATTTGATGAGTTGTAAACGCCACTTTGTGCCCCAATTTAAGGGGTAACAATAATGTTGAATCTGTCCTCATTATTATCGAATAGAGCACACAAATTGCTAAGTTTGACTATTATTTGAGGACGGAAAATTTACGTTAAAATTTTTTTTCTTCCATCCGCACGCAAGGGTATCAGTATTGACAGAATGTGATATACTCTGCGCGCACTTTATACCTTATTAACAGAGTAAGACAATGACTGATTTATCAAAATACAGAAACATTGGTATTTTTGCTCACGTAGACGCGGGTAAAACTACCTCTACAGAGCGTATCCTAAAGCTAACTGGTAAGATCCATAAGATCGGTGACACTCACGACGGTTCAACTACTACTGACTTCATGGAGCAGGAAGCTGAGCGTGGTATCACAATCCAGTCTGCAGCAACAACTTGTTTCTGGAACGATCACCGTCTAAACATCATCGATACTCCTGGACACGTTGACTTCACTATCGAAGTTTACCGTTCTCTAAAAGTACTTGACGGTGGTATCGGTGTATTCTGTGGTTCTGGTGGTGTTGAGCCTCAGTCAGAAACTAACTGGCGTTACGCTGACGAATCACACGTATCTCGTCTGATCTTCGTTAACAAACTAGACCGTATGGGCGCTGACTTCTACAAAGTTGTTGACCAAGTACAAAACGTTCTAGGTGCTACTCCACTAGTAATGACTCTACCTATCGGTATCGAAGAAGATTTCGTAGGTGTTGTTGACGTACTAAGCCAACAAGCTTACGTATGGGACGAGTCTGGCCAGCCAGAGAACTACGAAGTTCAAGACATCCCAGCTGATCTAGTTGAGAAAGCGGCTGAATACCGTGAAATGCTAATCGAAACTGCTCTAGAGCAAGACGAAGATCTAATGATGGCTTACCTAGAAGAAGGCGAAGAGCCATCTCTAGAAGACATCAAACGTTGTATCCGTAAAGGTACACGTGACCTAGCATTCTTCCCAACTTACTGTGGTTCAGCGTACAAGAACAAAGGTATCCAACTTATTCTTGACGCGGTAGTAGATTACCTACCATCACCAACAGAAGTTGATCCTCAGCCTCTAACTAACCCAGAGACTGGCGAACCAACTGGCGAAGTTGCACTTGTATCTGAAAACGAGCCGCTAAAAGCGCTTGCATTTAAGATCATGGACGACCGTTTCGGTGCTCTAACGTTTATCCGCGTTTACTCAGGCCGCATGAAGAAGGGTGACACAATCCTTAACTCTGCAACTGGTAAAACTGAGCGTATCGGCCGTATGGTTGAGATGCACGCAGACGAGCGTAACGAAATCGATTCAGCTCAAGCTGGTGACATCATCGCTGTAGTTGGTATGAAGAACGTTCAAACTGGTCACACTCTATGTGATCCTAAGCACGAATGTACTCTAGAACCAATGATCTTCCCAGATCCAGTAATCTCTATCGCAGTTAAGCCTAAAGATAAAGGCGGTTCTGAGAAGATGGGTATCGCGATCGGTAAGATGGTTGCAGAAGATCCATCATTCCAAGTAGAGACTGATGAAGAATCTGGCGAAACTATCCTACGTGGTATGGGTGAACTTCACCTAGATATCAAAGTAGATATCCTAAAACGTACTTACGGCGTTGAGCTAGAAGTAGGTGCTCCTCAAGTTGCTTACCGTGAAACAATCACTCAAGCAATCGAAGACAGCTACACGCACAAGAAGCAGTCTGGTGGTTCTGGTCAGTTCGGTAAGATCGACTACCGTATCAAACCAGGCGAAACTGGTTCAGGCTTCACGTTCAAATCAACAGTTGTTGGTGGTAACGTACCTAAAGAATTCTGGCCTGCAGTTGAGAAAGGTTTCGCATCTATGATGGAAACTGGTGTTCTAGCTGGCTTCCCAACTCTAGACGTAGAAGTTGAACTATTCGACGGTGGTTTCCACGCAGTTGACTCTTCAGCTATCGCTTACGAAATCGCTGCTAAAGGCGCATTCCGTCAGTCTATGCCTAAAGCTGGCGCGCAACTTCTTGAGCCAATCATGAAAGTTGACGTGTTCACTCCAGAAGATCACGTTGGTGACGTAATCGGTGACCTTAACCGTCGTCGTGGTATGATCAAAGACCAACAAGCTGGTACTACTGGCGTACGTATCAAGGGTGATGTACCTCTATCAGAAATGTTCGGTTACATCGGTACTCTACGTACTATGACTTCTGGCCGTGGTCAGTTCTCTATGGAGTTCTCACACTACTCGCCATGTCCAAACAACGTTGCTGAGCAAGTAATTGCTGACGTTAAAGAGCGTAACGCTAAGAAGTAATTCTTAAGTTAACTCTGTAAGACATCAAAGCCCCGCCTAGTGCGGGGCTTTTTACTTTCTGTCGGTAAACTCATCTATGCGGCCTTGCTGCATCTATTACTGACTTTATTCTTCTTTTAACTGAATCGTTTCAAAATCTCGGACAGTGCTACGTTCGAAATCAGCAATCTCTTCTTTTATCCACTGGCTAAACAACTGTGCTTTTTGGCGCTTTAAGTAACCGGTCGGTGCACAGAGGTAATAGGCGTATTTCGGTTGAATGCCTATGTCTCCAATTCTTACCAGTTTTCCTTCTTGGATATATCGATAAGCCAAACTGTGCTTGACCAAAGCTACGCCTTGCAGTGACAAAGCGCCTTCTAGGACTAAGTGCGAACCACTGTATTTGAGGGTTGGCTTCGCCGCTTTATGACCTAGTGTATTGAGCCACAAGTTCCAGTCTAAGTCCGGCCAGAGGTCTTCGATTAATTCTGCTTTATCTAAATCTTCAACACCGTAGATGCCGTGTTCTTTTTGGTAAATGGGATGGCAAGCAGGGTAGAAAACTTCATCCATCAACCACTGTGATTCAAGGTTCGGATAATCGCCATGCCCATAGCGAACGCAAAGGTCTATCTGACTGTCTTGAAATGACACCAACTCGTTGGTTGGTTCCATCAGTAAAGAGATATCCGGATGACGTTGCCGAAAAGCGGTGATTCTTGGTACTAACCAATGGTGTGCAAAAGAGGGAAGCGTAGAGATGGAGAGGTGATTCGGGTTGGGATCTTGATTAATCAGCCGTACACCTTGCTGAAGGTGGTTGAACCCCCGCTCAGCTTGGGCAAACAGTAAATCGCCCTCTGCGGTAAGGAGTATCTTTCGGTGTTGGCGGACAAATAAGTCGGTACCGAGAAACTCTTCCAACTGACGTATCTGCTGACTAATCGCGGCTGGTGTGACAAATAGGTATTTGGCAGCGGCTTTAAAACTGCCTTCCTTTGCCGCGATGTAGAAGTAGTACAGCCCTTGTAACGGAGGCATACGTTCTTTCACGTTAGTTTTCCTTAACTCAGTGTCAGATTCTATCGTTTGAGAATAGCAGGGTACTCACTGATTATTAAGTGGTCAATATGAATGAATCGAGGAGGATATATGAACAATGCAACGCAAACCTGTGGCCAGTTAGCGTCGAAGCCACGCAAGAGTTTAGTTCAGTATATCTTTTCCAAGTTAGCTGTATGGAGAAAGAACTACCGTACACGACGTCATTTGTCTGAGTTACCTCGCCACCTTTTGGATGATATCGGTTACAACGAAACTGAAGTCCAAAAGGAAATTCAGAAACCGTTTTGGCGAGATTGAACTTTAGCTAAATAAAAAGCCAGCGAGTAATCTAACGCTGGCTTAGTATTCGATAGTGTCACCTTTAAGGCATGGCTTTTACTTCAACCGTTATCGTATCTTGGTATTTACCGGCTCGGGCAAAGTCGATATTGCCTAATGTCACTTCAAGTGGCACTCCCCAGCGTTTGGTATTCTCATTATTAGAGAAGGTATAAACCGATTGCTGGTTTACTAGAGCGTTGTTGAATCGCAACGTATATGGGATGGTAATGTTGGGCTCCGACTTCTGCTTCAGTTCACCATATTTTTGTTTCACCACAAGCCTGACATTTGAGTTTGAAAGAAGATCGAAATCAGAGCGGTAGGTTCGGTTAGATTCCAAATCACCAAGCTGAAAACGATAACCTGAGTTGCCAGAACGCTGTAGATTTGGCGCGTTTGGTACAGAGTTGAAAGCCACAAACGCTGGCACTTTGAGTTTTACTTTCGCATTTTTTGTCTCTTGTTTTCTGTCTAAAGAAATAGATGCTTCAAGAAGTCCGTTGTAGTTGCCAGATGCTGCTACTTTAGCCTCTGGAGCCTTTATCCAGAACTTGGTTCTTTGGCTATTATCCAAGGGCAGTTGAAACCCTTTATTTGGAAAGTGACTCAATTGCCGAAAGTTTTTGTCCAGAATGGTCAGAGGCAAGTTCGTTCCAATGGAGCTTAAGTAGCTCGATTGCTTGTTGTTGACCGAGACCATTGCCATAGGAAATCGACAGCTCTGAATATCGCGTGATAACTCCAGATAAACCGGAATGTAAGCGCCTAAGTCACGTTTAAATTCAACGTTACTTCGGTCAACGTTTAGTGTCCATTTGCCACTGCATTCGGCCCAAACTGGTTGAGATAACATGGCTAAACCGAACACTGAGAGTTTGAATAAGTGTTTCATGGTTTATCCCTCTTTAATAAGTAAAGTGGGTAGATAAATCAGATTTTCATTGGTTTCTGGGACGTTCAATTTGGCTGGGCTAAAGCCATCAATCATGATGGTGTAGCTACCCGGTGCAACGCCTTCCACAACAAATCTACCTGATCGGTTAGTGAAAAAGTCATACGTTTTTTGTTGTCCAACTAACTGACCTTGGAAAAGTTTTAATGGCTTTTTAGGTCCGAGTTCAATCGTGCCAATAATGGTTTTCGACGCTGCTGACCCTATTTTTATTAGATGACCAGTCTGTGACCCTGGCGTGATGTTGTACTCGTGGTCGCCAAAGTCATAGCCGACAGGAGCATCCGGTACGTTGATGTAAATGCTGGATAACTGATGCCCACCTGATAATTGAACGGCATTATTAATTGTAGAAGTTGAGATTGCTTCTGCAGGATCATCAGCGACCGCATTTATTTCTACGTCTGCATCTAACGAGTCATGAACCGCGACGATGGCCACTGGACCATTGATCGGACGTGACCAAGCTAAGTTTCCATCAGCTACGGTCAGTGCTGTACTGGCTCGTAAAGACGCCGTTTGATAGCTGTCCGCATTATCAAATTCTAGATGTGAGACTTTGGCATCGGTGATAAAGCGGTTAGCAACATAATTGCCCTCGACCGAATACGTTTGAGAGTCCGCATCGCCTTCCGCTGTAAGCGCATAACCATAACTGCCAGTGTAATCGTCGGATGGGCGTTGGAATTGCGCTCGGTAAGTATCGGGTTCGTTTGAGTAGGAGACGTTCGCATTGTATTGGCCATCAATAGAGTTCCAGTCCCAGTCAGCAGAGAAGATGAAGCGAGTTTCATCAATGTTGTCATTTGGGTTTTCTTCTTTTTCTACACCAGCAGAGAGCGAGAGACTGAAAATCTGCCAAGCAATCTCGGAAGAAGCCAACCATTCAACCTCTTCTTCTTCAAAGTCACGATAATCTCCGCTCAATATTAGATTGAGATCATCCGTAATGGTGAACACATAATTCGAAAATACGCGTAAGCCAGTGCTTGGATCTGCAATCTGCCAAGGTAAGGCAAAATACTTATCTTGGTACTCAACACCAAGGCGGAAGTTAGGTGAGCCATAACTGTCCGTTCCCCACAATTGATGGGAATAATCCAAACTGTAGATACTGCCTGTTTCGTCATTAGGATTGTTGTTTTGTGCAGAAGCTCGAACGCCTAAATTCCCCCAATCCGAGCCGATAGTCGCGATCACTCCGAGTTGTTGTCCCTCAGGGTGATAAAGGCCATTTACACCAAGTGTTAACGTATCGCTGATACCATAGTCATAGTATCCAGATGTGATCCACTGCTCGTCATCGTATTTAAAGTTGTTGTCATCAATTGTCGAAGCCAATCCTGAGTAAAAACCAAAGTCAGAAATGCCTTCACGCAGTAAACGGGAATTAAAAAATTGACTGTAAACGATGGTATCCGTTCTGCCTGATTGATAGCTAATGTCTAAGCGGACATCATTCGTACCGGAAACGAGAGGCAAATCATCAAGTGTGTATCGACCTGGCGGCAATCTGATTTCAGTAAGAAAAATATCATTGATATAGATTTCGACATCGGCACTTTCATTTAGCACCAAAGGCTGTGTGCCACCATTTTGGATGTTTCGAGTTGGTTGCAAGTCTTGATACAAACGTTCAAATGCGACCCCGCCCATAGGGGTACTAGGAAGGTGCCCTGCGCTTGTTTGGGTGACATCACCAAAGGTTAGTCGCCAAGGAGTGCTAGGTTCATCAAAGAAAAGGCGAGCCTCACCGCGATACACATCAGAGTCAACATCGTTGCCGCCAGTGACGAAACCAGAGACATCAATATTTGCGCCTCGAACGCCACCAATATTGGCTCGAACTAACCACTCTCCAAGCCAAGTTTGAGTATCTTCGGCGTTAGAATCGCTGAATAACGTGTAATCTGTGCTGGCGTTCAGCGTATTTTGCATTGTCCAGAAAGCACTTTCCGAATACTGGGCGGGTTCATATTTACTGCCAAAAGACAGCAAAAACTCTGCCGCCGCAGATTCATCAATGACCAGATTAATGCTTTGTTCGGAAGAGTCGAAAGTGGCATTAATGCCCATACGATCCAACTGCTCAACCGTAATGTACTCTCCAGAGAAGGCTCGTAGTGCGGTAAGTGTCTCACCATTTATCAGCTTCTCTACTGATTGAGCGAGTTGCTCTACGTTGATTGAGCCTACGGTCATGCCATCAGAATAGGCGTCTACTTCGCCGATGGTATTCTCACCCCAAGTAACGGGAAATGGGAACAACCAACTCTGTGCAATCGCTGTTTGCATGGCCGTGACTAAGGTGAGGCATAGAATGAGATTTTTCATAAAAACCTCATTAGTCTATTGTTTTAACAGAAACTTTTTTTGGTTGCCCTAAATCACTTGGCAAAGTGTATTTCACTGTTGTGCCCGGCATTAGGTAAGCGCTTGTCTTTTTGCTTAGCACTTCCCAATCGACGGTTTTGTTTGCTTTGCCACCAGAGAAGTTAAACTCCATACCGTTCATGTTTAGTACACGTTTACCGTCGTTTCTGATCGAAACCTGATTGTTTTGGATGGTAGCGGTTGGAATCGACTTGCTAGAGGCAGGAGAAACAAAGGCTAGGGTGGCAAACTCTAACAGCATAGAAATTGAACTGTCATCGTCATTTTCTTCGACTTGGTTTTCTAATTCGATTTGGGTAAAGACGATGCGGTAGGTGACCGTTTGTTTAATCGGACCTTTTGGCATGTGGCGTACACGGAAAGTTTGAGATTTTTGCCCTGCAATTTTGGCTTGAGGAGGAAGAATAAGAAATTCGTCTTCTGATGGCGTCAGAATTTCTTCGCCTGTAGAGAAGTCAGCTTGATAGACATTTACTTCAAGAAGAATCGGTTCTTCTTCTACATTGGTCACTTTGTACAAACCTTGTGAGTTCCGACCAACATCATCGAGTTCGAGATAGATCGGGCTCACTTCATATGCGAAAAGTAGAGAACTGAACAGTAAAGAAAATAGAAGAGTGGTGATCCTAGCCATAGATATTTCTCCCTAAAACAAACTTGGCTCGATAACCGAGCCAAGTTTTAATTGTCTATAAAGACATTGTCCATAAAGTGTCGTTCGGCTATGGCATTACTGGACCTGACGCAGCAAGGCTCACTTTGATACGACCTTTATATTTACCTGCTCGTGCAAAGCCTGAGTCTTCAGGTTTCACATAAATTGGATGTTTGTTGATTTTGTTCACCAAATGCTCGCCCACTGATGGGATTGGCGATGCCATTTGTTCCATACCATGGTGGTTTTTGGTGTTCGCAACCGTTTCTGAACCAATTTTTACTTTGTAGTTAATTTTCTCACCCATGTTGTGCTTGGTTACGCCGCGTAGTTTGTAAGCGGTTACTGAGAAGTCCAGATCAGTACCGTAGTTACACCAAGCTCGTAAGTTACCTACTAGCACTTTCTTGTTATTGAAACCGTTATCCCACGAATCAGAATGCACTTTGTTTGCTTTACGCAGAACGTTGTTCTTAACATCTTTCTTACCAATTCGTAGTAGACAGCGTTTTGGCACTCGACCTTCGATTCGAATGGTTTTTTGGTCAGTTTTACTCAGCGTTGTAAAGTCCACTGGGTTGTTAAACTGAACCGCAGAAGCGCCAAAAGAAAGTGAAGCGGCTGCTGCAGCTACTGCTGAAGCTAGAAGTAACTTTTTCATAACTCAATCCCTCGTTAGTAATGAATGCATATCGTTGCATCGCTCTACTAGCTTATGAGGGGAGGAGTCTCTCAACCTCACCGACAAAGGTGAGATGATGTTATTAGTTAGGGTGAAAAAGGGGTGAACTTGGTTCAACTCAATTTGATTTCACCCTGACTAATGTTGAATTAATCAATAATCCTTTTTGATTTCTTATAGTTAGCTTAGAACTGTTCTTTTGCCATTGCCATTAACTCGTAGCGAGAATGTACATCCAATTTATGCAATACGTTGGACGCATGCGTCTTGACGGTATTCACGCTCACATTTGAGTGCCTAGCTATCTGCGTATTGGAGAGGCCTTGGAGCATGAGTTTGCACACTTCACTCTCTCTTTTAGTGAGTAAGAATTTAGAGCTGAGCTCTTCAGCTGCGACGACTGGGTTTTCTGTGCCCTGCTGATAGTGATGAATGGCTTTATTTAAGATGTGACGTGGGAACCAAACATCACCATTCGCAACTGCAGAGACGGCTTTGGGTAAGAGTTCTAGCCCATGACAGATTTGGCCAGAGTAACCTTTCTCAAGCCATTCTAGTGATGTTTGTGAACTAACGTTGACTGCTATCCATTTCTCATCTCTTTCATTAGGGGCGATACCATAGCGTTTTGGACAAGGCATGGTCTGTACGTCGAATAAGACAATGGTATTGATGGTGTCTTCATCCATTTGGGTGAAGCGATCGCTATTGACGAAATTGACATATGGAAAAGAAACTTTGATCAAGTCGCGAATCACCCTTGAGTATGAATTATCACGACTCAATAGGTGGACAACAAAATGCTGAGTACTGAATTCCATGGCAAATATTCCCTTAGGTCTAGATTTTAAAATTGTTATTAACCTAGTTCTCAACGCGTTGATGTATAAAGTATTTATTGAATAGACTGCAGTACACGATTCATTTGTATTCATAATTTGTTGAGCATGAATGCGCTCATAAATCATGTGCACTTGTATTAGAAAAGATTAGTACCATATGACTAGAATACAAATGTCGAGAAGACAATCGGTTAGGGAAATTTGCAGAAATTCTTGAAAAAGATAAGTATGAAAAGGTATGAGACAAGTCACCCCAGAAGAACTGAAAAGTCAGTCTCTGGGGTGAAGTTAGGGTGAACTGGCATCAAACTGAGGGGTTACAAGTCTTCCTCCCACACCACTAAATCGCCTTTTGGCCAGTTGTGGCCGATCTCGTGGTATTTCTGCTCAAGCACATGACGCTTAATCTTCAAGGTTGGAGTTAACACGCCATTCTCGATGCTCCATGGGTCTTTGATCATCAATACCCCTTTGATCTGTTCGTGAGATTCAAGCTCTTGGTTCATCCGATCGATCACTTTACGTGTGGTTTTTGCGTAACGCTCTTTGTCGAAGTTCGGGAAGTCATGTGGCACAACCAACAAGATTGGACCGGGTAGACCTAAACCGATCAAACACATCATCTCTACGCGACTGTATTCGAACAGTTTCTTTTCGATAGGCACAGGAGCGACGAACTTACCTTTCGATGTTTTGAAGGTGTCTTTCTTACGACCTTGAATGGTGAGGTAACCGTCGGCATCGATCGAGCCGATATCACCAGTATGCAGCCACCCATCTGCGTCAAACGACTCTTGGGTAGCAATATCATTCTTGTAGTAGCCAGAGAACAAGCCTCTACCACGCACCATGATCTCATCATCGTCAGCGATTTTAAGTTCAATGCCAGGGCCTGCATTACCGACCGAGCCAATCTTATCTGCGCGGAACGGATAGTTCAGTGTGCTATAGGCGAAGGACTCTGTCATGCCCCATGCTTCGGTGATGTTCAAGCCAACGCTTCGATACCATTCCAACAATGCTGGTGAGACAGGTGCAGAGCCACAACCAAGGACTCGTGCTTGGTCTAAGCCAAGACCATCGGCAAGCTTTTTCTTGATCAAAGAATTGACGAAAGGAATCTTCAACAGAATGTTGAGCTTTTTCTGAGGAAGTTTGTCTTGGATACGTTGTTGGAACAACGTCCACAAGCGAGGTACAGAGATAAACAGCGTCGGACGATGCATCTTCACATCTTCGATGAAGGTATCGAGCGATTCTGGGAACGCCGTCGTCACACCACCCATGATGGATGAACCGAAGATGTAGACACGCTCGGTGATGTGCGCAAGTGGTAAGTACGAGAACAATCGGTCGTTTTCTTGAATGCCGATATGGTTGATGAGTTGTTGAACTGACCAACTGAACGCACCATAGGTGAGCATTGCTCCCTTGGGTAGGCCGGACGTACCTGATGTGTAAACCAGAGACATCAGTTTGTCGTCGTAATGCTGCGGGCGTTCTTCACTCGGCTTAGCGTTAGCGATCAGCTCTTTAAACTGATGCTGGCAGTTTGGCGCGGTATCGTAAGGCAGTGCGATGCTAATGATATCTGGCATCGCGTCTATCACTTGTTGCGTTGCAGCAGGATCATCAAGCTTACCGCCGATCAGTGCTTTACTCTCACTGTGGGTGAGGCAGTACTCAATGGTATCGGCACCCGCTGTCGGGAAAATAGGCACACTAACGTAATCGCCAAGCATCATGGCTAAATCACAGATGAACCATTCTGCACAGTTTTTCGAGACTAAAGCCACTTTATCGCCTGGCTGTACACCAAGGTTACGTAAAGCGCTGACAAGCCTTAACGCTTGATCGGCAACTTCCGCATAAGTGAACTCAACGAACTGTCGGTTGATGATTTGTTTTAAGTAGACTTCATCTGGGCGTTCCGCTGCCCATTTGAGAATCATTTCATTTGGTGGTGGGAGAGCGCAAGTCTGCTCACTTAACTCGTTAGGCTGAATCATTCTCTAACTCCATGTTAATCGCAGGGTTTGTTGTTGTTAATGTAATGTTAACAATAGCATGGGTAAGGTTGTTTGGGGAAAGAAAAAGTAACAACTTGTTGTTAGGGATCACAGCTTATGACCTCAATGGGCTAAAGTACGGTTTAATTGATTATCAAAGTGTATCAATCACTCGCTTTTGATAGTGGTGATAGAGACGCATGACTTTTTCTACGTAGTTTCGAGTCTCTTCAATAGGCAGAGTTTGGGTTAGTCGAAAGTAAAGTTCGTCTTCTGTGAGTCGGTTCATTTCTGAAGAAAATTGAGGCAGTGACTGAGTGTAAGATAGATAACGCATTAGGTTCGACAACCCACAGTTGTAAGCCGCAATGGCCAAAAGCATTTTGTTTTGTTCGGATCGCACCGAGTGTAAGTAATCGGTTTTGAGAATATGTAAGTACGCCGCCCCTGTATCTATATTAAAGTTCGGCTCGAACAACTCATTACGTGAAATTTTTCTTCCGAAGTACAGTTTTTGGGAGACTTCCAACGCTCCGCCATTTTGCATGACTTGCATTAAGCCAATGGCATCTTTGTGTGAGACTGCATTGGGGTTAAAGGCGCTTTCAGTATGAATAATGGCCAGCAGCAAGGCGGTTTCTATTTTCCATTGCGTAGCAGCTTCAGAAATCATGGGTAAATATTGTAAGGCGGCAGGAGAGGTGGGTTTGGTCACCTTATTGTAAGCTTTGGCTTTTGTCGGCTCGGTTGTGCCTCTTAGCTCCACCACTTGCGTTCCTGAATGCCGAGATACGCTTGGCAATGTTTTCAGTTTGAGCTTTTTCTCTTGGAGAGAGTGGCGGTTTTGCTGGTTGAGTGTTTGTTGATCGATCTTGGTCATTTTTGCATTGGCTTGAGGGTACACAGCCAGAGCCATCGAAGTCAGAATCCAGATGAGACCTTTCTGAGCAAGCGCGCGTTTGATTCGTTTGAAAGCCGCAGCCATAACCGCTCCAGTGACTAAAAATGCTTGTGCCCTTTTCTCAGCTTATCGTGTAGCCACTGGTGATACTTACTGTAATCCGAGTGAATGGGCCAGATCAAAGAGGCGTACAACTGCTTGCCAAACAAGGCAGTCTCACTTGGTGCTTTGGCCAAGACATCACGATGCATCGAGTTATCAATCGTATGTTGTGGTAGGAACGCCATGCCTTTCTTCGCAATGCATAACTCCATGATGGTACTGATATCATCGAGTATCCACATATTGTTTTTGGCGACATTAGACAAGTCGATCAAATCCTCACACCCGTCTAATAAGAGTAGGCGAGACTCGGTGGGTTTTCCTTGTTGAATAAGGTCATGATGTACCACCCAATTACAGTTGACGGTAAAAAGCTCATCAATATTAAAGTCGAGTTTCGTGCGGTGGTAAGGATTACAGATGGCAATGTCGATTTGGTTGTTATTGATGTATTGGCCAAGGATTTGACTAGGTTTGGTGACAACAGTTAATTCTATTTCTGGAAAGGCTTCTGAGAACTCAATGAGGGCACTTTTGACTTCATTGTTAAACACCAGAGAATCAATGCCAACTCGCATATGGTACAGATCCGTTCTCAAAAGGGATTCGGCGATTTGGCTCAGCTCGTTGTATTTGTTGATGATGGGCGTCGCCAGTTGATAAATCTTCTTTCCCCGTTCTGTTGGTTCGACTTGCTTATTGCTCCTGTCGATAAGTAAGTAACCTAACTCCTCTTCTAAGCTCTTCACCGCACCGCTCACCGTAGACTGAGACTTACCTAATTTTCTTGCTCCACTACTAAAAGAACCATGAGTGATCACGGCATGAAAAGAGATGAGATTGTCGAAGGGAAGTTTCATCGCGGTGCTTCCTCTGGTCTCTAGTCCATAAGTTTTAGCTTAATGGGTATGAAGAAGGTTGAATTAATAATCCAGCCAAGTGTGATCTGTGTCACATTTTAAATTTACGGTACAAAATCTTATTTTTACCACTAAAAGAAGAAGGGGGAGCGATAATTGACTGAACTGTAGATATAAAAAATTTTTGCTACCTATTAAGGATAATCCCTAAGTGAAACGGCACGCTTGGCAGAATCGGTCTCACCGATATTGTTCATTTTTGAGACGGTGATCCGGTGTCTACGATAAAAGGGCTAAGCAATTAGCACTATCAACAAGGGACAAGGGATTAAATTATGTTGACTAAAGTTTATGTATCTATCGTGACTCGCCTACATGAGCTAAAAGGCGATGAAAGAGGCGTTACCGCTATTGAATATGGTTTGATTGCTATCGCGATGGCAGTGCTTTTGATTGCTGCGTTCGATGGTACTGGTGGTGATATCGTGCAACGTTTGGAACAAGCATTTAATGATATCGCATCAGAAATCAACGCATTCAGAAACCAGCTCTAGTTTAATTTTTGTTCCTTGATTTTTGAGGAATCAATTTAGATTAAATTAGATCTTTATGTCTGTGTCAGGACTCGCCTTAATTGCTTTATTTGGATCAAGCGTTGTCGTTTCTATTTCCGATATCCGAAAGCGGATAATAAGAAACTGGCATGTGCTTATCATCGCGTTTTTGTCTGCAATTCTAGGGTGGGAATATCTGACACAGGCAAACTTTCTCTACCTCATCGCCCTATGGGTCATACTTTTTTTAGTTTATTTCTCACGAGCGATAGGTGGCGGAGACGTAAAGTTAATCGCTGCTTTTTCACTTGCTTTGCCTCCATCTGACTATCTATTTGCTGTCGTACTTACAGTAGCATTTGGCGGGCTCTTATCCATTTTTTACCTAGTGAAAGACAGGCTCATTTTACGAATCGATAAAGAGAAGGAGAGGGGGGTACCCTACGGTTTAGCTATCTGCGTAGGATTTTGCTTCACCGCTTTCTCGAATATAGCTTAAGGGGGCAAGCTATGAGATATCGATTAGCCATGATCGTAGCTATATTTGCGTTGTTGGTTGGTGGGTTTGGTATTTATAACAACGCATTAAATCAGAATAAATCAGGGCAATCAGTTGTATCGCAACAAAAGGAATCTTCTCCGACACGAGAGGATGTTGTGTACGTTACAACATGGCGAGCGAATGGAGATCTTGCTCGCGGAGAGCCTATCTCGGTTGAAAGTGTCAAACGAGAACAACTTCCCATCAATATCGCTTTGGATGAAGGAATTAGTACCGACATTCAACTCGATTTCTCTCCATCTACCTTACTTAATACCAATATTGAGAAAGGGCAGTTAGTGCTGCCAGAGCATCAAACTTCAGAAAATGATCCTGGTTACATTGACCTCCTCATCACAGAAGGGATGGAGCCTTATCCAATGTTGGTCAGTAGCGCCAATTTAGTGAAAGGTTATATCCGACCAGGAACGGTCGTGGATGTGTTGGCAATCAGTTCTCCCAATGAAAACCTCTCTTCAGAGAGGACGGGGAGCATTGAGTTCAATGGCTTAAAAGCGAACCTGCTTTTGCAAAACGTTAAGGTACTAAGTGTTAGTGATTTAGTAACAGAAGAAGATGCTAAGTTACAAGCTCGTTCTTCTGCCGATGACGAACAGCATGTTCTAGTTGTTGTTGAGGTTGATCCTGCCGATATTGCGAGAATCTCCATTGCACAAAAAACCATGCATTTGGAAGTCTATCGTAGCCATAAATATGACAAGCCCATTTACGCTGAAGTTAGAAATGTTATCGACAATTATACGGGTGTATCTGAGCTAAGAGGTTCTTCTCGACAATCAAAACAGGGAGAAGAGCTGTGAAACATTATTTGTTTATTCAACGTTACTTAGGGACTTTATGGGGCGTACTGCTTCTAATAGTTGCAGGCTATTCATTTGCTGGAGACCGCTATATTACGGTCAATGATGGCCAACATATCGAAGTCAAAGAGCCTATTACCACTGTGTTTGTAAGCGATCCTGAGGTTGTCGATTACAACGTAATAAATGAAAACACGGTTGTGGTTTTTGCTAAAGGTGTGGGTCAAGCACGGTTCATCATCTATGGCGAATCGAAAAAAGTTTTACTTTCCGATCGCGTTATTGTCGATATCGATCTCTCTCTCGTTCGAAGACAACTCAAGCTTTTCTATCCTGAATTAAATATCAAAGTTGAATCTGTTGGTGAGCAAGTCGCGGTGAGCGGTGTGGTTGATTCAGAGGAACAGAGAGACGAGATTTACCGTTTGGTTGCGACGCTGTTAGGGCGTGACAAAATCGAAAAGTGGGATGAGCCACAAGTGCTCACTTTCACTAACGAAGCATATGATATTGACGAACCACAAAGCATGATCTTCCACCGCAATATGACGTGGGAAGGAATTATCGAAATGCTGGAGGTGGCGACTGTTCAGCAAGTCAACGTGAAAATCTCTGTCGCTCAAGTGACAGAAACCTTTGCTCAAACTGTGGGTGTTGATTGGTCCAGTGTTGGTGCTGACGTTGGTGAGTTTTTGTTCCAACAATTTGATGCGGCAGATCTGACAACCTTAATCACCGCTTTGGGCAATGAAAATGTAGCCCAAGTCCTTGCCGAGCCAAACCTTACCGTTATTTCTGGTGAGTCAGCCAGCTTCTTGGTTGGTGGTGAAGTCCCTGTGATTGTTACCACCAACAATAATGTCAACATTACCTTTCGAGAGTTTGGTATCAAACTCGATCTAACCGCCAAAGTACTGCATGAAGAGAAAATACGCATGCAACTCATGCCTGAAGTGAGTGAGGTTGAACGGTATATCCGAGCGGCTGGTATTGAAGTACCTCAATTTGCAACAAGACGAGCATTGACCACGATCGAGTTGGGTGATGGGGATAGCTTTGTGCTTGGTGGTTTGATGAGTAGTTCTGATCTTGAGGAACTACAAAAAATTCCGTTGCTTGGCGATATACCAGTGCTTGGTGCCGCTTTCCGAAAATCATCAACTGACCGACGCAGAACGGAACTTATTATCGTCGCAACCGTGAATTTGGTGAAACCAATGAAGCGAAAAGACATTCAACTACCTTACATGAATAAGACTTCTACTCTACGCCGTTGGCTGAAAATTTCGGAAGGAGAGGATGCCAATAGTGGGAATGATCCAACCATTAAGTTGCTATCACAAGGAGGGTTTATTCAATGAGTAAGCTATTAGTGATGCTCTTTTTGAGCGCGTTATTGATGGGATGTGCGGAACGTTTTCTTAATGGTAAAGGGGCTGAAATGCTTGTCTACCCAGAAACGCACGTCTATGAATTTACAGTTAAAACAAGTCAGCAGAGCGAAGAGAAACTTAACCAACTGTTTGATGCGGTAGAAGAGATTGATTCTGGAGCCTCTTACACCATTGAATACCGCAACGCTAAGTCGAAAAAGGTGCTTGATAAAGTATTAGCAACAAGGCCGACATTACCATTAAGCGCAGAGCATTTCTCACTCAACAAAAGCTCTGCGATTGGCAGTGATATTAAAATGACCATTACTTATCACGACTTAGTCACTCAGACATGTCTTCCTTCTCAAATCGAGCAAGAAAACATGAGTCGTAACTGTTTCTCAGAAGTCGCGAGAAGTAAGCAAATCGCTCACAAAGAAAGAATCGTGGAGGGTTTGTAAATGTTTGACTTAGGAAAATCGCTCAAAGCGAACAAACCAAACCTTATTGATACTACCGATGGCCCAACGGGATGTGCATTGCTTTATCAATCGGAAGACTGCGCCTCTTTGGTCAGGGAAATGTTCCAGTTTGAAGGCTGGAATGAGCCAAAATGTATCAAGCAGTCTGCTGTATCATCGACTTTTTATTCCGAGCAAAGCGGCAATATTGTGATTTTAGAGCTCAACCAGTCAACCGATATCGTTGCTGATGCACAAGAATTTGCCAGTCACTTACCAACGCACAAAGGCATCATTGTCATTGGACAAGAAGATTCCATCTCCACCTTAAGAAAGCTCAAGGATATGGGTTTTTACTATCTCTTCTGGCCAATTAACAAACACGAGTTTGCTGACTTTGTGATGAATGTGCATCGTAATTTGCAAACCTACTCTGGTGTGAGCAAGCAGCGTAAAGCCAAGAGAGTCGCGGTGGTTGGCAGTAAAGGTGGGATTGGTACTTCACTGATCTCTACCGAGCTGAGCTCAAAACTTTCATCACAAGAGATCGATACGATCTTGGTCGATCATCAATACAACGATAGCAACATTGATGTCTTACTCGCATTGGAGGAGTTTCGTTCCAGAGCGATTGATGAATACTCCGTACCCATCCATGAGCTAGATACAGATGGCGCGATCAGCTATCTCACCAAGATCAGAAAAAACCTTCGTCTACTTGCTCTTAGAGGAGATCGAAGTCAAGAGGACATCCTCAGTTATAACCTCACGCTCTGCGAGTTGCTGAGCCGCAATACGAACTTCATCGTCGAAGACTTTTCAGGCAGCGTTGATTTCAAAGTTGACCCTCATATGTTGATTGAAAACTTTGATGTAGTCGTGGTGGTGTTTGAGCCATCAGTGTCCTCTGTACGAAATGCGAAAGCGTTTATCACACAACTAGAGAACAAGCAGATCTCCATGAGTAAGCGTGTTCGCATGATTACGCTGGCGAATCATCACCGACCAGAGAGTACCTTTGTTATTGATCAGGGAGACTTACAGAAATACTTGGGCTCGGAGGTGAATCTAAACATGCCTTATTGCCGCTCCCTATCGCACTTGATTATCGAAGGAAAACGAGCTCACAAGCATGACAAAAGTGTAAACACCACGATTGAAAAATTGACTCGCTTGATAAACGGACAGACTACCAATCGTTCGACTAGTTGGTTTGCAAGGATGGGGGCAGGATGAGTTCTAATAAAGATTTATACATCACATTCCGAACCCAGATCTTCGAAGCTTTGGATGTTGAGGCTATCCAAAGTTTGAGTCGTCAGGATCTAGAGGGGCAGATTCGTAATGCTGTTGATGTGTTAGCTAGCAATTTTGAGCGTCCTATTACCTCTATGATGAAATCGAGCTTAGTAAAAAGCATGCTCGATGAGTTGTTTGGATTAGGGCCGATTCAGTCATTGGTCGATGACCAAGCAATTACAGATATTATGGTGAACGGTGCCAATAATGTATTTTTTGAGAAGCACGGTAAGCTCGAAAAATCTGAAATCACGTTTGTCGATGAGGCTCAAGTTCTCAGCATTGCTAAGCAAATCGCAGCAAGAATTGGACGTCGTGTTGATGAGTTGTCACCAACGGTTGATGCCCGTTTGCAAGATGGTAGTCGTGTAAACATCGTTATCCCTCCTATCGCGTTAGATGGCACTTCAATTTCTATTCGTAAATTCCGTGAACAAAACATTGGCCTAGAAGAGCTGGTGGAGTTCGGTTCGATGTCTATGGATATTGGTCGAGTCCTTTCCATCGCCTCTCGCTGCCGAATGAATATCCTGATCTCTGGTGGTACGGGCTCAGGTAAAACCACCTTGCTCAATGCGCTCTCTCAATACATCAGTGATGATGAACGTATTGTGACCATTGAGGATGCTGCTGAGCTTCGTTTACAACAACCGAATATTGTCCGTCTCGAAACCCGTGCAGAAAGTGTGGAGCATACGGGCTTAGTTACCCAACGTGACTTAGTTATAAACGCCCTTCGTATGCGCCCAGATCGAATCATACTCGGTGAGTGTCGTGGCGCCGAAGCGTTTGAGATGCTTCAGGCAATGAATACGGGTCACGAAGGGTCGATGTCGACACTTCACGCTAACTCACCCCGCGATGCTATTTCACGTGTCGAATCTATGGTGATGATGGCGAACTTAAATCAGCCGCTAGATGCGATTCGACGAGCGATTGTGAGTGCAATAGAGCTTGTTGTGCAAGTGAGTCGACTTCGTGATGGCTCAAGAAAAATAACCAGTATCTCGGAAATCGTTGGTCTTGAGGGCGATAGTGTGGTGATGGAAGAGATTTTCCGTTTTCAATATGACGAAGTGGGGTACGGGGAGAGTGTTCGAGGCAAGTTCGTTACTGAAGGGATCATGCAGCGCTCGGAGTTGGTTAAAAAAGCACACTTCTATGGCCTCTACGATGAGTTGATGCTGTCGTTTAAGGGAGTGATGGAATAATGTTGTGGTTCTCTTTGCTTCTTTTCGGTGTTGCGTTGTTACTCTTTGTTAGTGATAAGAAGAGTAAGATCAATCAATTCTTCCCTGAAGCGGAAGTAGAAGACGAGGCTGTAAGTGCTATTCGCTTTAGTTCTTTGATTGAGCAAAAAAGATGGCAGAGATTCAAGCATACGCTTTCTCCAACACTTCAAGTTCTTGGGCCTAGAGCAAACATCATTATTGCTATTTTTATTGGCTTATCTGCCTATCTCTCTTATTACGTCGTTTTTAAATTCCTATTCTTAGGCTCCTTCACGCTGGCCGCAATCATGTTTGTTTTGCTGCTATTTTGGGGCTATTTGATGCTGAAAAATCGTCGTAGAAAGAACTTCGAGCGAACTTTCCCTGATGCGTTGAACATTTTGATGAGTGCGGTTACTGCGGGTGAAAGTCTCATGCAGGCATTCAGCTTTGTTGGTGACAATATGGATGGAGAAGTTGGACGTGAGTTCAGGGAGATGGGTGAACGTTTGAAGCTTGGTGAAAATGCAGAGCAGGTTCTACTTCGTTCTTGTAAAGCTTTCCCATACCCAGAGTACATCTTTTTTACAGTGACCATTCGAGCCAACTTAAATCGTGGTGGCCAATTAAAAGGCGTGTTAGCAAGACTCATTCGAATTCTTGTGGATGCAAGGACAATGGAAACGAAGAAAATGGCGATGACCGCGGAAGCGCGGATTTCAGCCAAAGTCGTTGCCGCAATCCCGCTTACTTTTGCGGTGATATTGAGCCAAGTGTCACCAGCCAATATCGACTACATCCTGCATGATCCTGAAGGTAACCTCATTCTTTACTACGTAGTCGGCAGTGAAGTGCTTGGTTTGTTGATCATTTGGCTATTGGTGAAGGGGGTGAAGTGATGACCTTTATGACCAGTATCGGCCTCATTTTTGTAGCACTCGTATTTCTCGTAGGGGAAATGTATCGCGACCACAAGAAAAACAAACGTCTTGACCGTTTTCTGATCGACAAAGAAGAGCGAAAAGTAAAAACCAAGTTCAATTCTTTCTTAGTTAAGTTTGGTAAAGAGCACCGCAAAGACTTAGAGCAAAAATTACAAAATGCGGGCTATTACAACAAGGATTTTGCTAAGTATTACTTCCCAATGAAGATCGCCATTATCGCCGTTGCTTTCTTCCTTATCATGTTAATGGATACGACTCAGGGCAATAAAGTCGCATATTTTGTGCTTGCTGTTGTGGGCGCGATTATTGTGCCTGATGCGGTGTTGGCTCTTCGTAAGAAATGGGTGGTGAGAAAGATTTCACGCAACCTACCATACCTTCTCGACATGATGTCCGTATGCGTTCAAACCGGTATGACGATTGAAGCATCCTTTGCATATTTAGCAAAAGAGTTGCAAACGTTCGACGCAGATTTGTGTTACCAGATTAAAAAAACCTCTGAATCAGGGAAAGTTCATGGGATAGAAAAAGCACTTCATGACTTATCAGAGCGGCTTCCTGCGCCTGAAGTATCAAGTTTTGTCCTGACGATTATTCAGAACATTCACTATGGTACATCTGTCGCGAATATTCTCAGTGATTTAGCAGAGGATATGCGTCGTATTCAACTTCTTACTATTGAAGAGAAAATGGGGAAACTGTCCGCCAAAATGAGTGTTCCTCTCATTCTTCTCATCATGTTCCCTATCGTTATTCTTATCCTCGCACCGGGCATTATGCAGCTCGAATGGAATGTTGGAGGAAGCTAAATGAAAACAATAACTCTGGTCCTCGCGTCGTTAACTGCTGTCTTGTCTGGTTGTACTTCGAATCAAGCCAGCGAAGAAAACATGGTAGCGAATATGGAGCGTGTTGATAACCATGATGGTTTGATTGCGCACTACAAAGACAACTTAAAAGAGGCGCCTGAAAGCGAAGAGATTACACAGCAACTTGCCAAGGTGTACTTCGATAAAGGGGACTTAGAATCGGCAAAGTTTTATGCCGACCATTTGCTTGATAGCGGTGTAAGAAATTGGCAATTGCTTCAGCTCAGAGGCCAGATTCACAATAAAGATGGCGAAGATAAATTAGCGGTGAATCGTTATCAGCGCTCTATAGAGCTTGGCAACTCTAGTGCGGACATCTATGTGATGCTTGGGGTTTCGTATTGCATGCTTGACCAATTTGAACAAGCGAAAGGAGCGTTCAACAAAGCCCGTCTTAAAGGCTACAACGATGTTGTCATTAAGAACAATTTAGCAGTGGTGGATTTAGCGCAGAGCAATTATATGGAAGTCGTGACTTTGCTAGCTCCTGTTTACAGAGAAAACCCGAGCAATGAAAAAGTCAAAGCTAATCTCGCCATCGCGCTATTTAAACTTGGGGATGTTCATCAAGCCAGAGCGGTACTTGAGGGCTCGTTTACTGATGCTCAAATGATGGAAATATCAAGGACGCTCTACCAGTAAGTAGGTAATTGATATGAAGTACGGACATTCAAAATGCCAAGGGGTGACAAGTGTAGAATTTGCGTTGGGATCGCTTGTTCTTATCATCACAACGTTGATGATATTCGAAATGGGGTTCCGCATTTATGTGACCAACATGGTTGAGTATGCACTTCGTGAAACGGTTCGAAATACCACGGTTTTCGAGGGGCAAAGCTCATACGATCAGTACAACCAAACGCTCAATACTGCGATGGAGGAGCCTGATCGACTGTGGGGCTTTTTAACGCCAGCGGAGAACTTCCAGCTCTCAGGGAAATACTACTTAACATATGCCGATCTGATCTCTGATGTGAGTTTCGATGACGACCAAATGGCACAAAGTGGGATAGGGTACGCTGTTGCAGAAATTACGCTCACGTACAACTACACGCCGGTTTTAAATCTGTTTGGTTCAGACCCAACGGCAATCACACGAAGTACCATGTTGAATTTAGAGCATGAAGGGTGGGAGGAAGAGTAATGAAAACTCCAAACTTTCGTCGCCGTCAAACAGGGGCTTTTGCTATTGAATTAGCTTTTGTATTAGTCGGGCTAATCATGATTTTCTATTTCATGACCGACCTTAGCCATAAGTTACTAGTGCGTGCTGATTTGGATAGAACCAGTTTTTCACTCGCCAATATCTTAAAAGAGCGAACTCGTTATTACGATGAACGCTTTGAGTTAAATGCGAATGATGCCAGTGATATGACAACACTCGCAGCTAGATTGATGAACACAACAGCCAACAGTGTGGCGATAAAAATAGAAGCCTTACACGATCGTGCTGTTTTAAATGAGTTCACGAGTGATGAATACACTAATTTGAGTTGTAATGCGCCAAGTATCACCACCAGAAGTGATCTTGCGCCCGTCGAAAACGGCAATATTTTCTCTTTATATCAAGTCACGCTCTGTGAAGAGAATGACTCTTGGTTTGCGCAGGTTTGGGGAGACTCGAGTTCACCGACAATCACCATCACTTCCAGTTCTGTTGTGATAGGGAGGTAAGTATGAAAGGCCCTAAAACACAATATTCTAGCCCACGTAAAAACCAAGGCGTTGCAGCGATTTGGTTTGCTCTTTCTTTGATTCCTGTTGTTGGGATGACGTATTTCTCTGTCGAAGGGACGAGATATATTCAAGAAACCAGTCGACTGAGAGACTCTGCGCAAGCGGCTGCTTTGGCTGTCACAATTGATGATAAATCACACCAAGCTGACGCTTTAGCGACTCTATACGTTAACGCCTATGTTCGTGATGCGACCCATGTCGATATCACGACGGTCAGAACCTATGAAGAGCCAACAGAAGCAAACGACAATACGGAGAAAATCCAGTATTCAGTACAAGCGGTGACGACACATAACTCATGGTTTTCCAATAATTTTATTCCGTCATTTGAATCTACTGAAAACCTAGCTGGTGAAGCCATTGCTGCAAAATATCCATTCTACTTGGGCGACAAAATCATTGATTTGGTTTTGGTAACCGATTTCTCAGGATCGATGAACAACAACTGGCAAGGACAAGTCAAAATCGATTTATTGAAGGACGCGGTAGAGGAAATTGCTAACCGGATTTTGGTTCCTAGAGAGGGGGATACGGAAGTACTCAATCGAATAGCCGTCATTCCATTTAATCTTCGTGTACAAGAAAAGATTAACGATAACTTATACGCAACGAGTCAACTGCGATACAAAGATGATTATCAAAGTAGCGTGTCGCCCATCAAATATGAGCAGGTGGACTGGTCGTTTTGGTCTCCTTATTCTGAAACTTATGTTGAAAACTGCGCGGCAGATGTGACGAATTGTCCAAACCAGTTAAATTCGGAAAGCAATCACGCTAAACGTGTGTCTCACGTGGTGAATTTCAACAATAACCGCTTAGAGATTCCGGAGTACATTGGTTACACCAAGTCAGTTAATCATATGTTCGACAATAAGGTTTCTAATCCAAGTTTCAACTTCCATTTCCGTTCCAATAACAATTCTTTGTACAACGGTAGCATGACGATGACGGGGAACAACGGTTTCTTCACTATTCCTCTAACGGCTGATAAGACACAGCTTGAGAAAGTGCAAACCATGAACTCAGGTGGTAACACTGCCGCCTACCAAGGCATGCTGCGTGGCTTGCAAATCATGGAAGGTGGACGACCAAATGGCAATGATGCCGAAGAGACTCAACAGTACAACGATCGCCTCAAAATGCTGATTGTGATCAGTGATGGGATGGAGTTTCCTTATACACAAATCCTTCCGGGATTAGTCAATCAAGGTATGTGCGATAAGGCGCGTGAACACTTCCAAACTGAGAATGGCAATTTGTACATTGGCGTCATTGGCGTGAACTTCAGCGCATCTTCGCAAAGTGGCTTCCAAGATTGTGTGTTGAATCCGGATGAAGACATCATCGATGTAACAGAGACGGAAGATTTTATTAAGAAAATCGAAGAACTAATCAAGAAAGGCTCTCGTGGTAATGGTGTATCGAGACTATATGGGTGATAGATATGACCAAAGCAATACTAATAACAGGGATGCTGGTGGCAGGTTTCACGGCCGTTAGTGCGAATGCCAGTGAAGTCAGTTCAAAAGTGACCGAATACTGCGGAACGTCTTATTATGAATACTCGCACTCTATTCAGGTTGGCGAGGTGACGGGGGTGGCATCGCATCGGGATGGCTACTGGCAAGTCACCGATACCAGCAATGACCCCGCACTGAAGTGGGCGCTGATGAAGAACTCATCACTGCTCACTAACCCGAATGATTGCCTGACGTATATTTCTAATTTGGGTATAGCGCAATTCAGTGGTGAAGTCACGGATAAGGGTAAATTGATTGCACGGGTTCACTTCGCGTTCGATCGTTTTAACCTCACACCGCTCGCGAGAGATGTCTTGAGCAGTGTTGCTCGTCAGCTTGCTCAAACGAACTATCAAGTCACCGTGGAAGGGCATACTGACTGGATAGGCACCAAAGCCTATAACCAAACCTTGGGTCATAATCGAGCCAAAAGCACCGCTCGTGAGCTGCACTATTACGGGGTGAGCGAACAGAAAACCACGCTTAAATCCTTTGGTGAATCTGAGCCGATTGCCACCAACAATACTTCTTCGGGTCGTTCTAAAAACCGTAGAGCAGATGTTTACATTCCAGCGGATGAACAGGAAAAAGCATCAGCAACGGAATAGGTGTTAACTACTGACTCGATGGAATTAAAAACGCCCGCCTCCAATTGGAAGCGGGCGTTGTTTTTTTGTCTTTGTTTTAGCGATGTGATTACATCATGCCAGTCACAATGCCTGCCGCGACAAAGAACACAATCATCCAAAGCACCGACAAGTTAAGTTTCTTATGTAAGTAGAAGCCAGCTATCACAAGAGAGATATCAATTGGTGCAACCACAGCGCTGCTGAATACCGGTTGGTAAAGTGCAGCTAGTAGCAAACCAACGACCGATGCGTTTACGCCGTTGATTGCGCCTGACACTGCAGGTTTACCAGCCAGCGCTTGCCAGTTCTTTAGCACGCCAAGCAGCAATAAGAAGCCCGGTAAGAACACACCCAATGTTGCGACTAGCGCACCTAGGATAGGTGTATCAGATAGCTCGTAACCAATGTAAGTCGCGAAGGTAAACATCGGTCCCGGTACTGCTTGCGCTGCGGCGTAGCCCGTTAGGAACGCGTCTTGGCTGAGTTGATCGCCAACGATGTTTTGCAATAGCGGCAGTACCACGTGACCGCCACCGAACACTAAGCTACCCGCTTGGAAGAAGTCGCTAAACAATCCAAGCATTGGCAGGGAATGAGCCACAAACGGCAAACCAATCAGAAGTACTGCGAACAGTGCCAATGGTGCAATGGTTGGTTTAAATGGTTCGGCAGGTGCTGAGGATTCTTTCTTTAGATATTGAGTACCAATCAAGCCCGCTACTACAAGTACCAGCATTTGAGTTGCGATGCTCGGTGCAACCAATAACGCAATCGCGGTTGCCACACACAAGCCGGCTGTTAGTTTGCTTTGGCAGAAGTTTTTGTACATTCCCCAAGTCGCATCCGCCACCACAACGACCGCAAGCAACTTCAAGCCGTGAACGATGTTTTGGAACAGCGCCGTATCGGTGATCTGGCTGCTTACCATCGCAAGCGCCAACATGATGATCACGGAAGGCAGCGTGAAGCCAAGAAACGCCATGCATGCGCCGCCTAAGCCTCCGCGTTTGTAACCCAGAGCAAAGCCAACTTGGCTAGAACCAGGGCCCGGTAAGAATTGGCTCAAAGCCACGATCTGTGCGTATTCGCTGTCATCAATCCATTTGAGCTTTTCAACGAACGTTTGGCGGAAGTAACCGATGTGCGCCGCAGGGCCACCGAAACTGATCCAACCAAGCCAAAAAAAGGTTTTAAAAATGGTAAACATGTTGAGCCTGTTAAATCTCCAATAAAACTGCATCTACTGTAAGAAATGTACTAAGATGACTCAAATTAATAGTTTTAATTTCATCTATGAATGAAATGGGATGAGGTTTGTTCTGTGAAAGATGACATCCAGTGGCGCAATATCGACTTAAATCTGTTGGTGACCTTTTCTTACCTATATCGCTATCGCAGTGTGAGTTTGGCGGCCGAGAAAAGCTTTGTCAGTCAGTCTGCCATGAGCCACAGCTTGTCGCGTTTGCGCGTGTTGTTTGATGATCCATTGTTTGAGCGTAAAGGCCATAAGATGGATCCAACCGAGCACGCGCATCATATTGCGCCGACGGTGCATCATTTATTGGACTCGATTGCCAAAGACCTACTAACTAAGTCCGCTTTCCAACCAGAAAACTACGCTGGCGTGTGTCGCATTGGTTTAACCGACTACGCCGAATTCATCTTCGCCCCATTGCTTTATGATGAAATCCGCAAGCGTGCGCCAGAAGCCCAAATCAGCTTTATTAACGTCAACCGCAGCAATTACGTGGCGATCACGGAGCACGATAAGTTAGATGTCATCATCGGCAGTATGCCGGTACTCGACGATAACTTTGAGAGCCAGTTCCTCTACACAGAAAAGCACGTATGTCTGTGTGATAAGCGAGTGTTGAAAGGCGAAACACAATTGTCGATTCACGCTTTTGCCAATATTGAACAAGCCCTCGTGAGCCCTGATGGTAGCTTGAGTACACAAGTAGACAAAAAGCTTGCTGAGCATGGCTTGAAGCGAAAAGTCACCGTTGCTTCACGTAACTTCCTTACGATTCGAAACTTGCTTAAACAGCGTGAGTTGGTTGCGATAGTGCCGGAGAAAATGGCGCAAGCGGAAGGGTTTTCGGACGACTTGGTGAGCGTCCAGCCGCCGATTGCGGTAGCGGATTTTGATATCGCCATGTTGTGGCATACCAGCCGTAACAACGAGGATAAAGGGGTTTGGCTGCGTCAGCTGGTGGCAGAATTGATTACAGGGAGCAACGAAGACTCCCTGTAGTTGGCGAGTAATTTCTACTCAGTGAAGAAGTCGTTGTACAGCATGTATAGGTGCGCCGCGCTCCATGAGAAGTTTGGTGCGCCTTGTTGATCGCCCGTCAGTGGGTTGTAGTTCTCACGAATCGGGCCATCTTGCACTAGGCCGTCCGCATGCTGGAAGAAGGCCGTTGCCATCTCAATGGCGTCGTCACGATAGCCGTATCTGTCCATACCTTTCAAGCCGAAGTAGAACTGATCGACCCATACGCGTCCGCGCCAGTAAATATCAGGGCCGAAGGCTGGGTTCGATAGCGCAGCCGTACCCAGTGGCACATACGTGTTGAACTCATTACTGTCTTTCATCACTTTCACGACGGAATCGGCATGAGCTTGAGTCGCCGCACCATTAAATAGAGGGGACCAACCCTCTGGTCCCATACCGCGTTCGACAATCGGCTTGCCCGCACAGCCATTTGCTAGTGGTTTGTCTTCGATGCGAATGTCGTAGAAGAAGCCCGTGGACTCATCGAACATACAAGTGTTGATGTAGTTCGCCAGATGTTTTGCCTTCGCTCGGAAGTCTTGTGCTTCGTCTTCTTTGTCTAACATGTCCGCCATTTCGGCCAGATATTGGTTATCGCTGTACATGTAGCTCGCTTGGTCGACGGATTCTTGTAGCAGTGAGTAACCCAGTAAGGTGCCGTCTTCTGCGCGGTTCTGCGCAAATTCCACATCCCAATCGCTGCGCTTACCGCCTTTGGCAACGTAAGTATCCAGCTGTTCTTTATCGATGAAGCCAAATACCGCTGCGTCATCGCGTCCAGACTCCCAAGAAGCGGCGGTTTGTGCTGGGCTTTCGATGTAATCGTAATTACCCTCTGCCATCACTTTCGCCAGTGCTTTCTTACCCACCACCGCTTCATGCTCTTCGCCGCGAACCACCGTAAAGTACATTTCACCTTCTAGCGTGTTGTGCGCTTTGTCTACCGCAGCGCCGTATTCAGGAACGCCGTTGCCGTTGTTATCGCGGTTACGCAGCCACCAGTTGTGATACGCCACAAGCTTCGGATACATCTCTTCGATCCATGCTTTATCGCCTGTGGTTTTGTACACTTCCATGACCGCCCACGCAGCAAGGCTTGGTTTGGTATTACGTTCGTTCCAGTTGCCTCCGTCGCCGCCACGTTCTGGGCTTAAGTTGTAAGCTAATAGATCCGGTACATAACCCTCATCCCAAGGGCGAACAGGATCGTCTGCTTGAATTTGATAAGCGAACATCGCACGAATGTTGTCTTTCGCGACATCTGGATTGAAGTGCGCCATCGCATAAGCTTGCTTCCATGTATCCCAAGGCCAAGTTTGGTTACCTGAGAACCAACGAGCGGTCACGGATGGGGTTACCGAATCAAACTTCATCGCACCTGCGACACCGCGCCAGTTACCGTTCAAGGTTTCCATCGATTTCACCGCCACGCGTTCTTGCTCTGGTGTGGCGTGTGGGTTGGTTAAGCCTTTGGTTAGATAGTCTTCCCAACGCTGCTCAGAAGCCGAAAGATAAGCCTCTGGGTTTGCCAAAATGTCTTGAATCTTCGTTTGTTCAGCTTGGCTTTCTTTTGTTGTCAGGACATGAGAATAGGTGGTGTAAATCTTGGTTGAACCGTCAATCTTCGCTGTCGAAGTAAACTGATGACCATCCACCTGAGTATTCATGTTGATGGACTTATGGATTTGGTATTCAGACTCGCCAGAGGTCAGCAGATCCCATGTTGAACGCACTTTGCCGAATGTTACTTTTAAACCGTCATCCGTCGCGACGATAGTGCGGGTGTAATCAGGATATTGCTCATCAATGGTTTTATCTGATTGGGATTTGCCTTCTTTTGCGTGGTACTTCTCAAGCAGTTGACCATCCCATACAAGCTCAACTGGGGCGTCTGTGGTGATGTTGGTTTCCAACAGAGAAGTGCGGTCAGAAGCAAAGCGCAGCGTCATCTCCACAGTGACATCATCAGAGGTTAGCTTTTGCACCAATGCGCCCGGCAAGCTGTACGCTTCCATTTCGAAGGCGACTTTTTTGCCATCTTTGTACACGCTTAAGCGATCAAAATTATTGGCCATAAAGTTGATGTATTCTTCGGTCAGAAGCGCCGTACCAGGAAAGCCACCCATACCTTCTGCATTGTCAGGCAATAGGTGTCCGTGCCATGCGCCCATATCGAAAAATGGATTAAAACGCTGGTGGTCATCAAAGTCGTAATCGCGCATGTATTCTGGAGAGCCAGTACGGTCAATCACATTCTTAAACTCGCTCGCTTGCAACGGTGCTTCAGAAGTTGTGACGGTATTACAACCAGAGAGTGTCACCGCTGAACCAACGGCTAAAGCAATTAGGGTTTTACGTAAAGTCATGTTTGGTTCCTCGGTTTACCAGTAGAAATATTGCATTGCGAAAACTTGAGCATCGCCCGTCACGTTGTCATCCCCGACAGCAAAGCGACTATCAAATGCGGTTGCCCATGTGCCGTTGGCGTATTCCCACCACACGCCGGCGTTGATGTAAGAAGTGATTTCATCCTCAGCGGTGTCTGATTCAAAATTGGCGTAGTTGTAGGCCGCTGATAGATAGACGCCCGGAGCGGCTTCATACCATGCACTGGTCATAAAGCCTGATTCGCTGCCGTCTGAAACTTGGTTACCTTTATCGGTGTCGTGCCATACACGCGCGGCAACGTTTTTGTATTCCGCGCCAATGAGGAACAGTTCACCACCGTCGTTGTTACGGACTTCTGCGCCGCCCATAAGTGTTAAGTGCTCGGCAATGTCGTATTGGATGTAACCATTGACCATGGCGTTCTTATCGATCCATTGATCAGCAAAGCGGTCGTATTTACCAAAGTTGACCCAAGAATCATCTTCAGAGAAGTCCGACTCAGGAGCGGCTGAAATGCTGTAGCGGAATTTACCTTCAAGGTTTTGGATCTTAGCGCCCAAGAACACGTCCCTTGTATTGGAGATCACGTAGCCATATTCGACCGTCGCATCGCCCCACCATTGAACGTCATCCAGAGAAGAGTCCATACGGCCAATCATAAACTCGGTGTTGCCATTGGTGCGGTAGCCAGCATAGAAACGGTTGAAGCCGCCCTCGAAGCCTCCCCAACCATGGCCTGTCGCCCAAGCATTGCCATCATCATCGGCTTGAACCGTCCAACCTTCCATATACGCAAGGCCGAACCAGTTACCGTATTGGACCGCGAGGCCACCCTCGATGTAAGTGCCGTCTGCGTAGCGGCCTTTGTTTTCGCCTTCTAACGCGATATGGCCACCAACGCCTAATTCGCCGTAAAAGTCGAAGCTGACTTCTGCGTCGGATTTTGGAGGTTGAGTAGGGCTATGGTCAGCTTGGCTTTCAGATGCATGGACATTGACAGCGGTAAGAATCAATCCGGACAAAACAGTTTTAGTAAAACAAGTCTTCATTTTAATCACTTCTTAATTGAGTAGGATTTATGGTTTGCTGACGTGGCTGAATTTATATGGGGGTGCTCTAAAGGCTTTAGGATCAGCTCGTGTGCAAACTTGGGATCAATTTTATCGATCAAATGGTATTTGATTAAATGCTCTATAGTTAAATTGTGATCGATATTTAGTAAAGCTTTACTTGTTGTTTTTATGGATTGAGAGCGTTTATATAGGAAGAGGGAATGATGGTTTTTGCTATGTGATTACGCCCTAGAACGTGTTTGAAGAGCGGTGGTTTGCAGGGGAAGCAGGACAAAAGCAAAAAGAGCATCACGAGGATGCTCTTTGAATAATAGGGGAATTAATGCTTATTTATGATTGCGTTACTGGTTCTTGTACCTTTTCTTGCGTTGCTTGTTGTTTGATAGCTTGCTTCTTTTCAAAGCGAGAGATCCACCACCAAGCCAGAGCAGAGAAGACGGCAGTCATAAACACGTTGATGAAGAACGCACGTACCAAGTCAACGCCTGTTGGGAATGCCGATGCGGTCATGCTCACCACAAAGATTACAATCAGTACCGACACCACACTCATGCCCACTTTGCGTGAACCCATACGGAAGTCGCGCGGTGTATCGTCGTGTTTTAGACGGAATACAAAGTACGCGATCATGATGAAGATTGGTGGTAGCATCGCCGTACCTGCCGTTAGGTTGATCGCTTGGTTCATCATGTCTTGCACGGATTCTGAACCAAAGCCGTTGACGATCAGCATCACCACAACGAACGCGAATTGCCACCATGCTGCACGTACTGGCACACCATGTTCGTTTAGCTCTGTGGTTTTCTCGCCGTACACACCTTTTGGAATTTCAGAGAAGTGAATTTTTACTGGTGCTGCAGTCCACATCATCATTGAGCCAAACATCGCCATGAACAAGATGATACCAACGAAGCGGCCAACCAATGCTGTTGAAATGTCGAAGTATTGCGCCATACCGGTAAAGATTTCTACCATGCCGCCAGCGTATGTTAAGTCTTCACGCGGAACGAACACGTTCACCAAAAGTGAGCCAATAGCGTACATCGCACCAATCAAGACGCCTGCCATGATGATCACTTTGATGAAGGCTTTTTGGCCGCCTTTTACATCTTTCAGGTAAGCCGCTGCGGTTTCTGCACCGCCTGCTGCTTGGAAGATCCAACACATAATGCCTAGCGTCGCCCAGTTAATGGTTGGGCTCATTGCTTCTAGCGTGATTGGTTCTGCTGGCGTGTAGGTGTCGCCGCCTAATGCCATTAGCGCACCGAGAACGTAAATGCCGAATAGGGCAAACACACCGTAAGCAACCAGCTCAGAAATTTTGCCCAACCAAGATGCGCCTTTGGTTGAAATGTGGGTCGCCGCTGCGAACAGAACGATCGAAATAATCGACGTCACCATTGGTGAGAAAGTGTATTCGTAACCAAGCATCGCGTAAGACGCGTAAGCAATCACGTTTGGTAGCAGAGACACAAACCAGAATAGGTTCACGAACCAGTATAGGAACGAACCGAGGTAAGCGGCTTTAGAACCAAGCGGTTGTTTAAGCCAGTCGTACATGCCTGACTCAGAGTTTTTGTTCGCCGAAACGAACTCTGCAATGATGAATACAAATGGAATGAAGTAAACGATCGTCGCGAAAAGGAAGATAGGGGCAGAGCTAAGGCCAAGCTCAATGTTGTTGTTCACGATGTTACGGACGTTAAATACCGCCGCAAATGTCATCGACAGCAAGGCGAATTTGCCAATGGTGCCGCGCATAGATTCAGACATAGAGTCCTCCGATGAATCACGTCAATTCCCTTCGTAACTCAGTAATAGTGCTATTGACCGTTTTATCATCCTTGGGCGAATACTATTCGTAATCGCGTCGGAATGCTGAGGTCTACAACTGATCTGTGATCTGAATTACTTTGGGTTTATTTAATTATTTTGTTGTTAGGCCAGACGCGTTGTCTGGCCTTGCCTGTAAGCCGTTATTTATTTAGGAAATAGCCATCTTCGATGGTCACTTTGAGCACCACTTTTCTTACTCGGTTGTCACCGTGGAAGCGGTACGCTTTATCGTTATCAAAAATTGCAACTTGGCCTTCACAAAGCTCACGAGTCTCACCTTGACCGGAGAGAAATTCGCGGTCAGTTTCATCTCGATATGTTTGCTCTAGGCGTAAATCGGATTTGTCGGCGAACTCCACTGTTTCGCGACCTTCTAGGTAGTAATGCACGTCGAAGTAGCGGCGGTTACCTTCAAACAGGTCGGTTTGTTTTGTGTCGTCTTCAATCATGTAAACCAGAGAGTCACCAATCGAATACATCACGCCGTCTTTGATGTTGGCGATGTTCTCAATCGCTTCCACGCAGCGGTTCCATTTACGACCGTCGCGGTACACGACTTTGAATTGTTCTAAGTTGTCTAACACGATCATGGATTACGCCTCGTTTGCTGTTTGAGTATTTGGTTGAGTGAAGAATGCATTGTCGAAATCATGGTTTGCCATGGCTTGCGCACTGCAATCGCCCGCTTGAAGTGGCATCAGTGTTAGGCCATAACGGAACTCGTCCATGTACACGCGGTATGAATCAAGCACTTCGCTGCCCCATGAGTTTGAGCCCAGTCCCATCACTTGATGGTCAAGGTTGAGCGTGATGTAGCCGCTCTTTTCTAGCTCAATGGTGTGTTGCGCTTCGTGCAGGTTTTGGTTGGTGTAGAACCAAGCACTGAAGTTGATTTCTTGCTGTGGTTTCACCAACACCCCCGTGCCGTGGCGATTCGTCAGTGACGCCCAACGAACGTGTTGGCGGTTGCCGTTGTTTTGTGGGAACGGGTAGTTCTCAAACATGTCGGCTACTGTGCTGTGGTAGACATCAATCAAGTTCGCCTGGCGGCTGTCTTGGTAGTTTTCTTCAGGGCCACGACCGTAGTAACTCACTTGGTCAAAGTTGCCATTGATGCCCAAATCCAAGCCAATCACAGGGATAACGTGCGGGTAATCGCCATAGCGCTCGCCGCTCAGTTCCACATTCAAATGACCTTGTGCGTTGATTTGGTAGCGGTAGGTACAGTGCATGCCAAAATCGAACACCGGTGGCGCGATGATGCTGGTGGTCGTAATCGAAACCGAATCATCCGTTGCTTCGATTTGTAGCGTGCGGAAGTGCTCTTGCATGATTTGTAAGTGCGCTGGGTGCCACAAACCTTCGTACTCTTGTTTGTGGTTATCAATCATTGGTTTGAAGAAGTTCAATCTAGGTTCTGATTGAATCAGCTCTTCACCATTGACGCGCCAAGAGGTCAGTTTACCGTTGACTTTAGAGAAGGTCAGAGTGAAGTTGTGGCCTTCAATCACATGTTCCAAGCGGCTTTCCGTGGTGACTAACGCTTGTGCATTGTGGCTAACAAATTCGGCTTCGCTTGCTGTGTTCTCTTTCAGTTGGAATTGGTACACCGCGATGTCGTGGTTCGCTTCGCTGTACAAAGTGCGGCTGTCTTTACGCACGGTGAAGTTGATAAAGGCTTCACGCTCGTCCAGTTCTGGCAGATTAATTGTGATTTCACGCGCGCTGTTTGCAGCAAGTTCTTCGACCTTAAACTGCACGCTGCGCAGCGTTTCACCTTCCGCTCGGACATCTGCCGTGATGGTGTAATCATCAAGGTTGGTAAACCACAATTTGTTCTCTACGGTGAAGGTGTTTGTCGTACCTTCTACGGCTTGAATTTTCACTGGAGCGATGACTTGTTTGTACTCTTTCAAGCCCGGTCCTGGTGTTTGATCTGGGTAAATCAAACCATCCATACAGAAGTTGTAGTTATTCGGGTAATCGCCGTAATCACCGCCGTATTTGTAAAACTCTTGGCCGTTTTCATCACGTGTTAATACGCCGTGATCACACCATTCCCATACGTAGTGACCTTGAATGTGGTCGTGCGCATAGAACACGTTTTGGTATTCCGTTAGACCGCCAGGGCCATTACCCATTGCGTGTGCGTATTCACAAATGATGCGTGGTTTCTCGTGTGGGTGCTCCCCAAAGTGATTCATGAGCTGCGCACGTGAGTACATGGTAGAAATTACGTCGACGACTTCTGCATCGCGGTCTTCTTCGTAATGCACCAAACGGGTGTCATCAATCGCTTTGGTTGCGTCGTACATTGCGCGGATGTTGCAGCCGTAACCGGACTCGTTACCTAGTGACCACATGATGATGGAAGGGTGGTTCTTTTGGGCGTGAACGTGGCGTTCTGCGCGGTCTACAAACACACTTTCCCATGCTGCATCGTTGGTGATGCGGCTTAGATCGCCAACGTTCGCGAAGCCGTGGGTTTCTACGTCGGTTTCTGCCATTACGAACAAACCGTAAATGTCACACAGTTCGTAGAAGCGTGGGTCATTAGGGTAGTGCGCGGTGCGAACTGAGTTGATGTTGTGTTGCTTCATCAAGATCAGATCTTTCTCGATGCGCTCCATGCCAACTGCACGACCTTTTAGGTGGTCGTTATCGTGGCGGTTCACACCGTGCAGCATCACGTATTGGTTGTTGATGTAGAACAGACCATCACGTACTTTGATGTCGCGGAAGCCAACGCGCTGTGGGATCACCTCAATCGCATTGCCTTGTGCATCTTTCAGTGTGATGAACAGTTGGTATAGGTATGGATTTTCCGCTGTCCAATGGGTTGGGTTCACTACATCAATGGCAAAGCTTGTTTGGCTGTTGTCTTGGATAGTCAGTGCATCACATTGACCACTGGCAATCACTTTACCTTTGTCTTGTAGTGCGTATTCCAGCGTGTAACCAGATACAGCCGTAGTAGACAGGTTTTCTAGCTCAACTTGGCAGCTTAAAGTAGCACTTTGGTAATCGTCGGCGAAATCAGTACGAACAGTCAGATCTTGGACGTGAACGTGCTCTTTTCCGACAAGGTAAACATCACGGAATATACCCGCCGTCCACCACATATCTTGGTCTTCAATGTAAGTCGAATCTGCCCATTGCATGACGCGCACAGACAATAAGTTCTCACCTTGTTGAACGTAAGAAGAAATGTCGAACTCAGCAGTTAAGCGACTGCCTTTGCTAAAGCCAACGTAATGACCGTTTACATAAACTTCGAAGTAAGTTTCAACGCCATCAAATTTGATGATGGTTTGTTTGTTGTCCCATTGCTGGCCAAGCGTGAAAGTACGTTGGTATGCGCCAGTTGGGTTGTCGGTTGGGACAAACGGTACGTCGATAGGGAATGGGAAACCTTCGTCAGTGTATTGAAGGTCACCGTGGCCTTCCATTTGCCACATGTTTGGAACGGTAATGCGTCCCCAGTCTTCCATTTTTTGAGAGTAAAACGCTTCAGGCACCAAAAGCGGGTTAGTGAAGTAGTTGAATGTCCATTGACCACTCAGCAGTTTAAAGCGGCTGCTTAGCTCGCGTTGGAACGTTTGTGCGTTTTTAACTGAATCGTATGAGAAGAAGTAAGCACGTGGTGCCATACGGTTCTCATGTAGGTGGAGGAAGTTTTCCCAGTTGTTCACGTTTGTTCTCCCCTCGGCTTAGCTTGGTCATTTCGACGCGGTATCGTCAGCGTCGAATCTGCCCAAAAGAAATGCAGCCGATGTATTGTGAAAAGGCTTATGAGTTATCTGGGAAAGATATTAGTAAAAGCTTTACTAAAATAAATTGGTGAAAACGTTTAACTTTAACTTGATCACGTTTTAATACGTGATTGGTGAGCAAGATGTGATCAGCGTAAAGGAATAGCATCCCAAGCTTATTTGCTGGGTAAAACGAGTAAAAAGTGACGGGGATTTAGAGAAAGGAAATAAAAAAGCACTGAGGATTCAGTGCTTTATAAAATAGGAGTTAAGAGGGAGAATTACTTAGTCGTGCCGCGCAGTTTGAGTTTGCTTGGTACGTGAACTTGCAATGGCAGCGCACGACCATCGCGGTATTTTTCTACCAATAAGTTTACCCCTTGTATGCCCATCATCTCTGAGTGAATTCGCACAGTAGAGAGCGGTGGGAAGGTAAAGCGAGCGGTTGGAATGTCATTCACACTGATAAGAGCAATGTCTTGTGGAATGTTCAAACCGAACTCATGGATGGCACGTAAAACCCCAATTGCAATCGAGTCTGATGCGATAAAGAGTGCTGTCGGAAAGTCGCCTTTTGCTAACATCGCTTTGGCTAAGTCATAACCCGAGAGGCTAGAAAAATCGCCGCGGTAAATGTCGTTCTCTGATACGACACCTTTTAGGTTGCCGTATTCCACAAACGCGTTTTCACGAATGTCCGCCGTGTTGGGCTCGTCTTGTCCGCCAATGAAACCAATGCGCTGATAACCTTGTTCGACGAAGAAATCGACGACTTGCTTACTGATGCGAGCCAGATCGATATCAACACTGTCGTACACGCTGTCGCTGTCTGAGAAGTCGATATAACAAATGCTGTCTGCGAGGCGCTTAGGTAGTTTATTGATGATCGCTTTATCGGTCTTACCAACCAAAAGGATACCGGTGATCTTTTGCGTTTCGACATCAATGACGCTGTCGTAGCAGTTGGTTAATGTAATGCCCAACCTGTCGCACTGGGTTTCAATCCCGTGACGAATCGACAGGTAGTAGGGGTCATTCACCTCTGCTTCTTGCTTGTAGTTATACAAAGCTAAAAAGTGGTGTTTTTGTTTCGCTTCTTTGGTGGCTTTTTTCGAACTGCTGGTGCGGTACTCCAGCTTTTCAGCAATCTCTAAGATGCGGTGTTTGGTTTCTTCTTTTACGCTCAGAGTCGGATCGTCATTCAACACGCGTGAGACGGTTGCAAGTGAGACGCCCGCTTCTGTAGCGATATCTTTTAGTGTTGCCATGTTCACTTCCCGTTGGCAAAGCTCACTGTCCCAGTGAGATAAGCAATAATCCCACCATTGTAAACAGCTACTTATGGATGCACAAATTTTTAGTAAAACTGTGCGAGGAATGAAATGAAGCGATCACCGCGAGAAGCGGAATTTTTAAGCAAACAAAAGCCCGAACGGCTAGGACAATCCGTTCGGACTTTGTAATTTATCATTACCACTTAACACGAGTGGTAAGGCGATAAGGTTAAACCTAAGACTTTTTACCTTTGGTTTTATCTGGGTCGACAAGCAAGTGATCAAACACATGGCGAATGAATGGTGCCCCGACTTTTGAACCACCGTTACCGTGCTCAATCACAACGGTCGCTACGTATTTTGGATGGTCGTACGGTGCAAAGGCAGTGAACAACGCATGGTCAAGCAGGTGGTTAGCAAGCTTTTTCGAGTTGTAGACTTCGTCTTTACGCAAGCCAAATACCTGCGCCGTCCCCGATTTACCACCGCTGCTGTACTCTGCGCCTTTGAATGCGCGGCGGCCAGAACCATGTGCGCCATTGTTTACCAAGCGCATCGCGTTGATTGGAATGTCCCAGTATTTATCAGGCACACCTTCAATTGGCGGCAGATCTTTCGGTGCAACGTCGACTTGGTTTTCAAACTCTTCACCATGTTCAATCACGGCTTTAAGTAGGTGAGGTGCTTTCATTTCACCATGGTTGATAAGGAATGAAGTCGCTTTGGCGATCTGCATTGGCGTCGCTGTCCAATAGCCTTGACCTATACCGATAGGCACAGTATCACCCTGATACCAAGGCGTGCGGTGGCGTGCGACTTTCCACTCGCGGGTCGGCATGTTCGCACTGCTCTCTTCATAAATATCGATGCCGGTTGGCAAGCCAAAGCCGAACTTGTTCATCCATTTCGAGATGCGGTCGATGCCAAGGTCAAAGGCAGTTTGGTAGAAGAAGGAGTCCACGGATTCTTCAATCGCTTTGGTGACATCAACATTACCGTGGCCCCAACGTTTCCAATCTCGCCATGCTTTTGAATTCGGTTTCGAGCCCGGAATACGCCAAGAACCGTGATCGTTACGCACCGTCGTTGGCGTAATCACATGTTCCTCAAGCCCCGCCACTGCCATAAATGGTTTCACGGTGGATGCCGGAGGGTAAACACCAAGCGTAGTGCGGTTAACCAAGGGGTGAGCAGGATCGTTCAATAGTGAACGGTACGCTTTGCTGGAAATGCCGTTCACAAATGGGTTGGGATCATAACTTGGGCTAGATGCCATCGCGAGTACGCTGTTGTCTCGTGGGTCGAGCACCACAGCACTACCTTGGCGATGGTCGAGCTCTTTGTAGACGTATTCTTGTAACTCGATATCAAGGTTTAGCACGATGTCTTTACCCGGAATCGGCGGTACGTATTTGATGGTGCGAATGACACGGCCGCGGCTGTTTACTTCGACTTCTTCGTAGCCCTTGGTGCCATGGAGAAGGTCTTCGTAGTAGCGCTCAACGCCCAACTTGCCGATGTTTTGCGTTGCTTGATAGTTCTGCGCTTTGCCTTCTTCATCAAGGCGACGCAAATCTCGGTCGTTGATGTGCGAAACGTAACCTAGTACGTGCGTCAGTTTTTCGCCGTAAGGATAAAAACGCTTGAGGTCGGCAGTGACAAACACGCCATTGAACTCATGCTGATGAACAGAAAAGCGCGCGACTTGTTCGTCATTCAGCTCATTCATGATGGTGACAGAGCGAAATCGACGTGTGTGCTTGTAGCGTTTTTTAAAAGCGTCGACTTGCTCTGGAGTGATGTCGACGTAATGACGCAACTTTTCAATCAGAGCATCCGGATCGCCTGCTTGCTCTGGGATCATGTCAAGGTTGTAAACCGGGCGGTTCTCCGCCAGCAATACGCCATTTCGGTCGTAGATCAAGCCACGTGTTGGCGCGATAGGCAGGATTTTGATTCGGTTGTCGTTAGAGCGAGTCTGATAATCTTTAAAGTGGTTAACCTGCAAGTTGTACAGGTTCGCGACCAATCCACCCAGCAAAATAACCATGCCGAGGAAGGCAACGATGGCACGGTTCTTAAACAACCGCACTTCTTGGTTGTGGTCTCGAAATTCGTTTCGCTTGCGTAGCATGAGGGCCCTTCAGATTTGTTTTTGTTCTTTGCATGCCCCGATAAAAGGAAAAGACGCGATTCGAGTCTTGTTACAAAAGGTTACATTTGGGGCGGGGCTACTGTAGCGGGCTTTATCTCTCGTTTTGTAAGAGCAATGTCAGGTATCGATTGCGGAAAATCATCTTTCTGGTTTGCGTGAATCACCGTGTTTTTCTTACATTGTGTAAACGTTTATACATGTAAGTGTCATAAATCTTTCTCATTCTTCTAGTTCAACACAACTTTCTTTATTTTTATTGATTTTAAATCGTGATGTAATTTTGTGGAAACGTTTACACTATTTGAGTTTGATCACGGATCTGGATCGGTTTTGATTGGTAGACTTTTAGCCAGTTAAGAGATGAGCGAATTTGCTTGGTGAGCAGGCTCAACCAATTTCCAAGCATCGAGCAGCAAAAGTGGAGAAGCAAAAGTGAAAGTTCTTGTCACAGGCGGTATGGGGTACATCGGCAGTCACACATGTGTCCAGATGATTGAAGCAGGTATGGAGCCAATCATTGTCGACAACTTGTGTAATGCCAAAGTGGAAGTGTTAAGCCGCATTGAAGCGCTAACCGGTAAGCAACCGGCTTTCTACCAAGGCGACATTCGCGATGAAGCCTTTTTGGACTCAGTATTTGCCAAGCATGACATTCAAGCTGTGATTCACTTTGCTGGCCTGAAAGCGGTGGGCGAATCTGTCGCGAAACCATTGGAATACTACGACAACAATGTGAATGGCTCATTGGTGTTGGCGCGCAGCATGCGTAAGGCGGGCGTGAAAAGTATTGTATTTAGCTCATCGGCAACGGTTTACGGCGATCCTGACATTGTGCCGATTACGGAAGACTCTCCAACGGGGGCGACTACGAACCCATACGGTCGCAGCAAGTACATGGTGGAAGAGTGCTTAAGCGACCTGTTCAATGCTGAAAACGACTGGAGCGTGACTTTGCTGCGCTACTTCAACCCAGTTGGTGCGCATCCATCGGGCACTATGGGTGAAGACCCTCAGGGCATCCCGAACAATTTGATGCCATTTATCGCGCAAGTGGCAGTAGGCCGCCGCGAAAAACTGTCGGTATTTGGCAATGACTACCCAACACCAGATGGTACGGGCGTGCGTGATTACATCCATGTGATGGACTTGGCAGACGGTCATATCGCAGCGCTGAAATCGGTAGGTGAAAAAGCTGGTTTGCACATTTACAACCTAGGCACGGGCAAAGGCTCTAGCGTGCTTGAAATGGTAGAAGCGTTCGCAGCGGCTTGCGGTAACCCAGTGCCTTACGAACTTTGTCCTCGTCGCCTGGGTGACATTGCAGAATGCTGGGCAAGTACAGATAAAGCGGAGCGAGACCTTGGCTGGAAAGCGACGCGCAGTGTTGCGGAAATGACAGCTGATACGTGGAAATGGCAGTCAAATAACCCGCAAGGCTATTCCCCTGCGTAATTGAAGCTGCAACGTTGTTGCCTGCACTTTCCAATTTCATTGGGGAAAGCAGATGAAAGAAATTTTAAAAGTTGAGTAAGTAAGATGTCGAATGTTGAATTTAACCCAGTGGATCACCCACACCGTCGTTACAACCCACTAACGGGTCAGTGGATTTTGGTGTCACCGCATCGTGCAAAACGTCCTTGGAGTGGCGCTGATGAGAAACCTGCGATTGATGAGCTACCAAGCTACGACGAGAAGTGTTTCCTTTGCCCAACCAACGAGCGTATTTCTGGTGATGTAAACCCAGACTACCAAGGCACGTACGTGTTCCAAAATGACTTCGCAGCACTGATGGTGGACTCTCCAGATGCGCCTGAATCAGACAACCCACTGTTCAAAACGCAAGGTGTACGCGGGTTGAGCCGAGTGATCTGTTTCTCGCCTGATCACAGCAAAACTTTGCCTGAGCTACCGGTCGACAAAATCCGTGGCGTGATTGACACGTGGAATGATCAAATCGAAGAGTTGGGTAAAGACTACGTTTGGGTTCAAGCATTCGAGAACAAAGGTGAGACCATGGGTTGTTCTCAGCCTCACCCACACGGTCAAATCTGGGCAAACAGCTTTTTGCCAAACGAAATCGAGCGCAAAGAACACAACTTAAAAGCTTACTACCAAGAGCATGGCAGCAACTTGCTGGTGGATTACGTGCAAGCTGAACTTAAAGATGGTTCACGCACCGTGGTTGAGACCGAACACTGGGTTGCTGTTGTTCCTTACTGGGCGGCGTGGCCATTCGAAACCATGCTACTGCCTAAAACGCACATTCGTCGAATGAGTGAGCTAACCCATGAGCAACGTGATGACCTTGCGGTTGCAATCAAAAAGCTAACCAGCCGTTACGACAACCTATTCCAATGCTCTTTCCCTTACTCAATGGGCTGGCATTACGCGCCGTTCTTTGAAGAAGGTACCGATATCGACCATTGGCAACTGCATGCATTGTTCTATCCGCCACTGCTACGTAGTGCAACGGTTCGTAAGTTCATGGTTGGTTATGAAATGTTGGCAGAAAGCCAACGCGACCTAACCGCAGAACAAGCGGCGCAGCGTCTGCGTGACCTAAGCGATGTGCATTACAAAGAGCAATAAACCAATTAATGAATAGCCGGAGTTATCGCTGGTTTTAGCTAAAACTCGGTCAAATTCTCTTTTATTTGTGAGTGGAGGGCTAACCCCCTCTAACTCCCCCTTATTAAGGGGGAGGACTAGACCGAGCGAATACGAAACTGGAAATCAGGACTTAACACCGGTTACACCAATGCCAAATTTATAATTTAAGAGAACGCCCCTATGTCTGATCTAATCCAAAATGTGAAAACCTCTTTTGAACAAGTGCTGGGTTACGCGCCAAGCCACATTATTCAAGCGCCTGGTCGTGTAAACCTGATTGGTGAGCACACTGACTACAACGACGGTTTTGTACTGCCATGTGCGATCAACTACCAAACCGTTGTGGCGGCAGCGAAGCGTGAAGACAACCTAGTGCGTGTAGTTTCTGTGGATTACGGCAACGCAGTTGATGAATTCGACATCACGCAAGAAATCACATTCCAACAAGACAAAATGTGGGCGAACTACATTCGCGGTGTGGTGAAGTGTCTTCTTGCTCGTGGTTACCAATTCTCTGGTGCGGATATTTCTGTTAGCGGTAACGTGCCTCAAGGTGCGGGTTTAAGCTCGTCGGCAGCGTTGGAAGTCGTGATCGGACAAACGTTCAAAGTGCTGTTCAACCTAGAAATTAGCCAAGCAGAAATCGCGCTAAACGGCCAACAAGCTGAGAACGAATTCGTTGGTTGTAACTGCGGCATTATGGACCAAATGATTTCGGCAGAAGGTCGTGAAAACCACGCGATGCTGTTGGATTGTCGCAGCCTAGAGACCGAAGCGGTATCAATGCCTGAAGACATGGCCGTGGTGATCATCAACTCAAACAAAAAACGTGGTTTGGTAGACAGCGAATACAACACGCGCCGTGAGCAGTGTGAAGAAGCGGCGCGCATCTTCGGTGTGAAAGCACTGCGTGATGTGACCATTGAACAGTTTAACGAGAAAGTCTCTGAACTAGACGAAATGGTCGCAAAACGTGCTCGTCACGTCATCACAGAAAACGACCGCACGGTAGAAGCGGCGCAAGCACTTCGTGCACACGACATGAAGCGTATGGGTGAACTGATGGCCGAGTCTCATGCTTCTATGCGTGATGATTTCGAAATCACAGTTAAAGAAATCGATACGTTAGTTGAGATGGTGAAAGAAGTGATTGGTGAGCAAGGTGGCGTGCGCATGACGGGCGGTGGTTTTGGTGGTTGTATCGTTGCAATTGTACCGCCAGCATTGGTTGACGAAGTGAAAGCAACGGTAGAAGCGAAGTACCAAGCAGCAACGGGTCTAAAAGAATCCATCTACGTGTGCCAAGCGAAAAACGGCGCTGGTTTAGTCGAAGTACTTTAAGTGCAAAATTGCTTTAAGTTCAAAGTGCTTTAAGACGCAGTAGGAGCGAGAGATGACTGAGCCATTAACTATCACGATGACACAGCAGGCCGCCTTTGATGGTGCGCCTGCCAACGTGGTCGAACTGAAAAATAACACAGGCATGAGCGTTACCTTTATGGATATTGGCGCGACATGGCTGAGTTGTCGTTTACCTTTGGCGAATGGGGAGTTGCGTGAAGTGCTTCTCGGAGTGGGGACGATGGGGAGTTTCATGCAGCAACAGTGTTACATGGGTGTCACTGTTGGTCGCTACGCAAACCGCATCGCCAATGGTCTTTTTGAAGTGAATGGCGAAGTATTTCAAGTGTCTACTAACCAAGCGGGTAACTGTCTGCATGGTGGTGAAGAAGGTTTCGATAAACGTCGGTGGAAGATTGAGTCTCACTCGAATCAGCAAGTGACGTTCTCTTTGTTGTCTGAAGATGGCGACCAAGGCTTTCCGGGCAATCTAGAAGTGCAAGTGACGTATACGCTGACTGATGATAACCAAGTGAGCATTGCGTACTTTGCTAAGACAGATAAAGCGACACCGATAAACTTGACCAACCATGCCTACTTTAATTTGTTGGGGGCAGAAGCGGACTTAGATTGTCGTTCGCATCGCTTAACCATCGTTGCAAGCCAATACTTACCAACCTCTGAGGTCGGTATTCCGCTTGGTGAATTGCAAGATGTGAAAGGAACTGGATTTGACTTTAGAAGTGAAAAACCAGTTTCAGAGCACTTCTTGCAAGATGATCAGCAGATTGCCGCCAAAGGGTATGACCATAGCTACCTATTCGATGACCACCGTGATGTCTCAAAACCAGTTGCGTTGGTGGTTTCTCCAGATGAAAAAGTGCACCTGTCAGTGGTTACCAATAAGCCTGCGATGCAATTGTACACGGGCAACTGGCTAGCTGGCGCACCAAATCGCCGTGGTGGTGAATATAACGATTACGCGGGTCTGGCGTTAGAAACGCAGTTTTTACCAGATTCGCCAAACCATGCTGAGTGGGCGCAGCCAAGCTGTATTCTTGAGCCTGAACAAGAGTACCGCTTCTGCACCACTTATCAGTTTGCTTTCTAGGTAAACTGAGCATTTTCGAGCTTTTGGGTTACCGTAGGCTTTTTGCTCACGGTAGGTCAAAAGCTCATCAAAAGTTGGCAAAATAACGCTCTCTACAAACACCCCAAAAAGAAAAAGCTCTGTCACTTCGGTGGCAGAGCTTTTACTTTGTAACCTTTCTTGGCACTGACTAGCGCGATATCTTAAAGACGATCCACCGAGTTACGGCGCACTAAAGTCGGGCTAAAGATGATGGTGTCATCTTCCACTTGCTCATCACGTGATAACGCTAATGCCAAACGCGCGGCACGCTCTGCCATCATTTCGATTGGGTAACGAATCGTGGTCAAACTTGGATTGACGAAGCGAGCAATTAAGCCATCGTCGAAGCCAACCATGGACACTTTTTCTGGTACGTCGATACCATTTTGGTCTAACGCTGCCAGCGCACCTGCTGCCATGTAGTCGTTGTACGCCACCACGCCAGTGATTGCGAGTGATTTGGTCAGCAGGTTGGTCATGGCTGTTTCGCCACCGTCACTGTTTGGCTCGCCATATTCGACATAGCTTTTTGATAGCTCGATATCGTGATCTTTCAGTGCTGCTTGGTAACCTTGTAAACGCTCGTCGGTATCTTCGATGTCATGGGATGAGGCGATACAAGCGATCTTGGTGTGACCATGACGAATCAAATATTCCGTCGCTAAGTACGCGCCCTTGCGGTTATCAAGAGAGATACAACGCTCTGCCAATTCTGGGATATGGCGGTTGATCAACACCATGCCTTTGACTTCTTTGGCGTAGCCGATCAGTTCTTCGTCTGATAAACCTTTGGAGTGAATCACAATCGCCTCACAACGGCTGTTGATCAGAAGTTCTAGCGCTTGGCGTTCGTCTTCTGGGTTGTGGTAGCCATTACCAATCAGAATGTGTTTGCCGTTTTCACGCGCCACGTTATCTACCGATTTCACCAGTGTGCCGAAGAACGGATCTGAGACATCACCCACAAGCACGCCCATGGTATTGGTACTTTGGCTGACGAGTGCACGCGCTGCTGCGTTTGGACGGTAGCCCAGTTTGCTCATTGCTTGCGTCACTGCGTCGATAGAAGATTGGCTCGCTTTCGGTGATTTATTGATCACGCGAGAGACGGTCGCGACCGATACACCGGCTTCTTTCGCGACATCCTTGATTGTTGCCATGAGGGACCTTTCGTGGGCTAAAAAACGTTAATTGGGGTATTAAACACCCATTGTGTAATAAGTGCAATCAACACCATTTTTATATTGAGATGAATTTGGTCTTACTCTATGAATTTATTGAATATATGTGATGTGTAAACGTTATCTTAGGTAGGGCGCTGTTTAGTCGCATGAAAACAAAAAATCGCGGTCATTGATGTGACCGCGATTTGTCGTTTCTCTTTACAGACCACAGAAAATGGCGCTCAGAAAGCTAGTTGTTGTTCATCCAGTCAACCATTTGAGTTTTGTACACATCGCTGTTGCCGCCAAAGATAGCTTGTACGCCTGTACCGACTCGCACCACACCCGCTGCACCAAGTGCTTTCAATTTCGCTTCGTCGACTTTGTCTTGCTCTGCGACTTGGATTCGCAACCGAGTGATACAAGCATCGGTGCTTAAGATATTTTGTTTGCCGCCAAACGCGCTAACCAACTCACTGGCAAACTCTGAACTGGTGTCATTGACGGCTTTGCTGCTGTCTTGATCTTCGCGGCCTGGTGTTTTCAGATCGAACGTTTTAATGAACCAAGTGAACACAACGTAGTACAGCGCTGCGTATGCCAAACCTAGTGGGATGATCATCCAGCCTTTGGTCGAAATACCAAAGAAGGTCACGTAGTCGATAAGGCCAGCACTAAAGCTGTAGCCATGTTTTACGCCCAGCATGATACACAGTGGGTAAGCCAGACCCGCAATGATCGCGTGAATCACGTAAAGCACAGGCGAGATGAACAAGAACGCAAACTCGATAGGCTCAGTGATACCAGTTAGGAACGATGTTAGTGCAGCTGAGATCATGATGCCCATAACTTTGGTGCGGTTCTCTGGTTTTGCTGCACGGCCAATCGCAATTGCCGCCGCAGGAAGACCAAACATCTTGAATAGGTAACCACCTGCTAGGTTGCCCGCATTTGGGTCGCCTGCGAAGAAGCGAGGGATCTCTCCGTGGAATACTTGACCAGCAGCGTTCACAAACTCACCAGCTTGAAGCTGAATAATCACGTTAATCACATGGTGCAGACCAAATGGGATCAGAGCACGCTCTGCGGTGCCGTAAGCCCAGAATGCGACCAATGGGTTTTGCTCGGTTGCCCATGTGCCGAACCAATCAATGCCAGAGCCAATTGGCTGCCAAATAAAGGCAATCGCAATGCCCAAAAACAGCATAGAAAATGACGTCACGATCGGGACAAATCGTTTACCCGCGAAGAAGGCCAAGTAAGCTGGCATCTTAATGGTGTAGAAGCGGTTAAACATATACGCACCAACTGCACCGGAGATGATGCCGCCGAGCACACCTGTGTCGATATGGTCCACGCCCAGCACGCCAGCCATGACTTTTAGCGTCGCGACTAATACGTAATACCCAATACCTGCCGCAACCGCACCAACACCATCATTGTTGGTAAATGAGATAGCAACGCCAAGCGCAAAGATAAGCGGCAGGTTACCGAAGACCGCACCACCCGCTTCTGCCATCAATTCAGAAACTACGGGTGGAATGACCCCAAATTGCGCCGAGCCAATACCCAAAAGGATCCCCGCCGCGGGCATTGAGGCTATAGGCAACATGAGCGCCTTACCGACCTTAGAAAGGTTGGCAAAAAAGTTAGCAAACATAAAAATACTCCAACTTGTTAGATAAAAATCTTGAGTGGCGCAGTCATGAATAAACTGTGGGAAGCGGGGAGATTAGCGATAGCATCGTGATTATGGTTTGCGGGGGTTGGAGCATAAACATAAAAACTGGTTGCTATCGCTAAAGCTTTATAAGTGGTGTGCTGAGCTAAAATAGAGGGCCTTAACCAATTGAAGGGCACTGTCTCGATCGCTCAACCATAGGACTGCGTCAGAATCTAAGTGTATTTTGGGTAAAAATAAGGCATGAAAAAACAGAGTGAATTTTGTTTTTCTTGTTCCTGATAACTAAGTTTTTAGACCTTTTTACTTGAATGAAGACATTAAACGCTAATATAAGGAACAGAATTTTAGTTTTGGAGTGCCTGTTTTGGAGAGTATTAATCTTTTCCGCTATTACGAACGTGTAGAGAGTTTTGAGATGCGAGAGGAATACGCGGTGACGCTTGCCGAGATTGCAGACAAGATGTTCACCAGCCCAAGGCATGCCCGAGCTATTCTCAAGCAGATGAATGCGCTCAACTGGATCGCTTGGATACCCAGAGTGGGGCGTAACCAACGTTCGACCTTAATTCGTAACATCGATCGTACAGAGGTGAAGCGCTCTATCGCTCTTGAATGGATCAAAGAGAGCAAATACGACCGAGCACTTGAGTTTCTTGACTTCGACCAAGTCGTGTTTGAGCAACAGCTAAAGCAAACTTCCGGCGCCCAAGTGACAGAAGGCAAAGTCAGTGTACAACTCACCTATAACCGCTCTTTTGCTACGCTCAATCCAATCAGACCGCAACGAAACAGCGAACGTTTCTTAATTCGTCAAATTCACGCTTGCTTGGTTTCCATGACACCTGAAGGCGAGTTAGTCGGAAACATTGCGCATCATTGGCAAGCCGATGAAGAGTGGCGAACTTGGACGTTTTATCTTCGTCCTTCCGTTTGCTTTCATCATGGCGGTAAAGTGGATGCAGAGTTGATGGTGAAGCTACTAAATCATTGGCAGCAGCTTACATATTATCAAAATGAACTCGATCACCTTGAAGCGGTTTCTGTTGAGTCGCCTTATCGATTTTCCGTGCAACTTACTCGACCAGACAAAGGCTTCGCTGCATTATTAAGTGATCTGAAATACTCCTTACAACCTGTTGAGCAACTCAATAACCTATCTTCCGATAGCATCGGCTGTGGCATTTTCTCTCTGGAATCGCACACGAACAACAAGCTTACCTTGTTGGCGAATGAGCGCTTCCACGGATTTCGCTCACTCACTGATAAAGTTACCATCTGGTCGTTAAACAGTGACAAGAAGGAAGGTGCAAAGGCTTCCGATTACCCCCACGATTTACCTAAGACAGAGCAGTATTCGAAAAAGGTCATCACCAACTCTCCAGATGAAGAAGTGGATGAGCGCATCATCGATGCCAAACACACAGCATCGAAAGATCGCGTGGAAGAAGGGTGTTTGTTTATGATCTTCAATCACAATCATCCTAACTTATCACACGCTCAGCGACGTTGGCTGAGTGATGCCTTGAGTGGTGAGAACATTTGGCAGCAGTTGGAACGCAACGAAACCACCTTCGGAGCTGAGATCGCACATAACTTTTTCCCCTTCTGGCACAACGTCAAATACCTGAGAAGCGATGAAGTAGCGCTACCGAGTTCAATCCGAATCGCCTGTTATTCCCATCTTGGTATTCAACGTAGTGCGAGAGCCGCTGAGCAAATCTTGATGGAGCATGGCATCAAGGTTGAAGTAAACGTTTATTCGTTTGAAGCATTCATTGAAAAAGCGTCTGGAGAGGGCTTTAGTGAAGAGGTTGTCTTAAGCAGCTTTAACTTGGATGACAACCGACAAGTCTCGGCTTTACTGTTTTTCCTCAGCGATCCTGTTTTGCACGCCACGATCGGATCTGACGTCAGCGACTGGCTGGTGGCTGAGATCAACCAAATTCGACAGTTTAGCGCTCCGGAAGATTACCTCACCCAGTTAGAGCAACTTGGCTCTGTGCTGATCTATGAAGGTGTGGTTAGTCCGATGCTTCACCACCGACAAACACTTAGCTTTCAAGACATATTCAAAGGTGTAGAGATCACGGCGTGGGGTTGGCCGAAGTTGAGTGAGATTTGGTAAAGGACGATTGTAAACAGCACGATCTTTGCTCATCAAAATGCGATCTTCACCTCTTGTATTTAAAGTACTAACTGATAATGTAGAGTTTGTTTTAGTAAAATTTTACTTGGGGTTTTAATCAATGGAAACGATCGCTTACTCAGACTTCGCAAAGCTAGAAATTCGCACCGGAAAAATCATCGAAGTGGCGCGTCACGAAAACGCAGATAAGCTTTACATCGTGCAGATCGACATCGGTGAGAAAACACTGCAAACCGTCACCAGCTTGGTGCCTTACTACACAGAAGAAGAGTTGATGGGGAAACAAGTGGTGGTGCTGTGTAATCTTGCGAAAGCTAAGATGCGTGGCGAAACCTCTGAGTGCATGTTGCTGTGTGCCGAAACCGATGATGAATCAGAAAGTGTTCTGCTAACGCCTGAGCGCGCGATGCCTGCTGGTGTGAGAATCGTTTAGTACCCTTAAGCTTGCTCAAATAAAAAACAGCGCTGATAGAGCGCTGTTTTTTATTCTGTTCTTAAGAGTGTTGAGCAATTAGGTTATCAATCAACTCATAATGATGATCTTGTACGCCCGCTAAGTTACCGTATTTTGGCTGGTGGCGGTCGTTTTCTTTGGCATGATGCCAACCAACGGTATGGCGAACGAAATGCTCAGCAAAGGCGTGGGAGACTTCCAAGCATCCAGCGAGCACCGTATCAACATAGCTTTGCATGATGGGACTGAGCGAGCAGGGTGGTAGCGGATCGTTTTTCACATAAACCCAAATGCTGTGCTCAGAGTTAAAAGTGGTTTCTGTTTCAATCTGATCAGGACGGATTTGAATGCGATGGTAGCCACGTTCGCGTCGGTCAAACTCCGCTAGCGCTTGATCGTCGACTTCAAGCAGTACGCCATTGACTTGCCCTTCGCCTTCATTCACGACCAAGGGTGACAAGATATAGCTGTCGTCAACTTTGCCCCAATAGCGCACCAGCCCATGAGCGATGACAGGGATGGTTTCTCCCGTTTGACCCGTTAACTTGCGCGAGGCGGCATTGATTAAACTGCCGTAGCCAAATATATACATCTCGATTGCTTCCCTTACTTCGACGAAATCACTGTTATCCGTTATACCTAAACACTACCAACCAAGCAACGCGTGAGGCACAGGTTTTACCTCGAAAGGATAGTTTGATTTTATAACATGTATTTTTTATGCATGTTTGTGTTAATATCGAACGCGTAGAATTTTTGAACGGTATCAAATGGGTACTTAAGGGCATCACAATGCTGAATATCACCGATAAAAAAGTGGAAGAGAAAATCCCTGCATGGCTGCGATTAGGGTTTAGACCGTTTTTCCTGTTTGGCTCTATTTATGCTGTTGTCGCAATTGCGGTATGGGTATGGATGTTCCAAACCGGACAGCCAAGTACATTGAGTGTTCCAGCGTTGTGGTGGCACGTTCATGAAATGTTATTTGGTTTTTCGATGGCAATAGTAGTGGGCTTTGTGCTGACTGCAGTGCAAAACTGGACAGGCATTAACGGCACGAAACACTATACCTTGTTAGCGATATTTACATTGTGGCTTGCACCGAGAATACTGCTTTGGACACCAGCACCACTTTGGTTAACCAGCAGCATTGAAGCGCTGTTTTTGCTGTTTGTGGCGTACGAAGTGGGCATTCGTGTTTACCGCGCTAAAGGTTGGCGTAATCTATTCTTTGTGCCGTTATTCTTGCTTGCCATCTTTGCTAACTTTGCCAGCTACGCAACGGTGAAAGGTATGCCTCCATTTACATCGTCTGCGGTATGGCAAGCGATGCTTTGGTGGTTCACTCTGCTGCTTTCTGTGATGGGCGGACGAGTGATTCCATTTTTCACCGCTCGTCGCTTTAACTTCGAAAAGGCTCAGCCGCTACTGTGGTTGGATTGGCTAGCAAACCTACCTTTGGTCATGTTGTTCGTGTTGAGCTTCTTCCCTGTGACGTTTGCGGAACTTGGTCAGCCACTTATGTTGTTTGCCGGAGTGGCGCAGTTGGTTCGATTCCTGCGCTGGAAGCCTTGGCTGACACTTAGCGAGCCGTTGGTGTGGTCGTTACATGCGGCTTATTTGTGTCTGCCTTTGAGTCTGATTCTACGTGGCAGTTGGGATAATGCGTTTGCGAACCACAACTTAATTCACCTGTTTGCTATCGGCGCATTAGGTGGATTGATCTTAGCGATGATTGCTCGAGTGACTATGGGGCACACAGGTCGCATGATTTACAATGAGCATCGCTTTTGCCGCCGTGATTGGTGCGGCGTTAGCAAGAAGCTTAGGCGTGATTTTTGACCCTTCACACATGCTACTTTGGATTGATGTCAGTGCAGCATTATGGATTCTGGCTTTCGGTATGTTCGTATGGCGATTCGGAATGATGCTGATGAAACCAAGAGTGGATGGTCATCCCGGATAGTCAGAGTTAAGATTTGATAAAAGAAGGGCTCAACCAACGGTATGAGCCCTTTTTATTTGAGCTTGCTTCCGCAAATGACCCACAATTAGTAAGGTAATTGTTAAGAATGTGAAAAACGTTGAATTCTAGAGTGGGATTTGAGCGTGCTAGAAGAGGCGGACTCCGCTACTCTGTAGGTGTTATTGCTCGTATGCACATGAGTGATTAACTAGCCAATTGACGTTTTAGACCCATAGGTGTCTTTTCGTGTAATTACATGGCCGCTTAGTTCTATACCTCCGTAGAACTAAGCGGCGTTTTTCGTTTTGTGGCTAGGTAAAATTAGATATTCCCTTCGCTGAAGTCTTTTTGGAAATACAGCACTTTCTGTAGGTAGCGTCTTGCTTCCCCTTTTGGGTGTTGAGTGGTTAACGCATCATAAACCTGAGTCGGGTTAAGGCTGTTAAGCTCATTCATCGCGCGTTTTCGGTCACTATCGAAGGTAGAAAGCACGCCGCCTGTGCCGCCGTTATAAGCTGAAATCATACTAAAGTGTTTCGAAGTAGGATGTTTTACATCTCGTAGGTAGCGATTCTTCAAAATATAGAAATACGCAGCTCCGGTATCAATGTTATTGGCAGGATCGAACAAGTACTCTTTAGTTGGAATACCCGGTTTGTTTTTCACCAAATTAAATACATCAGCACCGGCGGTTTTTGGGATCACCTGCATTAAGCCGTAAGCCCCAGCATGAGAGACCGCATAAGGGTTAAAGCTGCTTTCGGTTTTGATCACGGCGAAAATTAGATCTTCAGACAAGCCATATCGTTTAGCTGCATCACGTACCAAGCCTGCATACTGGTATTCTCGCTGCTCTAGGTGATCTTTCACCATGTTGATTTCGACATAATAAGCACTGCCGCGTTTGATGGCTTTCTTCTGCAGTTTATTGTCGAGCAGGTAGTCCGCGTAGCGATTGGCGCGCCATTCCCATTCAATCGGTTTTCCATCGTGATCGAGAACTTGCCCCAATAAAAAAGGCTTACCACGTAATACCGCTTCCTTGTCACTAAACAACTCCGCATGTGCTGGATCAGCAGGCATGAGTAGTGTCTGTACGATGGCTTTTTGTAGCTTCTCGGTTGGCTGATATTGGGAAATCGTCGAAACATAGATCTTACCCGTTTCGAAGTCGATATGTGCTCGGGTGTTGTAACCATCAAGGTACTTCACGTAACGGTGTTTGCCTGCTTCAACGAACTCATCTTCACCCCAGCGATCTTTGGCTTTTTGAGCAATGTAAGCCAGTAACTGTTTGATGTTCTCTTCGTTCGATGCGCTTGGCGGTTTTACGTAGGGAGGAACGTAGTCATCACATGCGCATGGTGGTGTTTCTTCGGGAGCTACAGAACAACCACCGAGAAGGAGTAAGCTCAGGATTAGCGATTTCTTCATCGGATACCGATTTAATTAGAGGTGAGGGCAATTGCCGACTGAAGAAAATAATAAGTAAGAGTGCTAATCGCCTGAAATTAAAACTTTTTGTTCTTTCGATAGAAGCGTTTGATGCTGAGTGTTCACCGGAAAAAGAAAAAGCCTGCGGGGTGCAGGCTTTGTATTAGGAGAGTCCAATTTAACTTACTTGTGAGAGGCTAACGACTTTTTGTTGCAGCTTCTCTTTTAGATATTCTGCCAGTGCGATTTTCTCCTCTTCGTTCATGTATAAACCAAGTTTTGTACGACGCCATAAGATGTCTTCATCGGTTAGCGCCATTTCGTGATTCATCAAGTAATCAATTTCGCGTTGATATACGCCACTTGCTTGCTCTGAGAAGCAGTGACCAAGATCTTCTACGCTGTTAGTGCCTTCCATCAGATCCCAAGTTTGTGTACCAAACTGAGTCACGTAGCGCAGCAGCATCGCTTCTGATGCCCATGAGTATTTCGCATGAATCATCTTCGCCAATTGCTCGCGGCTGCAACTGAAGTTACCGCCAGGAAGGGTTTGGTTTGCCGTCCAGTCTTTACCCATTTCTGGTAGGTAAGGTGCAAGTTTCTTCATTGCTGCTTCACCAAGCTTACGGTAAGTCGTGAGCTTGCCACCGAACACTGAAAGTAAAGGTGCGTGGTCGTATTCAGCGTCCAGTTCTAGTGTGTAGTCACGTGTGATCGCTTGCGGTGAGTCAGACTCATCATCACACAACGGACGTACACCACTGTATGTCCACACCACGTCCTCGCGGCTTAGCTGGTGGACAAAGTGTTGGTTAACGATATCGATCAAGTAATCGACTTCATCTTCGGAAATCGCGACTTCACGCGGATCGCCTTTGTATTCCACATCTGTTGTACCAATGATCGAGAACTTATCTAAGTAAGGGATCATAAATACGATGCGGTTATCTTTGTTTTGTAGGATGTAGGCTTGCGGCTCGTTGTGGATACGAGGAACAACGATGTGCGAGCCTTTGATCAAACGAATGTTGCGAGGGGAGGCTTGCTCTAATCCTTCATCAAAGAACTGTTTCACCCATGGACCAGCAGCGTTAACCAGAGCTTTCGCTTTGCGTTCGAAGCGCTGGTCTGTGGTGACGTCATGAATAGTGACATGCCAGATGCCACCTTCACTGTGTGCTTTTTCTACGCGGCAGTAGTTGCGAACTTCTGCGTTATTCTCTTTAGCCGCTAGAACGTTCAACAACACCAAGCGTGCGTCATCTACCCAACAATCTGAGTATTCGAAACCGGTTTTCATTTCAGGTTTTAATAGACCTGATTTTGCTAGGTTGACGGTTTTGCTGCCAGGAAGTGTGGTTCGTTTACCCAAGTTATCGTAAAGGAACAAGCCACAGCGGATCATCCAAGCTGGGCGTAAAAATGGACGATGAGGTAAACGGAAGCGCATTGGCAGAGCCACATGAGGCGCTTTGCGTAAGATCACTTCACGCTCAGCGAGCGCTTCCGAAACCAAACGAAACTCATAGTGTTCAAGGTAACGTAATCCGCCGTGGATCAGTTTTGAACTTGCAGAAGAGGTTGCCGATGCGAAGTCGTTAGCTTCATACAAACCGACGCTTAAACCACGGCCAGCAGCATCTGCAGCAATACCAGCCCCGTTAATGCCGCCGCCGATCACGATCATGTCTAGAGTAGGGGATGAATTCGTCGTGGAAGCATTTTGTTGGATACTCATAAATTTGACCTCTTGGTGAGCGAACGAGCATTTCAGAACATGAGTTTATCGTAGCTTAGGTTTCGTTTTTGGTCATTATTTATTTTCGTTTATGAGCGTTTTGTGTGATTTGGGCACAAAAAAACCTCTGCCTAATTAAGACAGAGGTCATTTATGCGCGTAAATAGTGCGTGTAAACGCTATTCGGTTATGGTTCTTTCCATTTGTGTATCAACCACTTCGAGCGGAACGGCTGCTTCTTTTAGAATAGCGAGAATCTCTTCTGGTGGTTGTTTGTTGGTAAATACCATGTTCAATTGCGCGATATTGCCCAGTTTCACCATCGCATTACGACCAAACTTCGAATGGTCAACCGCAAGGAAAACGCTGCGGCTGTTATCGATAATCGCCTGTTTAACGCGAACTTCGTGGTAATCAAAGTCCAGTAGTGAGCCATCAAAATCGATACCACTGATGCCTAAAATACCGAAGTCGAGGCGGAATTGTTTGACGAAATCGAGTGTCGCTTCACCGACAATGCCGCCATCTCGGTTGCGAACTTCACCGCCCGCCAAAATCACTTTGATTTCCGGGTTCGGTAAAAGAATGGTGGCAACATTAATGTTGTTGGTCACCACACGAAGCTGTTTGTGGTTTTTATTGAGCGCTCGAGCGACGGCTTCTGGGGTGGTACCAATATCAATAAACAAGGTTGCGCCATCTGGAATGTGTTTTACGAGTTCTTCCGCAATGACATCTTTTTCATTGAAGTTAAGCGCTTTACGCGTGTTGTATGAGGTGTTCTCTGAACTGAGAGGAATGGTCGCACCACCGTGGTAGCGACGAATTTTGTTTTCATCTGCGAGGTCATTTAGGTCGCGGCGAATAGTTTGAGGACTAACATTAAATTTTTCTACCAGCTCATCCGTGCTGACATAGCCTTGTTTTTTCACCAACTCAACAATCTGTTGGTGTCTTGGTATTTGCTTCACTTAGCACTCCCTTGTGCACTGGTAATCGCCAATGCTTCAAAATCGAAAATAGAAACTTGCTCTATTGTGCTCGAATTAGCGCATTGTGAGAAGCTGTGGGAGTGTGGAATCGGCGATCGAACGCAAAAAAAGAGCGCCAACTCGGCGCTCTTTACGATTAATCAGGGGGAAACTAATCGTTTATCAGAAATTAATCGTCTTCGTCGTGAAGCTCAGACCAGGTTTGAGCACACTTAACTGCGCGCTTCCAACCTTTGTAACGACGGTTACGTTTTTCTTCATCATCGTGTGGTTCGAATGTGCGATCGAGCACTGCTTTGTCTTGCAGTTCATCAATGCTATCCCAGAAACCAACCGCTAGACCAGCTAGGTAGGCTGCACCCAAAGCGGTCACTTCGGTCACTTGAGGACGGTGAACTTCGGTATTAAGAACATCAGATTGGAACTGCATCAGGAAGTTGTTCGCCACTGCGCCGCCATCTACGCGAAGGTTCGCGAGTTTGATGCCCGAGTCTGCTTGCATTGCATCTAGCACATCACGAGTTTGGTAAGCGATGCCTTCCAAAGTTGCACGGATAATGTGGTTAGAGTTTACGCCACGAGTTAGACCGACAATCGTACCGCGAGCGTAAGCATCCCAATATGGTGCGCCAAGGCCAGTAAACGCAGGAACCACGTAAACACCATTTGAAGTATCCACTTTGGTCGCAAAGTATTCTGAATCTTCAGCGCCAGCCAGAATCTTCATTTCATCACGTAGCCATTGAATTGAAGCGCCACCCATGAATACCGCACCCTCAAGGGCGTAAGCTGGCTCACCTTTTGGACCGCATGCTAGCGTGGTCAACAGACCATTTTTCGATGTTACCTTCTCTTGACCCGTATTCATCAACAAGAAACAACCTGTGCCGTAGGTGTTCTTCGCTTGACCAGCTTCTACACACATCTGACCGTAAAGCGCGGCTTGTTGGTCACCTGCAATACCCGCGATTGGAATACGAGTACCGCCTTTACCACCAATGTTGGTTTGGCCGTAGATTTCTGATGAGCGTTTGACTTCAGGCATCATCGACGCTGGAATGCCCATCTCATCCAGCATTTTCTGATCCCAGCATAGGTCATTGATGTTGAACAGCATGGTACGAGATGCGTTAGTGTAATCTGTTACGTGAACGCGGCCTTGAGTCATCTTCCAAACCAGCCAAGTGTCAACAGTACCGAACAGCAGTTTGCCTGCTTCAGCATCTTCGCGTGCGCCTTCAACGTTATCTAGAATCCACTTCACTTTTGTACCTGAGAAGTAAGGGTCTAGAACCAGACCTGTATTGTCGCGAACGTAATCTTCTAGTCCGCGCGCTTTTAATTCTTCACAAATATCGGCAGTACGGCGACATTGCCACACGATCGCGTTGTAAACCGGCTTGCCTGTTTCCTTGTTCCATACAATTGTGGTTTCACGTTGGTTGGTAATACCGATACCAACAAGTTGGTCGCTACGGATACCGGTTTTTGCAAGTGCTTCAACCAAAGTAGAGCTTTGAGTTGCCCAGATTTCCATTGGGTCATGTTCAACCCAACCAGCCTCTGGATAAATCTGAGTAAATTCTCGCTGAGCGACGCTTACGATATTCGCGTCATGATCCAGAATGACAGCACGAGAGCTTGTCGTGCCTTGGTCTAGGGCAACAATGTATTTTTGCTCAGTCATGGTAAGAATCCTTTTGTTTCGTTATTTATATTTTAGTAAATGTTCGAATGAGTTGGTTTTAAGCTTGAGCTTGTTCTGTTTCTTCTTCGGTCTCGCACTGATTAGGGATAGTACAGCCATGACCTTGTTGTGGCAGATATGCAGCAATCGCTTTCGGGTACAACCAACCACCGAAGCAAGCACCTGCGATAGGAGCAAGAATTGGAACAATAAAGTATGGGATCTCACGAGCACCAGTCAGTGCGTAATCCCAGCCTGCAAAGTAAGCAAACAGTTTAGGGCCGAAGTCACGAGCAGGGTTCATCGCAAAGCCAGTCAGTGGGCCTAAAGAACCACCGATAACCGCAATGAGGATACCGATAAGTAATGGGTTCATCGCGCCGCGAGGTGCGCCGTTGTTCTCGTCACCAAGAGCAAGAATGGCAAACATTAGCACTGCAGTAATCACGAATTCCACAGCAAAAGCGCCAAAGAAAGAGAGAGAAGCATGTGGGTAAGTCGAGAAAATGCCTGCCGTCGCTAATGCATCTTGGCTGCTACGAACGAAGTTGTGTGCGATTTCGTAATCCGTAAACAGGTTACTGTACAAGCTGTAAACCAAAGCGGCAGAGCAAAATGCACCGAGCATTTGCGCAATGATATAAGGCACTACTTTTGCCTTATCAAATCCATGGAACATCGCCAGCGCGATAGTTACGGCAGGGTTGATGTGTGCACCGGATACGCCCGCAGTACAGTAAATAGCGATGGCGACGCCAAAGCCCCATACAATACTGATTTCCCATTGACCAAATTGAGCTCCGGTCAACACAAGTGCAGCAACACAGCCTACGCCAAAAAAGATAAGTAATCCTGTACCGATAAACTCGGCCAAACATTCTCCGAGCAGTGAGGGGTGTTTGTTCGTTGTCATGTTAAGAGTCCTTTAATATTTATGCTTATCTAGCACGGTTCTATTGTGCATATATAAACGTTTTCGAAAACAAACGAGCGTTAAGAATGAGCGTTTGAGCATAAATTTGTTAATCAAACTCTTCGTTTTTGTTAATTGACGCATCTTTTGCTCAAAAAGGAAACTCGACAAAACGATTCAGAAGCTTCAACTTCGATTTGTCGGCCTAAAACTACCGATGTGAAAATCAATGCACAAACTGGTAAGAGGAGTTTTGTGAAGCTGCTTCGTGAATGGTGGTAAATTGCTCAGAATATTGGTCGAAAACTAACCCTAAAGAGCTAGCTAACACTAATAAGGATAAGGGATTGCTGATATTCATTCGGTAGGTTCTTATCAGCCCGAAGTAGGAGTGAAATAAGACGCTGATCTGCTGATGTCGTGTCCTGTTTTGTTTTGAAAGTGATTGTTCACGAGCGCTAAAAGAGGGGCGTCGTTGTCGCATTCAATTGTTAACACAATGACATTGTTGCAACGTGACTGATTTGGGGTGGTAGAACCCACTTTAGAGCGCCTAAGTTGCTCAAACATAAATTTTTGTCTTGAATCTGTGGTCATTTGAGCGCTTGATTCGCTTAATATTGCGATGGTTTTGTTCGTTTGCGCATTTTATGTTGTATGTGAACAGTAACGAAATCTGGGGAAAGTGGAAGCACAGTCTAACTAAAAGCCTCTAATTTTCTGTATTTACTGAAATTTAATTCTTATGCAACATTTGTCACAGAAATAAAAATCGAATCTCATAGAATGCACTCACTTTTGAACGAAACTCCTTTTTGCTCGTTCGCGATTTAATACTCCCTACCATCGCTCACAATATTAATGAGGTTCCTATGTTTGGAATATTCAAACCTAAGGCGCACATCGATCGCTTATCGTCCGATAAGATCGACAGCACTTATTCCCGCTTACGTTGGCAACTCTTCATCGGCATCTTTGTCGGCTATGCCGGCTACTACCTAGTTCGTAAAAACTTTAGCTTGGCGATGCCTTACCTTATTGAACAAGGTTTTAGCCGTGGTGACCTAGGTGTTGCTTTAGCTGCCGTTTCTATTGCCTACGGTTTATCAAAATTCTTAATGGGCAGTGTTTCTGACCGCTCTAACCCTCGTTACTTCTTAAGTGGCGGTCTATTAATGTCTGCACTTGTGATGTTTTGCTTCGGCTTTATGCCTTGGGCTACGGGCAGCATTACCGCGATGTTTATTCTATTGTTCCTAAACGGTTGGTTCCAAGGTATGGGGTGGCCTGCCTGTGGCCGAACCATGGTTCACTGGTGGTCGCGCAAAGAACGTGGCGAGATCGTATCGGTTTGGAACGTGGCGCATAACGTAGGTGGTGGTTTGATTGGTCCACTATTTATTCTTGGTCTTTGGGCATTTAACGACGATTGGCGCACCGCTTTCTATGTTCCTGCATTTTTTGCCACGCTCGTTGCTGTCTTTATTTGGTTCACCGTAAGAGATACACCGCAGTCTTGTGGTCTTCCGCCAATTGAAGAGTACAAAGACGATTACCCTGACGATTACGACAAGTCACACGAAAAAGAAATGACGGCGAAGGAAATTTTCTTCAAGTATGTCTTTTCTAATAAGTTGTTGTGGTCAATCGCGATTGCGAACGCGTTTGTTTACCTGATCCGCTACGGTGTGTTGGACTGGGCGCCGGTATACCTAAAAGAAGCGAAGGATTTCTCGGTTGATAAATCTTCTTGGGCTTACTTCCTATACGAGTGGGCGGGTATCCCAGGTACGCTATTGTGTGGTTGGATTTCAGACAAACTGTTCAAAGGTCGTCGTGCTCCTGCTGGTATTCTATTTATGGCGTTAGTCACCGTAGCTGTGCTTGTTTACTGGTTCAACCCAGCAGGTAACCCAGCAGTCGATATGATGGCACTGGTTGCAATCGGCTTCTTGATTTACGGTCCGGTAATGTTGATTGGTCTGTATGCACTAGAGCTTGCTCCTAAGAAAGCGGCGGGTACGGCTGCAGGACTAACTGGCTTATTTGGTTACTTGGGCGGTGCGGTAGCGGCAAACGCGATTCTCGGCTACACGGTAGACCACTTCGGCTGGGATGGCGGCTTTATCATCCTAATCGGTTCATGTATTACGTCTATCGTTTGTCTAACTTACGCATTTCTTGGCGAGCGCGCTCACCATGAACAAAAAGCGCGTGAGAAAGAGGCATTGGCGTCATAAAACATTAAAGGGGCGGTGGAATACTGCCCCTTCAATAAGCTAAGGAAAGAACAATGAAAACAACGTCAGTTTGCATGACGGTTCTCGCTCTGAGCATCTCAGCTGGAGCAATTGCACAACCGCTTGTTATCGCGCACCGTGGCGCATCGGGTTATCTACCAGAACATACTTTAGAAGCAAAAGCGTTAGCGTACGCGATGAAACCAGATTACATCGAGCAAGATGTGGTGATGACCAAAGACGATCAACTCGTCGTATTGCACGATCATTACCTCGATCGCGTGACCGATGTAGCTGAGCGATTCCCGGATCGTGCTCGTAAAGATGGCCGTTACTACGCGATTGATTTCACGTTGGCAGAAATCAAATCATTGCGAGTCACTGAAGGCTTTAACATCGACGAGAAAGGGAACAAGGTTGCTGGTTATCCGACACGATTCCCAATGTGGAAATCGGACTTCACCGTACCTACTTTTGCCGAAGAAATTGAGCTGATCCAAGGCTTAAACAAAACGCTGGGTTATGACATCGGTATTTACCCAGAAATCAAAGCGCCGTGGTTCCATCGTCATGAAGGCAAAGACATCTCAAAAGCGGTGCTTAACGTTTTAAAACAGTACGGTTACGATTCGCAAGAAGACAAAGTATACCTTCAGTGTTTTGATGCAAATGAACTTCAACGCATCAACAGTGAGCTCATGCCTGCAATGGACATAGATTTAAAGCTCGTTCAGCTCATGGCTTACACCGACTGGAACGAGACCATGGAGTACAAAGGCGACAAGGCAACACCATACAGTTATGACTGGATGTTTGAAGCCAATGGTATGAAGAAGGTCGCGGAATATGCGGAAGGGATCGGTCCTTGGAAGCCAATGTTGGTGGATGACAAATCAACCAAGGATAACATCATCATCAAACCTTTGATGAAAGCAGCAAAAGACGCGGGCTTGCAAGTACACCCTTATACTTTCCGAGCGGATCCAGGGCGTATTCCTGCGTACACGGATAGCTTCGATGGCATGATGGATATCTTCTACAATCAGGTGAAAGTGGATGGTTTGTTTACTGACTTCCCTGATAAAGCGGTGAACTTTTTGAACAAGTAAAGTTCTAAAAACAGAGTGTTTGAAACGCTCAGTATTACGTCACACGCCATGTCGTAACAATAGGCTCTCATTGAGCAATCATTATCCCTCAACAGTGACTCTCCTGTTGGGGGATTTTTTATATGTATAGAACGCGAGAAACACCGCTTTACTTCTCTTTCATTGTTCCCGCTGTGTATGCATCCCCGTTGTTCTTGATTTATAGATGCTAAATATTCATCCCTCTGACATGGTTACTATATAGCGGTATTGTAAATTGGTGCCCTTTGCTAATGCCATTGTGGAGAAGATTGTGTTCCAGTGGCTTAGTTTACCCTTTCAGCTTGCCGCTTAAGTCTTGCTTCACATGTCGGTTCGTAGCTCCAAATTCTTAGGCGGCTTTTTTCTTTTGAACAAAGCGATCTCGACGGCAATCCGTTTGTTGATAAGCCGAGCATCAGTGCGCAATACGATCATGAATAATAAAAGACTTAATAGGACATGACATGAGACTAGTACTTGCCATTCTAATTCCTTGGCTTCAATTTTTTACTATTGGCCGTTATTGGGCGGGCGTGATCTGTTTGCTATTGCAGATTACTTTAATCGGTTGGTTGCCTGCGGCCATTTGGTCTGTCTATGCATTGGTTAATTACGAAACGGATAAGAAAATCGAGAAATTGGCTGCAGAGAAAGATGGCCCTGAGACGTTCTCAAACTATGCTCGAAAAGCGCCAGCATCGTCTGATCAAGATGGTGGTGGGGACGAGTAAGTGTTTTCGTCGAATATAAGCAAGCCTTACTTCTCTTGGTGCTTACTTTTGAGTTGTTTTGGGTTTGCTTCTGGTGCACAGGCAGAGCTCACGATTCAAGAAGCGGTCGATTTATGGATATTAGATGGGGCAGAGTTTCGTCAGATGGTGAAATGCTCCCCGCAAGCGCAGTTGAATAATGGTGTGCAGCAAATCTATTACGATTCGTCATCTTGTGTATTGAGTGAACTGGCGACTTACGCTTTGGCTAAAGAGTGTTTTGGTGATGCGAAGGCTCAGCGCGTCAATATTCTGGATGCTGCGGATAAATCGAAAGTGATGTCTTTTGATATCAACGCTGCCAGCTGTTCGTTATTAGAGAAAAAAGCGGGCCAGAAGAAATCAAAACCGGCGCCTCCGCCAAAGCCATCTCAACCATCGACCTCAAATTCTAAAGCTTACGTCGTTCAGCTCTACTCTGGTGTTAAGCCACCGAACAAGGTATTTGCTCAGTGTGCAACTGTACCTTTATATGAGCATCACATTCATGGTTCGTACTATTTGTTCAGTGATGTTTATTTCCATTACTCAGAAGCCAAACAATTGATGGATCACTTGCAGTACGAATGCCCTGATTTATCGATGTGGATTCGCCCGATAAAGCGCTAGTTAAGACTGCTAATAAAAAATCCCCCAACAGTTTCCTGCTGGGGGATTTTTCGTAGGGCTAATTCACGAATGAATTAGTTGTTTTTATGCAGTTCGCTGTTCAGTTCAACCGCGCTCTTGTTTGCAAGACACTCGATTTGACCTGTTACAGAGTTACGACGGAACAGTAGGTCAGAAACACCAGCAAGATCACGTGCTTTCACTACTTCTACCTCTTGGCCTGCAGAATCTAGCATGCGCACTTTAGAACCAGCAGTTACGTATAGACCTGATTCGATAGTACAACGGTCACCCATTGGGAAGCCAAGACCTGCGTTCGCGCCTAGTAGAGAGTTTTCACCGATAGAAACCACAACTTTACCGCCGCCAGATAGCGTACCCATGATAGATGCGCCGCCGCCGATGTCAGAGCCGTTACCAACCACTACGCCAGCAGAGATACGACCTTCAACCATGCTCACGCCAGTTGTACCTGCGTTGAAGTTGATGAAGCCTTCATGCATTACCGTTGTGCCTTCGCCAACGTGTGCGCCAAGACGTACACGAGAAGTGTCAGCGATACGAACGCCAGTTGGTACCACGTAGTCCACCATTTTAGGGAACTTGTCTACGCAATCTACGCTTAGTGCACGACCCGCTAGGCGAGCTTCGATTTGACGCTCTGCTAGTTCAGGTAGGTCGATTGGACCTTCGTTAGTCCATGCGATGTTGTGTAGTAGACCGAAGATGCCGTCTAGTACCGTACCGTGTGGTTGAACTAGGCGGTTAGAGATAAGTTGAAGTTTTAGGAAACCTTCAGCAACGCTTTGTGGCTGCTCGTCAGTTGCAAGAATAACCAGTACAAGTGGTTGTGCTGATTCTGCTGCTTTTGCTGCGAAAGATGCGTTTGCCGCATCGCCGTTTGCTTCAAATGCTGCTGCCAGTTCTGCGCTTTGTGCTGCAGAGATCTCGATAGCTTGGTTGCCTTGCTCGTAACCTGCTACTTCTGCTAGTGCGTTAACAAGCGCTTCGCTTGGGTTAAGAACTGGGTTTGGGAAAAACGCTTCGATGATTTTGCCGTCGCGGTTTTTAGTTGCCGTACCAAAGGCTAGAGAGAAGAAAGCCATAGTTGATCTCCATGTGTTGAGTCTTGTGTCTCGTCTGTTCACTGACAAGAAATAATTAAGTTGTCAGTCATCATAAAGAGAGTATTGGGGAGTTTAAAGAGGGGAAATGGAGAAAGTCCGTAGATGGATACCTTTTGTCTTTTTATAGATATGTTTGTCTGATGAGAAATGTGTCGCAAAAGCCTTATCAGACTGATTTTGGGCAGAGACACAATGAAGTTGGAGAAGAGAGCATCGCAAAAAAATAAGGGGAGGACCGAAGTCACTCCCCCTACACTGGGTTTGTGGGATTTACTGGCTTTGGATAGTAAAGCGATAAATCGACTTAGAGGCTTAGCTCACCGACCTCTACTGCAAGTGCAACCGTTGCCCCTACCATTGGATTGTTGCCCATACCGATGAAGCCCATCATCGCTACGTGTGCTGGTACTGAAGAGCTACCCGCGAATTGCGCATCGGCGTGCATGCGACCCATGGTATCGGTCATACCGTAGGATGCAGGACCTGCCGCCACATTATCTGGGTGTAGAGTACGACCAGTACCACCACCTGATGCCACAGAGAAGTAAGGCATGCCTTCACGGTTACGTTCTGCTTTGTAGATGCCTGCTACAGGGTGTTGGAAGCGAGTCGGGTTGGTTGAGTTACCTGTGATGCTCACATCCACTTGTTCTTTATACATGATAGCTACGCCTTCACGCACATCATCAGCACCGTAACAAAGGATCTCACCACGTGGACCTTGGGAGAAACGGCGACGTTCTACTTCCACTAACTCACCAGTTTGGTAGTTGTATTGAGTGCGTACGTAAGTGAAACCATTGATGCGTGAGATTAGGTAAGCGGCGTCTTTACCCAAACCATTTAGGATAACTTTCAACGGATTTTTACGTGATTTGTTCACGTTCAATGCGATTTTAATTGCGCCTTCTGCCGCTGCGAATGACTCATGGCCCGCAAGGAAAGCGAAACAGCCACTTTCTTCATTCAATAGACGAGCCGCCAATGCACCGTGACCGATACCCACTTGGCGTTGCTCTGCGACGCTGCCTGGTTTTGTGCACGCCTGAAGACCTTCACCGATGATGTTTGCAGCTTCTTCTGCTGTTTTTGCACCGCGGAAAATCGCCAAAGCAGTGCCCAGTGTATAGGCATCGGCAGCGCTTTCAAACGCGATAGGTTGAGTGTCCATCACTAGCGCTTTAGGGTCGATACCACGATCCATACAGTATTGGTAAGCCTCTTCCAGAGAAGAAAGTTGCATTTCGTCTAATGTGCGACGTACAGATTCAGTAATTGGAGTGTTCATAATCTCTTTCCTCTTGGTGGCAATTATTGTTGGCGTGGGTTGATGGTAGTTACGGTTTCGTCAAAACGACCGTAAGTCCCCGTTGCTTTGTCTGCAGCTTCTGCAGCAGATACGCCTTCGTTGATGGCTTTCATCATCTTGCCGAGGTTGAGATATTGGTAACCACTCACTTCTTTGTTTTCGTCTAGCGCGAGTTTTGTTACGTAGCCTTCAGCCAACTCCATGTAACGCACGCCTTTTGCTTTAGTTGAGTAACTAGTACCCACTTGGCTACGTTGAGTTTGACCAAGGTCTTCCAGTGCCGCACCAATTTCCAAGCCGCCTTCAGAGAAAGCAGATTGAGTACGACCGTAAACAAATTGAAGGAAGATTTCGCGCATCGCGACGTTAATAGCATCACATACCAAGTCGGTATTCAGTGCTTCAAGAATGGTTTTGCCAGTTAGGATTTCTGCGGCCATCGCGGCTGATTGAGTCATGCCTGAACAGCCGATCGTTTCGATCAAAGCTTCTTCGATGATGCCGTTTTTGACGTTAAGAGTCAGTTTTGCTGCACCTTGTTGAGGAGCGCAAGCGCCAACGCCGTGGCTAAGACCAGAAATCGCGATAACGTCTTTTGGGTTGATCATTGCGCCTTCAACAGGGATCGGTGCAGATGCATGAAGATCGCCGCGTTGAATCGGGCACATTGATTGGATTTCGTGTGAATATTGCATAATGTTTTCCCAGTGTATTTTTATTTTTTGAGAAAACAGGAGCGGGGTTGGAGAAGAGTTGAATTGCTCACTACAGAACTCTTGCTTTCACAATATAGGCGAAAGCATTTCCAACAGGGCTGACCTGTTTTCGTTTCTGTAGGAGTCATTAGCTTTAAAGCGGTTCGAATCTTTCGATTCCGGTGGTACCCCATCACCGTGCCTATTTAGATTAGATCTAAGTCACACTAATCTGCAACATGAAATTTAGAGCAATTTGGGATATTAAATCGGTTCTTTATATTCTCAGAGATATATGGCGATAAATACAACGCATAAAAAACGCCGCATAATGCGACGTTTTTTCTAAACAAATGAGAGGCTTATGCAGCGTCTTCTTGCTCGCTTTCTTCTTCAACAGCTTCAAGCTTCTTTGCTTTTTTTGGTGCAGGTTTACGTTTTGCACCCAGAGCGTAAAGCACTTCTTCTTTGTTTTGCGCAAGGTACATTGCAAGATCTTCTTGCTTACCTTCGTCTTCTAGAAGTTCACTCTTACCTAGCAGTGAGAATAACTCGTCCGCCATATCCAGCATTTTGTCGTATGCGTCAGCTTCCGCTTTAGAGGTAAAAGTCATTTTCTCTTCTCCATTGCGTTCTACCACGTACTTGACGATTACAGCCATGGTTGGTCCTCTAAGTTAATTTGTTAAATTCTATACTGGCTTTTTATACAGTTTTTGACCAATTAAGTCTAGCGACAAGCCTCAGAATGAGAGCCGTGTACAACTAACTGACCAGCATTTGAACTATCTGCCTTGAACTATCTCCCGTGAACGACCCATCTCGAACTAGCCATCTTTAAGATGTGGGTTCTCTGGCCGCTCCCAATCTTGGCAGAATTCAATGAATGTACGCAGGAGCGGGTTTTGATACTTCTCTTTGTGGATCAAAAGCCAGAAGCGACGCTTCATGTCTAGTGGCATGTTGAGCATTTTCACACGACCATCACGAATTGCAGGTTCAGCAGATAGGCGTGATAAACAACCTAGGCCAAGTCCGGCAGATACCGAATTGATCAGCGCTTCTGTTGTATTGAGCTGAAAAGCCTCATGCCAGTGTTCTAGACGCGGAGCGATGGCTCGCATAAAGAACTCTCGAGAGCCAGAACCCGCCTCACGCAGAATCCATTCCGTGTCTTCGAGCTCGTTTAGGCTGATAGGTCCTTCATCGAAGTTAGGGTAGTCCGGCGGACAAATCACACACATTTCGTCTTCACTGAATTGCGTTGATTCTAACTCTGGGTGTATGGTCTTGCCCTCAATGAGCGCGATGTCGAGTTCGTACGCGATCAACATGTCACAAATCTGGGCAGAGTTAGAGATGAACAAACTTTGCGATTGGTGATTGGTTTCATCACGAAAATCACTTAACAGGTAAGGCGCAACTTGGTTGCCGATGGTGTCACTGGCACCGATGCGAAGCAGTCCTGATAAGGTTTGGTCGCCATCGAACACACTCTCAATATCCCGAGCTCGGTTGAGGAGTTCATCCGCGAGGGGCAAAAGTTTTTGTCCTTCTTGGTTGAGAATTAAGCGGTTGTTCACCCGGTCAAATAGGTGATGACCAATTTGTTTCTCCAACTCAGACAGCGCCATACTCACGGCCGCCTTAGAAAGAAACAGGCTTTCAGAAGCCGCAGTTAGCGTTTTGTGCTGAGTGATCGTAGTAAAAACTTTCAGTTGTTTAAGAGAGATATGACTAGGCATGATATTCCGTTAAGTTTATCTGAACGTTAGTTTTAAATAATTAGATATATTGGAACGAAGTGCAAGAGTAATATACACCCCATAGAAAGTTAGCCTAGATTTTGAGGTCGTAATGATTCAAAGAACAAAAGCAAAAGTAATGGGAGCACCAACCCCAATGGCGGGTCTAGCTCTTGGTATTGCGAGCTTAGGTTGGAGTTGGGAAAACTTCGCCGAATTACATGGCTATGGACAGTGGATTAGCGCAGGTATTGCAAGCGTACTGCTAGCAATCTTGGCGACTAAATTTCTTTTTCACAATCATTTGCTGAGACAAGATCTTGCGCACCCTGTGGTGGGTAGTGTCGTTCCAACTTTCGCGATGGGAACCATGGTGGTTTCAAATTCTCTAGGGCACTTTTTCCCTGTTGCAGGTGACGTGCTTTGGTTAGTGGCGGTAGCTCTACATATCGTGTTCCTAGTGAGCTTCTTGTACCACCGCGCGAAAGACTTCGAACTACACCACATGGTGCCAAGCTGGTTCGTACCACCAGTGGGTATTATCGTTGCAGACGTGTCTTTCTCTGGTAACCCAGTACTTGCACCTATTGCACACGGTGCGTTGATCTTCGGTATGGTGGCTTACGCGGTGATGTTGCCAATGATGATCTACCGTTTTATGTTCACTCATGAAATTCCAGATGCAGCAAAACCAACCATGGCAATCATGGCGGCACCAGCAAGCCTATCGTTGGCTGGGTACTTAACCGTAACGGCAACACCTTCACCAGTGATTATTGCTCTGTTGTTTGGTATCGCGGTATTGATGACAGCCATCATCTACTTAGCCTTCTTTAAATTGCTAAGACTGCCATTTAGCCCTGGTTACGCAGCGTTTACCTTCCCAATGGTGATTGGTGCAACGGCTCTGTTCAAAACAGCAAACTGGATGGAAGCAAATGGTCTAGCAGCGCACTATGTACAACAAGTTCGCGGTCTAGCAGGCATCGAATTGATTGTGGCAACGATTGTGGTGACTTACGTAGGTTTGCAATACATCAATAACTTACTAATCCAACCACGCTTGATGACGACACATCACGCATAAGTCTTACTCGTAAAGCAAAGTCTCTTGGTCTCTCTCGCCAAGAGGCTTTTTTTTGTATCGGTAGGATCGGGACTAAAGCTAATCTGAAGATAAAAAAATGCCACCCCAAAAGGGTGGCAGGAAAAATAGATACAATTTTAATACATCAAACTTTAGTAACCGCGGCCATTGTAGCGAGAGTTCTCATGCAGAAGATGGCAATTCGAAACTTACCTCTCTTCACTATGCCTACCTGTCTGATGGGCGTGAGTTCTTTCTTTTTATCCTTTTTTATAGAAGCGTGACATTTCATCGAGAGAATCTTGAATCACGTTCACTGGCACTTGGTGTTCCGTATCCACTTTAAGTTGATTATTGAGTTGTTGAGAGTGCCCACCTGGGTTTACCACTAACATGGTTTCTTTCCCTACCAGCGCATAGTTGTAATAACTGCCCGCAATGAACCAATCACGTGGAACACAATTATCAAACAGGTCTCGTCCTACGCTATACGATTGGGTGTCGCCTTTAACGTCGAATAGCACGTTCATTAGAGTTGGAACAATGTCATAGTGTGTGGTGCGGTAGTTGATCTGCTCTGGCTGATGATCTGGAAGATAAACGTATAACGGCACATGCACTTGAGTATCACTGTAGTTACCCGTATGGCCCCAGTAATTCATCTTATGGTCGTTAAATTCCTCACCGTGGTCGGAAGTAATCACCACAATGGTGTTCTCTAAGTCGACATTCTTCAGTACTTTCGCAATCAAACTGTCGATGAAATACAACGAGTTCTTATAGCGGTTATGATAAAGCGAGGCGTCAAAATCGTTATTCAGAAGAATATGATCGACACGTTCCCAGTAAGGCTTGAATTTAGCAAACTCAGGCTCTGGAAAACTGGTGCCATGAGCCGAATCGTAAAACAAGAAGCTAAAATACGGCTTGTCGCTATCTTGCTTTTGAAACTGAATAAACTCATCGGTGATCTGCTGGTCACGTTTGATTTGTGTTTCGCCAGTTTGTTTAAGGGTGAGATCTTTCACCTTTTTAAAGACGGTGCGCGACAAAGGCGGGCTGGTTAATGGTGCTGAGCCAAAAATACCCATTCGATAGCCTTGGTTTTGCAGGGTATCCATGAAGACGGGGGATTTTTGACTCGCATAAAAGCTGTCCCAGTAAGTTGCTGGCAAGCTGTAGAACAGACTAAAAATGCCCGCCTGAGTAGAGTTACCACCGCTCATGTGTTGAGAGAAATTGATCGTTTTTTCGCTGAACTTGCTGACATTTGGCATGATCTCTGGTGTTGCGTCACTGTGGCGCCAAGCATCAACCAGAATGAACAACACATTCGGCTGTTTAGCTTTAGGTTTAACATTTACAGGGGCGAGTGGGTAGTTCAGTGAACTGCTTTCAATGTTTTTCAGCTCCACTCGGTTTTGTGAGGCAATGGTTTCATCCACCAAGTGATGACGATAGATAAACTTACGCGCCGTTAATGGGTAGTAAAGAGGCCAGTTATTCGAGAACTGGCTGACTTCGTCGTCATAGAGTGCGTTCTTATACGCGTGGACAACCTGAGTGCTCAGCAACAAGCTAAACCAAACCGCAACAATCACAAACTTTGCTCGGCTCTGAGCCAGTTTATTGGCTAACCAAACGGTGCATGCCAAGCCAATGGCGAGCAGTGCAATGTCGCTAATAAAGATCAGCCAACTCATCCAAGAGATTTCAAATACGTCACGACCGCCTTCGAAGAACATGCGGATCAACAGGCCATTGATGTGCAGTTTGTATTGCTGGAAAACGAGGATATCGACTTTCAACATGATCAAGAGTGTGATGGCAATGGTGATCACAACGACTTTGAACATGCGCGTCGGCAAAAAGGACAGCAATAAACAACCCAGCATCAGCGGAAGAGCAATTAAACCCAACCAGCCAAATTGTGTAGCAAGTAAATAATATTCTTGCAGAAAGGTGAGCGGTTCTGCTTGGTTATTTGACAGCAAAAATGGGTAACAAGCGATCGACAGATAAAGCGCAAAGCAAGCAAAAAATGCAATCAGCCAAGCGCTATTTGAAGAAAATTTGCGCAACATAGTTTTGGTATTCCAGTGCTTTTTCATCCCTATCAAATCAAGAACAAAGTGCGGCTCAGCGTGAAATCAAGATGACTTGAACCCCGTGATTCTTCGCCTTTCACTCAATATTCAATTTGATGGGTATTGTTATAAAAATTTGCGTGAATTATAAAACAGTGTTTTTTATCATGAAATAGTTGTGACTGATGTCACGCTTTGTATTTGCGTGTAAGACGTGACTTACAAATGTCAGTTGCTGGTTATTTGCGCAGAGTTTGAGTGTTCTCTAACCTTTTGTTATTTAAGCTATCGAGATCGCTCTAGGAATAAATGTGGCTGTGCTAAGCTTGCTAGCAGTTTCCATTGGCATTCGGTGCTCCTACTTTGTTTACTGTCTATCACTCCAATCAGGTCGATGTTCTCAAATCACTTCTTGTTGAACTGATTCGCATCAATCCATTAGAAAACCCATTCGAAAAAGAGCAAATTCTGGTTCAAAGCCCGGGCATGTCTCAGTGGTTAAAAATGGAATTGGCGAAAGAGTTTGGTGTTGCGGCAAACCTAGAATTTCCGCTGCCAGCGACTTTCATTTGGGACATGTTCACCCAAGTATTGGCTGATGTGCCTAAGCGCAGTGCCTTCAACAAAGAAGCCATGACGTGGAAGTTGATGCACTTGCTTCCGGGTTTACTAAACGAAGCATCATTCGAACCTTTGGCTCGTTATCTTCAGGACGACAGTGACAACTCCAAGCTGTATCAATTGGCAGAGAAAATTGCTGATATTTTCGACGGTTATTTGGTGTATCGCCCAGAATGGATTGCAAGCTGGGAAGCCGGACAAACGGTACCTGAACTTGAAGACGAACACCCATGGCAGCCAGTTTTGTGGCAAGCATTGTACGACCACACAGTTACCCTTGGGCAATCGCCTTATCATCGTGCCAATTTGTACGAACACTTCATTGATACGCTCGAAAACTTCAACGGTAACTTTGACCATCTGCCGAAGCGTCTGTTTGTGTTTGGTATCTCTTCACTGCCGCCACGCTACATGGATGCGCTCAAAGCCATTGGTGAACACATTGATGTGCACTTGATGTTTACCAACCCTTGTCGCTATTACTGGGGGGAGGTACGCGACCGTAAATTCCTAGCTCGCTTAGCCGCAAAGCATCGCCAGCACGTGGTGTGGCAAGAAGACCATTCTGAAGTGCAAGGTGAGACTGAGCAGTTAAAAGGTTCACTAGAAGAAAACGTGGTGGATGAGCTGCATACCGATGTGGTGGGTAACAGCTTGTTGGCGTCGATGGGTAAACTTGGGCGCGATAACATGTATCTTTTGTCGCAGCTCGAATCCCATGAGATTGAAGCTTTTGTTGATGTCGAGCGAGACAGTCTGCTCCATCAACTTCAAGCCGATATTCTTAATTTAGAAGAGCACCAAGACGACGAGCAAATCGACAGCAGTCAGCACAAACAAGTGGTGAGTTTGGGTGATAAATCTCTGAGCTTGCACTCTTGCCACAGCCCAATGCGAGAAGTGGAAGTGCTACACGATCAGCTTTTGGCAATGTTCGATGCTGATCCGACACTGAAACCGCGCGATATTATTGTCATGGTGGCAGACATCAATGCCTACAGCCCTGCGATTCAGGCGGTATTCGGCAATGCGCCGGGTGAGCGATTCATTCCTTACTCGATTTCAGACCGAACGGCCGATCAAGAAAGCCCAATTTTGGCGGCTTTCATGCAACTTGTTAATTTACCGAATACACGTTGCTTGGCTTCTGAATTACTTGAGTTGTTAGAAACGCCAGCGATTTTGAAGCGATTCGACTTAAGCGAAGATGACTTCCTTCAAGCCAAACAATGGGTGGAAGAATCTGGCATTCGCTGGGGGCTAGATAGCCATACGGGCAGCGAATTTGAACTGCCAGAAACACGCCAAAACACATGGGAATTTGGTATCCAGCGTATGTTATTAGGTTACGCGATGCCAGAATCTGCCGGTTTGTTTGAAGCGCAAGAAGGTAGCCTCTCGCCATACAATGAAGTGCAAGGTATGGGCGCAGAACTTGCTGGTAAGTTAGCCCATTTTATTCAACAAATTAGCCAATATCGCCGCAAACTTTCCCATGTTCAGTCGATTGATGCATGGCGTGAAACCTTGGTGGCGATGTTGGATGACTTCTTCTCCGTTGAGTTAGAAGGGGAAATGGCACTCAAGTCGATTCGAGATACCTTAAGCCAACTGAAAGAACAGCTAACCGATGCGGCATTTGATGATGCCTTGTCGCCTTCTATTGTTAGCCAGTATCTACAAAACAAGCTGTCAGGAACACGGGTCAGCCAGCGCTTCCTTGCCGGACAAGTGAACTTCTGTACTCTGATGCCGATGCGCTCGATCCCATTTAGAACCGTGTGTCTGCTGGGTATGAACGATGGTGTTTACCCGCGTTCAATGCCACCGGAAGGTTTTGACTTAATGACGGGGCGCACTAAGCCGGGCGACCGTTCACGCCGAGACGATGACCGTTACCTATTCTTAGAAGCCATGTTGTCTGCGCAGCAAAGTTTGTACATCAGTTACGTTGGGCGCTCTATCCAAGATAACACCGAGCGCGTGCCGTCTGTGCTGGTATCGGAGTTGATGGAATACTGCCATCAGAACTACTGTCTAAATGGCGATCAAGACCAGCCCGTCGATGATTCCGGAGATAAACTACTCAAGGAGTTAGTGAATGTGCATGCCATGGTGCCATTCAGCCCAAGTGCATTCCAAGGTTCTCACTCAAGCTATGCTAAGGAGTGGATTCCGGCCGCGTTGACCCAAAGCAATCAATCGCAAGGTCATGCGCGTGGCGAGTTTAACCGCGCCTTGGATGATTACTTACTTGGCGCAACCTTCCCAATCGAGTTGGACTTGGTGGAATTACAACGCTTCTGGCGTTTGCCAGTGCAGTATTTCTTTAACCGCCGTTTGAAAGTGATGTTCGAGCCGCCATTGCCAGTGATGGAAGACGATGAACCATTCGTGTTAGGTGGCTTAGAAAGCTATCAGATGCGCGATGAGTTACTAGAAACCTTGCTCGAAACCGCCATTACTCAACCGTCCGCAAAAGCAGATGCACTCAAGCACTTTATGAGTGAGCAACGCGCACAGGGCAAATTACCGGTTGGCGCATTTGGTGATATCGAGTTTGAAACCAACCGCGTGCAAGCTGAAGAGCTGGTGGATAAGTTGGCGTTTTTGTCCGGTGCGCCGCAAGACGATTTAGAAATCGACCTTACCTTCGATGTACTTGGTGAAGGAAAGAATATCCGTCTAACTGGTTGGTTAACTCAATGCTATCAGTCTGGCTTGATTCGCTACCGCAGCGGTAAAATTCGTGCGCAGGATTACCTTGCTGCATGGATCGATCATCTTGCTATGTCTGCCTCTGGTCAGGCTAGAAAGACCCACGTTATCGGTTATGACCGCAAGGAAGGCGCGGTGCATTTGGTTTACCCAGCAATGGCAGATGCTGCACAAGCAAAACAACTGCTTGCTGAATTAGTACGTCTGTTTTTTGAAGGCATGACCAAGCCATTGCCATATTTCCCGAAAACAGCACTGGCGTGTGTCGAAGCGGGCTTTAGTCGTGGCCACTGGGCTGATGACGAAGAGAAATCGCTGAAGAAAATGGCGGACGCATTCAATGATGGTTACATGAGCCCAGGCGAAGGAAACAATGCGTATATCTCGCGTATTTGGTCTGCTTGGAATGATGAGCTTGCAGCAGAAGTTCGCACACTGACTGCATTGGTTCTTCAAGGCGCAAGATTGACGGCGATGGATGCCAATGATGAAAAGTAAGTTGGATTATTTAGACAAAAAAGAGAGTAGGGTGGCCGCCAGAAAATCATTATTTTTTGTAGGGCGTTCGCTGTACGGCCACAAGGTCAGAGGGACCATGATTCGTTTGAGTGTAGCCGCCTGAAAGGCTTGGCTTATCTCGTGAGGCGCATACTAACGGTACTCCGTAATGATAACCGTGAGTGAGATCCCACAAAGGTCTAAATATTCCAACCTATTAGACATATTAATAGAATTTTTAACGATAGATCACAGTTCGATCAGTCGATAATCCGGAGAGATTCAGCGTTATGGCGCAAATGTCAGTTCCAACTCCACTGCAAACCATGACTTTTCCGCTGCATGGTGCAAGGCTAATTGAAGCTTCGGCGGGTACGGGTAAAACCTTTTCCATCGCGGGTTTGTATTTGCGACTCCTACTAGGGCATGGCACTGCCGATACGAAGCACCGCGTGCCGTTGACCGTGGATCAAATTCTGGTGGTGACCTTTACCGAAGCTGCAACGGCGGAGCTGCGTGATCGTATTCGTGCGCGTATTCACGACGCGAGGATCGCATTCGCTCGCGGGAAAAGCTCAGATCCTGTGATTCAGCCTTTGTTGGAAGAAATCGAAGATCATAAGCAAGCCGCTGAGATCCTTTTGCAAGCAGAGCGCCAAATGGATGAAGCCGCGGTGTACACCATTCACGGTTTCTGCCAACGCATGCTGACGCAAAACGCATTCGAATCCGGTAGCCGTTTCAATAATGAATTTGTAACGGACGAAAGCCATCTCAAAGCGCAAGTGGTTGCCGATTACTGGCGTCGTAACTTCTACCCTCTGCCATTCGCTTTGGCAGGAGAAGTACGCCAACTCTGGGGCTCGCCATCGGATCTGTTGTATGACATCAGCAACTACCTCACAGGCGCGCCGCTAAGTCTCTCTGTTCCTGCAATGCAAGGTAGTCTTGCCGATTTGCATGAGCAAAACTTAAAGCAAATTGATGCTTTGAAAGCCCAATGGCGTTATAGCCAAGAGGATTTCCTCGCACTGATTTCTGATTCCGATGTCAACAAACGCAGCTACACCAAAAAGTCTTTACCGACGTGGTTAGAAGCGGTCAACGCATGGGCTGCGACAGAAACCACGGGCTATGACTATCCAGATAAGCTGGAGAAGTTCGCGCAGAATGTGTTGCTTGAGAAAACCCCGAAAGGCACTGCGCCACAGCACCCTGTGTTTGAGGCGATTGAAGCTTTTCTTGCCAACCCAATCAGTTTAAAAGCGCCGCTATTGGCTCATGCGATTGAGCATTGTCGCGTGATGCTGGCAAAAGCAAAAAATCAGAAGCAATGGTTGTCATTTGATGACTTGCTGACTCAGCTTTCTGCCTCGATTGATACCGATGAAACCGCCCTACTGACAGAGCGCATTCGCACGCTTTATCCGGTTGCGATGATCGATGAATTCCAAGATACCGACCCACTGCAATACAGTATTTTCAGCCGCATTTATTTGGATAATCCTGAGTGCGGGTTATTTATGATCGGTGACCCGAAACAGGCGATTTACGGTTTCCGTGGGGCGGACATCTTCACATACATAAAGGCGCGTAACCAAGTTAGTGCTCACTACACGCTTGGTACCAACTGGCGCTCAAGTGCCGATATGGTATTGGCAGTGAACCAGATTTTTGCTCTGCCAGATAGCCCGTTTATTTATGACTCCGACATTCCATTCCACCCCGTGGATTACAGCCCAAGTGCCGATAAACGCGTTTGGACTATGGGTGGTCAAAAACAGCCTGCACTGACTTATTGGCTGCAAGAAGCGGAAGATAAACCTCTGCCAAAAGGTGAATACCTCACAACTATGGCAGAGGCGACAGCAAGCCAAATTCAAACCATTTTGACCGCAGCGCAACAAGGTCAAGCGTGCTTGGTTAATGGCGAAAAGCAGAAGCCAGTTAAAGCGGGCGACATTGCAGTATTGGTGCGAACGGGTAGCGAAGGTCGCATGGTCAAGCAGGCGTTAGCAGACCGAGGCATTGCTAGTGTGTATTTGTCCAACCGCGATAGTGTGTTTACTAGCTCTGTGGCGCAAGACTTACAGCGTTTGCTGCAAGCGGTATTAACACCAGAAAACGACAGAGCATTACGCGCCAGCCTAGCATCAGAATTGTTCGCTCTGGATGCTGCCAGCTTAGACGCCCTCAATAACGACGAAACCGTGTGGGAAAACGCGGTTAACGAGTTCAAAGAATACCGCAAACTTTGGGTGCAGCGTGGTGTGCTACCTATGTTGCGAGCAGTGATCAGCAAGCGTCATATTGCTGAGCGTCTGCTAGAAGAAGGGGCGAGCTCACAAAACGAAAACGGTGAGCGAGTACTTACCGATCTGATGCACATTGGTGAGTTATTGCAGCAAGCAAGTAACGAATTAGACAGCGACCACGGCTTGCTGCGTTGGTTGGCGCAATCCATCAGCGATGCAGAACATGGGCTGGGTGGCAGCGATGATCAAATTCAGCGTTTGGAATCAGAGCGTAACTTGGTGCAAATCGTCACCATTCACAAATCCAAAGGTCTGGAATATGACTTGGTCTTTCTGCCATTTGTGTTTGGTTACCGAGAAGCGAGTGAAGCCAAATTCTACGACGCTGAGAACGACCGCACTGTACTTGATATCACGGGCAATGATGCGTCGTTAAAACAGGCAGATAAAGAGCGCCTTGCTGAAGACTTGCGCCTCATCTATGTAGCGCTAACGCGTGCCGTGTATGCCTGCTTTATTGGTGCTTCACCACTGCGCAATGGTCGCTCAACCAAAGAGCCAACCGGCGTGCATCACAGTGCGATTGGTTACTTGGTGCAAAATGGTCAAGAAGGCGGCATCAACGACCTGTTTGTAGGACTGAAGAAGCAGCAAGAGAATCTCGATAACGTGGTGATTTGTGATCCTCCAAAGCAGCACGACGAGATGTATGTTGCGGAGCAAACCGAGTTAGAAGCGTTGACAGCTAAAGAGCTGCAAAACCCAATTGATAGAAACTGGCGAATCACCAGTTACTCGGGCTTAGTTAAACAAGGTTCTCATCATGCTGAACATGACGCGACGATTGAAATCACCGGTTTTGATATCGACTCTTCAGAAGAGCAAGATGAAGCCGAATTGGTTGAGCCAGAACGCTCTATCTTCAACTTCCCGCGTGGCGCACGTCCGGGTACCTTCCTGCACAGTTTATTTGAGGAAATAGAGTTTACTCAACCTGCGACGACGGAAGAGAACACCCAAATCATCCTCGGTTTAATGGAAAGTGAGCAGCTTGATGAAGAGTGGCTGCCAATCCTGCAACAGTTGATTGATACCGTGCTGGCAACGCCTTTGGATAGAAAAGCACTGCTGCTCAATCAAAAAGGTCCTGCGCAACGTTTGGTTGAGATGGAATTCTTATTACCGATTGAAGTGCTGTCTGCACCTGCATTGAACCGCGTGATTCAACGTCATGACCCGCTGTCTGCTAAAGCGGGCGATCTGGGTTTCCAAACCGTGCAAGGCATGTTGAAAGGCTTTATTGACTTGGTGTTTGAGCACCAAGGCAAATACTACGTCCTTGACTGGAAATCGAACCACTTAGGTGATGATGTATTCCATTACCATGGCGATGCGTTGAAGTCGGCGATGGCGGATCATCGCTACGATCTGCAATACCAAATCTATGCTTTGGCGCTGCATCGTTTCTTACGCAGCAGATTGCCAAATTATGATTATGAACAGCACTTTGGCGGTGTTTATTACCTGTTCTTGCGTGGTATGGATGGGCAAAGTGATCATGGTATTTTTTCTGCCAAGCCAACCTTTGAATTTTTACAAGAGATGGATCATTTGATTGATGGTCAAGCACCTGACACGCGATCCAGTGAATCGGGTCAGATGGAGTTAATTTGATGAAAACCAATGATCTTCTTTCTGAGCAAAGCAGCCCTGTAGCAACACGAGATCTATTGGCAACTTTAGAATCGTTAGCAAACAAAGGTGCGATTCGCCAATTGGATTTCCAGTTCGCGCGCTTTATCTATTCGCAAGTTGAGCAACAAGCGAACAGCCAAGAACTGGCATTTATTGCTGGCGTGGTCAGCAGTGAGTTAGGCAAAGGGCACATCTGCTTGCCTCTGTTTGATAGCCAAGGGCAGCCAACAGACCTTGCCAGTAAGCTCGGTCTGTTTGGTGAATCCGCATTGGCGTTGAACACTCAGTTGCAAGGCGTTAATTGGGTTGAGCTTCTGCAAGCGTCGTCTTTGGTCGGAGCACAAGGTGAAGCCTTACCAATGATGTTTGATGGCGAGCGTCTCTACCTGCATCGTTACTGGCACTATGAAGTGACGTTGGCGGACAAGCTCAATCAACTCAGTGCGGCTGTAAACCTTCAGCCTCAAGAGTTCACACGTTTGTCTGAGTTGCTCCATCATTTATTTGCTCGTCAGTATCACTTTCTGTTCAATGCACTAGCCAAAGCGGCAGATGCAGGAATCAGCAATCAAGTGTTACGCCAGCAGCTAGTCTGTGACCATTTGGATGTGGTTACCGTAGACAGTCTCGATTGGGCAGCCATTGATACGGCAGTCAACCAAGCGAAACAAGTTCACGATCTACAAGTGCTGGACAAGCTTGTACCATTATCGGCTTGTGTTAACTGGCAGAAGGTCGCGGCAGCGGTAGCACTGACGCGTAGTTTTGCGGTGATTTCCGGTGGTCCGGGTACGGGTAAAACCACCACGGTGACCAAACTGCTAGCCGCGCTGATTGAGCAAGCAGGGCAAGAGAAAAACCTCACCATCAAGCTGGTGGCGCCAACAGGTAAAGCCGCAGCTCGTTTGACGGAATCTATTGGTAAAGCGATTCAAGAGTTGCCAGTGGAGCCTGAGCTTAAAGCGAAGATTCCAACCGAATCGAGCACTTTGCATCGCCTGTTGGGCGCGATCCCGAACAGTGCAGAGTTTCGTCACAACAAACAAAATCCGCTGCACCTCGATATTTTAGTGGTGGATGAAGCCTCCATGGTCGATCTATCGATGATGTACAAAGTTGTCGATGCGCTACCAAAGCATGCGCGTTTGATTCTACTGGGAGATAAAGACCAGTTGGCATCGGTAGAGGCAGGTGCGGTGCTCGGTGATATCTGTTCGTTCCACGCATTTGGCTTTGGAAAAGATCAAGCGTCTGCGGTCGCGAAATTAACGGGTTTTGACACCTTGGCTTACAGCACCAACAGTAATGCTTCGATTGCCGATAGCTTATGTATGCTGCAAAAGAGTTATCGATTCGATGCTCGCTCCGGTATCGGTCAGCTAGCAAAAGCGGTTAATGCTGGCTCAGCCGCAAAAGTAGACGACGTTTGGAATCGTGATTTTGCTGATATCGAGCATTTCGCACTGAGTAGCCAAAACTACAATCAGATGATGCAGACTTTGGTTGCCGAATATGGTCGTTATTTAAAACGCATCGGACAGCAAGAGATTGACCAAAAGACAGGGGAACCAGAAACACTGACCCACAAAGCTAAAGCCGTGTTGGATACCTTTAATCAATGCCGATTATTGTGTGCTATCCGTGAAGGTGATTTTGGTGTGACCGGTTTAAACCAACGCATTGAAAAAGCACTCGCGGCACGTAAGTTGATTCAAACCCAAGATGAACTTTGGTATCACGGCAGGCCAGTGATGGTCACGCGTAACGATCATGGTTTAGGATTGTATAACGGTGATATCGGTATTTGTATGCGAGACGACAGCGAAGGAGAGCCGCGTCTTAAAGTGTTCTTTGAACTACCGGATGGCAGCGTGAAGTCGGTGCTGCCAAGCCGAGTCCCTGAGCATGAAACCGCATATGCGATGACCATTCATAAATCACAGGGCAGTGAGTTTGAGTACACACTAATGATACTGCCGCCAGATTTCAGTCCAATCCTCACTCGCGAGCTGATCTACACAGGTATTACTCGTGCAAAGAAACGCCTTGCGATGTTCGCTGAGATGAATGTTCTCAAGCGCGGAATTAAAGTAAAAACCACCCGAGCGAGTGGGTTGGTTGAGCGACTTAGAAATTGAGTTTACTCATTCAAAAGTGAGAAGTTTTCATGAACTGAATATGTTTTTATGTGGCGGGTCGTAATCCCGCCATTTTTATGTCTGAGTCATTCGACCTGCATTGAACCCCATGCTTTTTCGACGATATTGTTTGAGCTTTGATGTCGAGTGAGGTGTGACCGTGGATTTTTCCTGGCTTCTACATATCGCATTTATCGCTTTTTTTGTATCGGGTGTTGCGTTGTTTATTTGGTTTGTAGTGCTAGGCGCTTTTCTCGTCTTCTTTACACCCAAAAATGTAAAGCAGTACGCTTTCAACGAGCGACATTTTTCTGAAGTTGAGCTAGCCAGCAGCTCCGGTTTTCATTTTGGCTCTCTTATCTATGGCACCGGCCTGCTTGCGACCATCGCATTTCCTCGACTTGGGAAAAAGCGGGGACTGAGCGATGTACGCAGCATAAGTCCTCAATGGCTTATTAAGGTTAGCGTGGTTTATTGGTTGATGCTGCTAATCATTCTATTCGTTATATTTTCGACGTTATTAATTATGATCTTTCACTGAGCATACGTACAAAAAGACCGAGCGCGATGCTCGGTCTTTTTTAATTTTGTGTAAACGCATTGGTAAATGACACGCTGCGAATTTTGTACTGTTGTTGGTAAGCCAAGATAAAATCTTTAATGGCGTCATTGACGGGGAACACGCAATGGACGTCTAGCCCTTCCAGAAAATGGTTATCCGCCATATCCCAAAAGCTTTGAAGTGAATTGCAAATAATGGTTCTCATAACAGTGCTCATCTTATTCATTTTAAGAGTAACAACTGTCCTTGATGCGTCATGCAGCGCGATGGAGCTCGCTCTGCACTTTAGGGTGAACAATATTCACCTAGATCCATTTGTGAGTTGATTAAAAACCAACCGTTTGTCGCGCAGAGTATAACCAACCATGTGTATATTGAAAAGGTTAAATTGCGACCAATGTCAATGTAAAGCTTTGCATAATGATATAGACACTGAATAAATAACGTTTTGTTATTCTTCAGAGATCTAATGCCAGAATCTTCGATTTACGTTGGAAGTTATACAGCCCTTGTTTTGCCCCCGGAAGGTAATCAACATTCACTTCATAGAAGCCTTGTTCTCTAAACCAATGCAGACTGTGTGTGGTCAGCACAAAGATCTGATTGATGTTGTCTGATTTTGAACGATGCTTCATATAGTTCAGTAGCAATAGCCCACGGTTTCCATCACGATAGTCTGGGTGGATCGCCACACAAGCCATCTCTGCTTTTTGCTCTTCGATATATGGGTACAAAGCCGCGCAACCGATAATCAAGCCGTCTTTCTCAATGATGGTGAACTTATTGATTTCTTGCTCAAGTTGCTCGCGAGAGCGCCTTACTAGCACGCCTTGTTCTTCTAATGGGCGAATCAGATCTAAAATACCGCCAATGTCATCGATGTCCGCTTCACGTACCTGTTCGGCACTGGCCATCACAACCTGCGTACCGATACCATCGAAAGAGAACAATTCTTGGATGAGTGCGCCATCAACTTTGTAACTGATTAGATGGCTTCTTGGCACACCAGCACGGCAAGCCGAAATCGAGCCTTTGAGAAAACGTAATGTTCCAGAGTTATAGTCGGAATCTGGTGAGGTGTCAGCCATGAGTTTTGTGATGACATGCTCGGCTTCAATAGGGAACAATTCCGCGACGGCGTTACCATTATCATCAATAACCCCTTGCTCAGAGCAGAAGCCAATCAATTTATCCGCACCAAGCTTAATCGCTAGCTGAGTCGCGACTTCTTCTGAGGGAAGGTTGAAGCATTCCCCTGTCACTGAGCTGGCGATTGGGCCGAGTAATACAATTGAGCCTTGATTGAGGGTGCGGTGGATTGCATCGGTATCAATTCGACGAATGCGTCCGCTGTGGCAATAGTCGACACCGTCATCCACACCGAGTGGCTGAGCAATGACAAAGTTGCCGCTCACAACGTTAAGCTGGGTACCCGCCATTGGCGTGTTGTTAAGGCTCATGGATAAGCGCGCGGTAATTGCCAGTTGAAGCTGTCCTGCGGCTTGCATAACTACCGAAAGCGCAGCTTCATCTGTGATTCGAACGTTTTTGTGGTATGGCGTAGTAAGGTCTTGTTTCTCTAGTAGTTGGTTGATCTGTGGTCTGGCACCATAAACAACGACGACTTTAATACCAAGGCTGTGCATTAAAGCAATATCATTGATAATGTTACCAAAGTTTTTATCGGCAACCGCTTCACCTCCTAGCATTAATACCATGGTTTTTCCACGGTGAGCATTCACATAAGGTGTGGATTGACGGAATCCTTTAACCAGAGCAGTACTACGAATTTTCACTACAGCCATTCCTTGTGTTTATTTATGCTTTAATATTGTCTTTTTATTCAAGCGTTAGCAAGGTAATTTTTTGGAATAAAGCACAAACATCGTGAGCGTGATGCTTGGTTGTGTTTGGTCGATGGGGGTACAATGTTCCCGTCTAGTTCAAACACGTGAGCCTCATGTCTTCAGTTGTAAATAAGAATGCTGCGATCGCTGCTCAATCAGAGCAAAATATCTCTACAAAATCGCCACTTCGTAAATGGATCGAACGTTCGCTTATGCTAACGGCGATCGTAGGAACGATAGTTGTATTTATGATGTATGGTGATTTGATCACACGCTATATCAATCCACCAGTTTCTAAGTCTGTGATTTATGGCAAGTGGGTAGAGCAAGACGTGGCGCCATATGCTCGTGAAGAGTTTATTCTTAGTGAGCGTGGTGTAACGGTGAGAGGGTCAACCGTGGCGACGGATTTCGAATTTGATGGTGATACGCTTTCTTATAAGGTCGGCTCTACAGTGCGTCGATTTGACTTCCTCGATCAGCATCATTCTGAAATGAAGCTGGATTCAAATGCCCACTATCTGCCCGTCTTTCACCTAGAAGGTCATTCGAACCTAGCTATTCGCTAGCGCTTCATATTCGTAAAATTCTTTCTATAACTGCTCGCTGGGTCTCAGTGTGAGAGGGCTGGCGTTTTCGGGTATCTTAAAATTCCTGCCACTTCCATCAGACATTGTCCGGACAATCGTTTGATTACATTGCTGTTATTATCCTCAACCCAGTTTAAATGGATAAATTGGCAGCAAACCAAGCCTTTGCCTTATCGCTGATACACTTTGTCGCAGCTTTTCAATTGCGTCGCTTGCATTTGTTTGCCATCCTTTTGCTATCTTCTTTTATGGAAAAAATACGTGTTTAAAAAACTCCTTCCTATTGTCTCTTTAAGTCTGCTATTTGGTTGTGCGGCTGAGCCAGAACAAAACCTACTTGCTAAGCAAGATTACGATGGCGAGTTTTCGCATATCTTGAACAAAGCTGATGTCGTTGAATCCAACAAGCCACAAGATTTCACTGAGTTCAACAAACAAGCAGAACAGGTTGTGACTAAGTCGCCTTCAATGGCAAAAATGTATCAGCCACTTTACGAGAAGTTGAGTGAATGGGCATTGCAGAGTGGTGACACGACTGCGCTCAGTGCTTACGGCATTCAAGCCGCGCAGCTTGGTGGTGGTGATAAGAAGGGCAACGTGTTGTTCACAGGCTATTTCTCTCCTGTGATGGAATTGCGTCATCAACCGAATGAAACATATAAGTACCCGGTTTACGGCAAGCCAAAATGTAGCTCTGATTGCCCAACTCGTGCTGAAATTTATAACGGTGCGCTTGAAGGGCAAGGTCTGGTATTGGGTTACGCACCAAACCGTATTGATCCATTCATGATGGAAGTGCAAGGCAGTGGCTTTGTTCATTTCGAAGATGACGATACGCTGGAATACTTTGCTTACGCAGGTAAGAACAATAAAGCGTACGTGAGTATTGGCCGAATTCTAATTGAGCGTGGTGAAGTGCCACGTGAAGAGATGTCACTCAAAGCCATCAAAGACTGGGTGATGAAGAATGATGAAGCAACAGTTCGTGAGTTGCTAGAGCAAAACCCTTCTTATGTGTTCTTTGCTCCACAAGCGGATGCGCCAGTAACGGGCTCTGCAGGTATTCCACTATTACCAATGGCATCGGTAGCAGGCGATCGTTCGATTCTACCTATGGGTACGCCAATTTTGGCGGAAGTGCCATTGCTTAATAAAGACGGTACATGGAGTGGGGCGCACCAGCTTCGTCTTCTTATTGTGTTAGACACTGGCGGCGCGGTGAAGCAGAACCATCTTGACCTATACCACGGTATGGGACCACGTGCCGGTACAGAAGCGGGTCACTACAAGCACTTTGGTCGAGTGTGGAAGTTGGGCTTGGAAAACACGCCAACGCAAGCACCTTGGGCTTTGCCGCCAGAGAAGTTACAATAAGCGCCTAGCGAGAGGAATCACCTCTCATCATCTAGACATTTCCTCAAAGAGTGCGTATAAATCGCACTCTTTGTTTTTCTATCGATCATCTGGAACTTCAATATGCGTGAACTCGATACTCCGGCATCTGACAGCTATAACCAACGTTTTGGTGGCACTCGTCGTCTCTACGGTAACAGCGAAGTAGAAATCCTTCGTGCTGCACACGTGTGTGTGATTGGTATTGGTGGTGTAGGTTCATGGGCGGTAGAAGCGCTCGCACGTACTGGTATTGGTGAGTTGACGCTTATCGATATGGATGACGTGTGTGTGACCAACATTAACCGTCAAATTCATGCGATGACTGGCACGGTTGGTCAAAGCAAAATTGAAGTGATGGCAGAGCGCGTTAAGCTGATTAACCCAGAATGTAAGGTCAATCTGATTGACGATTTCATCACGCCAGATAACCAGCACGAGTACTTGAGCAAAGAGTTCGATTACGTGTTGGATGCGATCGATAGCGTAAAAGCAAAAGCCTCTCTACTGGCTTACTGCCGTAGTAACAAGATTAAAGTGATCACGACAGGCGGTGCTGGTGGTCAAATCGATCCAACCCAAATCATGGTGGCGGATCTGACCAAGACAATCCAAGACCCACTGGCGAAGAAGATCAAAGACACATTACGTCGTCATCATAACTTCCCGAAAAATCCAGCGCGTAAGTTTGGTATCGATTGTGTGTTCTCTACCGAGCAATTGAAGTACCCACAAGCCGATGGTTCAGTATGTGGCGTGAAATCGACAGCAGAAGGTCCAAAACGTATGGACTGTGCGAGTGGTTTTGGCGCAGCGACGGTTGTAACCGCAACGTTCGGTTTTGTTGCGGTATCACGCATCGTTGAAAAGCTGATCCAAAAGCATAAGAAGTAATTCAGAGAAGAGAGTGCATCATGACTGATTTTCCTGTTTCGCCGTTTGGCACTGACATCACCAGTGAAGACATCGCCGCAACCATGCAGCAATTTAAAGGTTGGGAAGACCGTTACCGTCAGGTGATTCAATGGGGTAAAAAGCTGCCTCAAATGCCTGAAGAGCTTAAATCAGAGCAAGTAACCGTATCTGGTTGTGAAAGCCTAGTGTGGTTGGTGAGCAAAGAGCAAGAAGGCGTATGGCACTTCTGCGCTGATTCTGACGCGCGTATTGTTCGTGGTCTAATTGCCTTGGTGATGGCGGCTTACGATGGCAAAACGGCAGAACAAATCCAAGCGTTTGATATTGATGCTTACTTTGAAAAACTCGGTTTAATTACTCACCTAAGCCCATCGCGTGGCAACGGTTTGAAAGCGATTGTTGAGCAGATCAAAATGCAGGCTCAGTAGTTGGCGTTAGTTAAAACCGCGTAAAGAACAGAATAAAGAAAAGGGTTGAAGCCAAACGATTTCAACCCTTTTTCTATAAATCTACGGCGGTATTTTTATTGTTAAAGCATATCGACCGCTTTTTCGACTGCTGCAATCAGCTTTTCAACATCTTCTAACGTATTGTAGATACCAAAAGAAACACGCACCGTGCCTTTGACGTTGAGCGCATCCATCAGAGGATGAGCACAGTGATGCCCAGCGCGAACAGCGATACCTTGTTGATCAAGTAAAGTAGCAATGTCTTGGTGGTGAACGCCATCCATTACAAAAGTAAGCACTGAAGCATTCGGCTGATAACCGAGGATTTGAATGTCATCCAATTGGCTTAGTGCGTGGTAAGCTTTGTTCTGCAGAGAATGAAGGTGTGCCTCTACTGCGGCTTGATCGAAGCCTTGGTACCAATCGATGGCTTTCGCTAGAGCAATCGCGCCTGCGACGTTCGGTGTACCTGCTTCAAACTTACCCGGCAAGGCAGAGAAGGTGGTTTTCTCAAACGAGACTCTTTCGACCATTTTGCCGCCGCCGTGCCATGGTGGCATTGCTTCTAAAAGGTCGAGCTTGCCATACAGTACGCCAATCCCAGCGGGTGCGTACAGCTTGTGACCAGAGAAGACATAGAAATCAACATCGAGCTCTGCCAAGTTCAACTGTTCATGAACAATGCCCTGTGCACCATCGACAACGACAACTGCGCCTACCGCATGTGCCATGGCGATGATTTTCTCGATAGGTTGACGAGAGCCCGTCACATTGGTGATTTGTGCGCACGCTACTATTTTACAGCGCTTCGACAACAGTGCTTCAAACGCATTGATATCGAATTGGCAATCGGAGGTCATCGGAACCTTAATGATTTTTGCGCCCGTTTGCTCTGCGACAATTTGCCAAGGCACGATGTTCGCGTGATGTTCCATTTCACTGATTAAGATTTCATCACCCGCTTGGAGTGTGCTTCGAGCATAAGTTTGCGCGATGAGATTTAGTGCTTCGGTTGCGCCTCGAGTCCAAATGATTTCTTTTGAACTGCTCGCCCCAATAAAATTCGCAACAGTTTCACGAGCCGCTTCAAATTGGCTGGTCGCGTTGGCTGTTAAGCTGTGACTGCCACGGTGCACGTTAGCATTTTGTGCACTGTAGTAACGGCTAATCACATCAATCACGCACTGCGGTTTTTGCGTTGTTGCTGCGCTATCAAGGTAAACCAAAGGCGATTGGTTTACGTCTTGATTTAGGGCTGGGAACTGTTCGCGTACAGCGTTTACGTCAAACATTATTCGTCACCGAATTCGTGATAATGCAGTGTCGGGATAGTAACTAACGGCTCTGCGACCATCCATCCATGCTCTTTACCAGAAAGTTTGATAATGATTTCCATCGCGAACTCAAGTGCGGTTCCTGGTCCCTGACTTGTCAGTAGGTTGTGATTCACATCCATGGTGACACGTTTAGCTCGCCATTTGTCTTTAGGAATATGAGATTGGAAGCTTGGATGGCATGTCATCAAGGCTTCAGGGTAAAGGTTGTGGTGTTGCAAAACCAAAGCAGGAGCTGCACAAATTGCCGCAACCAGCTTACCTTCGTACATGTGCTGTTTCAGGATCTCAATCATGATGGTGCTATCACGGAAGGTTTCTGCACCACCTACGCCACCAGACAGAACAATCGCATCAAACTCGTCATCGGCAATATCGATCAGCTTGCAATCCGCGGTAAGTGTCACGCCTCGAGACGCTTTCATAGTCAGTGCACCATCGAAATCTGCGCTTGCGACGGTTACGTCATAGCCAGCTCGAACCATCAAGTCGATAACGGTTACCGCTTCCATTTCTTCTGTGCCCGGCGCGATAGGTACTAAGATCTTTTTATTCATTGTTCTGTCCAGCTTTGTTCAATCTGTTTGATGCGTTGATAGAGTTTGGCGTTCTCTGGCGTACTAATGTGATGCTTTTCAGCAGCTTTCAGCAAATAGCCGGTAATAAAATCAATTTCGGTGCGACGCTGGTGATAAACATCTTGTCTCATTGAAGAGTAGTTGGCTGCTGTTGCGTTCACCACTTGCATAACAGTGGTGTGAAGAGAATCAAAATCGACCTTTATCCCTTCTTTATTCATTACCTCCACCAACTCACGGGTGATGTTCGCCAACTCGGTGGCAAATTCCGGAGCGGCAAGCTCACCATTCTTACATTGATGAATGGCGGTCAGGGGGTTGATAGCACAGTTGATCGCAAGCTTGGTCCACAGTGCAGCGTTGATATTTGGGTTCCAATTCACCTCTGGCAAAGCGTGATTCATCACCTCCGCTAAGAAGTCACATTGAGCACCTTTTGCATTAAAACCACCTAGTTGAGTATTTCCCTGACCAGTATGCAGAACCTGCTCTTTACTTGGTTTGTAAGCACCGTGTGTTGTTGTGGCAACGATTAATGGGTTATCAGCAAGTTTGGTTTCGATGAGTTGTGCGGTTCCCATTCCGTTGTGCATCAACATTATGATGGTGTCAGTGTTGATATAAGGAAGAAGAGGCTTAATCGCGGTTTCCACTTGCCATGCTTTTACTGTCACAACAATCAGATCTGCACTTTGAACAGAAGGGATGTGCTGATTAGAAAAATTGATTGCTGGATGGTCATCAAGTTGGAGCGACTGCTCGCTGTTTGAGCTTCTTCCCCACAAGGAAACATTGTGTCCAGCAAGTTTGAATTTAGTTGCCCAAAGTGAGCCAACGGCTCCTGGACCTAAGATGAGAATATTCACCAAACGCTCTCATTAAAAAGGTTTGCTGCAAGGATAATGAGGGAAAAAAGGAAAGCAAATAAAAATGGCGCCAAGAGGCGCCATTTTTGGGGAACTTATCGGTTCTATTAGAACTTGTAAGTTACAGCAACGTAGTGTGCTACGCCTGAAGAGTCAACAGTTTGAGTCCATGGTAGTGCTTTACCATCTTCAAAGCCGTATACGTCTTTGTATAGTTTCAGGCCGTAACCAACTGCGAAACGATCAGAGTGCCAGTAGATACCGTTGAACATAGCACCGCCGTTTGACGTGTTAGTGTTGAACTTGTTGCCTTCTTTGTCTTCCATACCAAATTGGTAATCGATGTAACCTTGGTAAGAAATGAATGAACCGTTCTCGAAGAAGTAGAATGGTTTGAACCAGTTAGTCGAGATTTGGAAACCGTTCCAATCTTTGTTGTTGCCGTAGTATGAACCGTATAGGTTTAGGCCTACTTTACCCAACCAAGGAACCATTACGTCAGAACCTAGACCGATTTTTTGGTTGTTTACGCCAGAGTTACCACCCCATTCCATAAGAGTTGCAACGTATAGCTCTTGAACTGGACCGAAAGACAGGTCTTTACCAGTTAGTGCGTCCAGAGACATACGTGGAGCGAACTTCATGAAGATTTTTTCTGCGCCAGCTTTGTCGCTGCCTGGGTCAGAAGCTAGGTTGAATACGTCAACGTAACCGTATAGGTCGAAGATACCAGAGCGACCGCCGAATTCCATCTCTAGGTAATCGTGGCTAGATTCTGGACCTGCACCTTTCTCATCGAATGCACCCATTAGGTTGAACTGCATCCACTTGTAATCGTTCTTGTGGATATCGCCGTCTGAGTAGTCAGCAGCCATAACTGGAGCTGAAGTAGCCGCTAGAAGGCTAAGAGCTAAAAGTGATTTACGCATAAGGGGACTCTCTATGTTTGTAATGATTCAGAACACGCAATCTGTGCTGCGCTTTCCAATTGGCGGGAATAATAGCGATAAAAATCCCAAATGAAAGTGATAAAGGATGCAAAAATGAAGGTTTTTCGTGAGCACTGTCACGAAACAAGTTTATTTCACGGAACTTTTTGTTTGTTGCATTGATTTGCAATAAATATGTGACGCATGTCGTTTGCGTAATCGTTTTTATGACTTTTTAAGCCAGTCGATTAACCAACACAAATCGTTAGTGATCTGACTAATAGGCCATTCGTATCAGTTGAGGAACCAAAGAGGACGTTTGAATGAAAGAAGTCATGTTATTCCCGTTAACCTCAGTCGTTTTACCAGAAGGCAAAATGAATCTGCGTATTTTTGAACCTAGATACAAACGCATGGTGAAAGAATGCAGCCTCCAAGATTCAGGTTTTGGCGTTTGTCTCGTTGGTAATGACGGCGATCCGAAAGCTGTGGGAAACGTGTCATCCATCGGAACCTTGGTCACCATCGTTGATTTTGAAACACTCAGTGATGGGCTTCTTGGCATCACCGTAGCGGGAGAGAGACGTTTTATTGTCAAAAGGGTGAGGGCTGATTCTGATGGCCTTCGCCACGCGGAAGTAGAGTGGTTAGATAATTGGCAAGAGCCAAGGTCTCATCCCGACTTCCTCTATTTAAGTCATCAACTCGCTCATGTGTACGAACAATTTCCTCAATTAGGGACGCTTTACCAACACCGCTTTTACGACGATCCATCATGGGTCGCCCAAAGATGGCTTGAACTTCTCCCACTAGATTGTGAGCTGTTTGAGCAGTTGGTTGGAGCAGAAGATTGTCTTCCTGCACTGCACTTTCTTAATGATGCCATAGAAGCCCCACTTCAAAGAGAGACTAGGATATGAAAGGACTTACAAAAACTGCAGTAACTTTGGTTGCTGTGCTAGGGATTGCTGCGTGCGGGTCTGACAGTGACTCGATTGAGTATTCGAATTTGCAAGCGGTACATGCCTCTTCTGATGCGCCTCTTGCAAATGTATGGATTAACGACCAAGCCGCTTTGACGGGCGTCGATTATGGTGTTGGCTCTGGTTACGTGATGCTACCTGAAGGGGCAAACTCAGTTCAAGTTGATGTGCAGTTGCCAGGTGGAGATGTCGCTACGGTCGTAGACAAAACAACGCTCGATCTGGACTCGGATCTTAATTACACCGCATTTGTCGTGGGTGACGCTTCTGGAACACCAAACCCTGTCGAACCTCTTATCGTGACTCGAAGCGCGACTTCCATGGCTGATGCAAATAGTTTAGATGTTCAGGTGGTACATGCTGCTTCTGGCGTGCCAGCTGTTGATCTTTACGTCACTGAACCCGGTGCAGCGTTAGCAGACTCGTCACCGATTACTAATCTAGCTTATAAAGCGTCGACGGATGTGCTGAACATTCCTGCAGGCGATTATCAAGTGAGACTAGCTGTGGGTGACACAGTAGCGTTTGACTCGGGAACCATTCCTCTTCCAGCCAATGCTAACTTGACGATTGCTGCTATCAAAACGGGGGATTCCAACAGTACTTCTCCGGTGAAGTTAATGGTATTGGATGGTTCTGGCTCTTCTATACTTGAAGATACGGGAAGCCAAGCAGAAGTGCGCGTTGGTCATTTAGTCGATGGTGCACCTGTTGTTGATGTTCATGTTGACGGTGCTGCGTTTGCTCCGCTTGCGGATCTGGAATTTAAACAAATTCGTGGGTACTTGGACCTTGCGCCAAAAGCATACGATATTGATGTGTTCGTTGATGGTACAACGACAGATCCAATTATCGCTGTTGACGGATTAGAAGTGAAAGGTGGTATGGATTACAGCATCTATGCAGTTGGCGTTGTAGCCCCTGCAATCGCAATCGAACCGCTTGTAGTCGAAGACATGCGCCGTTCAGTCGCAACCAGCGCAACGTTAAATGTTACGCACGCAGCAGCGAATCCAGTGGCTGCAATGGTAGACATCTATCTCACAACCAGCGCAGGAATCGACGGAAGTGATCCAGCAATAGCAAACTTCGCGTATAAAGATAGTGTGCAAGGCGTGTACGTTGCCGAAGGTTCTTATTTTGTCACTGTGACAGTGGCGGGAGACCCAAATACAGTAGCGATTGATTCTGCACCTGTAACGGTAATGAACGGCGTCGTATATCAAGTAGTCGCCATCGACGATGGCAATAACGGTGGCTTCAATCTTATTGTTGATGACATCACCGACTAGGACGAAAGGGGGAGGGGGAAACTCCTCCCAATGATTAAGGCTGATTATGATGAGTGAAAGCCCACAAAAGCTCGGGCGAAGCGAATGGAACGATTATATGGACAAAGTGAAAGCGCGAGACAAAGACGCTTTTGCCTTCGTATTTCGTTTTTATGCACCAAAGCTTAAGCAGTTCGCCTACAAACATGTTGGTAATGAGCAAGTTGCAATGGAAATGGTGCAAGAAACCATGGCGACTGTTTGGCAAAAAGCTCATTTATATGACGGCACAAAAAGTGCCTTGTCGACATGGATCTATACCATCATCCGTAACCTTTGCTTCGACCTTTTAAGGAAACAGAAAGGTAAGGATTTACACATTCATTCTGATGACATTTGGCCGTCAGATTACTACCCACCTGATTTGGTTGACCATTATTCACCTGAGCAAGACATGCTCAAAGAACAGGTAGTCAAATTTTTAGACATACTGCCGAAAAACCAAAGAGAAGTACTCCAAGCGGTGTACCTTCAAGAACTTCCACACCAACAGGTCGCAGAGTTGTTCGACATACCTTTGGGCACCGTGAAGTCTCGCTTGAGGCTAGCGGTAGAAAAGCTGAGGCATTCGATGCATACGGAGCAATTATGAACAAACATCCAGACAAAATATTGTTAGAGGCATATGCTTCGGGAAGTATTGATGCGGTTTCTGGTCTGGTGGTTGCCACTCACCTAGAAACCTGCCCTAAATGCCGAGCTTATGTCAATCAACTAGAAGCGGCTCAGGCCAGTGTTGTGAACGATATACCATCTGTTTATGACTCTGAGTTCGACAGTATGTTCAACGACATCATCACTGCAGAACCAACGTCTGACAGCATCATCATTAGAGATGTCGCCAAAGTCATGGTCGCAGGCAAAGATTTCAAACTGCCGAAAACACTAAGTCGTTTTTCAGACTTGGTGGGCGAATGGAAGAGCTACGGGGGCAAAGTCTACAGTGCGCAAGTTGATTTAGGGGAAGAAGCGCGCGTCAACCTGATGTACATCAGCGAAGACGTAAGAATTCCGCAGCACACGCATAAAGGTCAGGAATCAACACTCGTATTACACGGTGGTTTCAGTGATGAGGACGGGCATTACGAAGTTGGGGATGTACTCGTACGAGATGCATCTGTAAAACATAGCCCATTTACTAAGCCTGGCGAAGATTGCTTATGCCTAACTGTGTTGACAGAGCCAATGATTTTCACCCAAGGGGTTGCCAGAATATTTAATATGTTTGGCAAGGGCATGTACCCGTAAGTACTTAGCGGTCAAAAAAACCACCGAAGTCGGTGGTTTTTTTTCAACTGTTTTTCTTTAGTCTCTTTGCCTTGCTTTTTCGAGTAGTTCGGTAAAGTAGTGGCGTAAAGAATAGAGCATGATCAAACTTGGAACGACCATGACTGCGGTAATCGCAAAAAAGGTTGTCCAGTCATTCAGATAATCAACTAATTCGCCGCTGAATGAAGCTAGCGTCGTTCGTCCAAAGTTGCCCAGTGAAGCTAGCAGCGCGTATTGAGTAGCTGAGAAAGCTTGCCCAGTCAAAATCGTTAAGAAGGAAACAAAAGCGACGGTCGAGAAAGCGGTCGTAAAGTTATCGACAATGATTGTTGCTAGGAACAAGTGCTCGTTCGGGCCCACCTTCGCAATCCAAGCAAACATCAAGTTACTTGCCGCCATGGCGATACCGCCAATCATCAGGCCACGTACAATACCAAACTTAACGTTGAACATGCTGCCAACAAAGGTGAACAGCATGGTCGCACCCCAGCCAATCAGTTTCGAGTAGTAACCAATCTGTTCGTTGCTAAAACCAATTTCTTTGTAGAAAGCGATCGACATACGCCCTAAGAAGGCTTCACCAATCTTAAATAGGAAAACAAACAAAAGAAGGGTGATGGCAACACGAACGCCATTTCGGTTAAAGAAGTCTAAGAAGGGTTCTACAACCGTTACGGTAAACCAAGCCACTACTTTAGAGCCCACTACCTCTTTATGGCGTTGCTCCGCTTCAGATTGAAGTTGCTCTCGTTGAGTTTTCGGTTCACCGACCAATAGAGTAAAAATCATCAGTAAAACGACAATAAACGCCATTCCGTAGTAGACACCGTTCCAACCGATACTGTCAGCGTTGATGAAAGCTAAATAGCCCGGTAAGGAATAACCTGTCCACCAACCAATCACCGCCATAGCTGAAGCTTGCGGAAGTTTAGATTGCTCCGTTTTAGGGAATGTATCGATACGAAAGGCGTCAATGGCAATATCTTGTGTTGCGGAAGCCGTAGCAATACACAGCGCAAGAAGTGACGTTAACATCAGGTTTTCTGCTGGGTTTACGCCGGCAATAAATAGCGTCGCAACTAACACTATACTTTGGCATAAGAAAATCCAGCTACGTCGTTGTCCCAATAAACGATGCAAAACAGGCAATTTGACACGATCGACCAATGGCGCCCATAGAAAGTTGATCGCGTAGACCGCGAATACGCTACCAAAGTAGCCGATCGCAGAAAGTGTTAAGCCAGCATCTTTCAGCCAGCCTGACATATTTGAACCGATAAGCACCCATGGAAAACCGCTGGAACAGCCAAGCATGAAAACCCAAAGCAGGCGTTTATCGAGGTAACTTTTTACCGTTTCCAACCATGTGATGGAAGGTAATGAAGACATAAATCAATCCGTTAAAATAGAGCCACTAAAAGAGAAAGCCCTTCGAATATTCAAAGGGCTTATGGTTTTGGCTATTTGAGTAGTGTTGCTTTGGTGATGACGATTTGCGTCTCTGGGACATCGCGCATGCGACCGATAGATTTGGTTGGCTGAGCGGCCATTTTTTGAATGACATCGAAGCCTTCAGTGACTTCGCCAAATACTGCATAACCAGGTGGACGAGCGCCATAGTTTAAGAAGTCATTGTCCACGAGGTTAATAAAGAACTGGCGCGTTGCAGAATCAGGAGCGTTTGTACGTGCCATCGCGATGGTTGCACGGTCATTGTTCAAACCGTTGTTACCTTCGTTTTTGATTGGCGCATAAGTTTTCTGCATCTGCATATCTTGATTAAAGCCGCCACCTTGCGCCATAAAACCAGGAATCACACGATGGAAAATTGTACCTTCGTAGCTGCCGTCTTCCACGTATTTGAGGAAGTTAGCGACAGTAATCGGTGCTTTTTCTTCATTGAGCTCAACAGTGAAGTTACCTAGCGTGGTTTCAAACGCCACTTTAGGACCAGCGAAAACGCTGCAGCTTAATAGCGCGAGAGAAAGAATGGCTTTGCGTAGCATTAGAATCGCTCCTGCATGTATTGACGAAGCTCAGGGTCATTCGCGATTTCTTTCAAAGTAAGAGCAACAACATCATTAAGAGTTTGCTCAATATCAGAGTCTGAAGCGCTTAGTGTGCCTGAACGTTTAGCAGTACCAGTATAGGTCTTAACTAGCTTGCCTTGCGGAGTTTCTGCTGTGATTTCTAGAACCACTTTTGCATCCATCTCGTTTTCCATTACAGAGTGCTTCACGTTTACTAACGCTTCTTGCACTTCAAGTTCGATTGAGTTGTCGCTGTTCAGATCAGAGTGGAAACCTTGAGAAGAGAATTGCTTCTCCAATGCTTCTTCAAGAGAAATACGTAGGTTCTGCTTCGCGTGAAGTGGCAAAATGTTTGAGCGACCGTTGTCGACTAGCGCAACGTATTGTGCGGCGCGTACATCTTTACTGGTTAGGCTGTAGCTTTTGCCTTGCACGATAGGGTTAGTGCTTAGCGTTGTTTCAGGCATCAGGCTCAGTTGAGGTTGCTGTTGTGGCGCTGAACATGCAGCAAGCAAGGCAACCGAAGCCGCTAGTACCAGTTTTTTCATCTTATTATTCCTTTTAAACATTTTGCTAAAGTCAGGACTTTATTGCTTAGCGCCTAATTTAGCAGGATTTTTCGTTGCCTGTAAAATCACGAACTTATTGTTAGAAGCGACTAATTTCACATTTTTGTCGCCGAATAGACGTTTCAGCTTTGCATCGTAACCAAGGTGACGGTTACCTATGACCAATAACTTCCCACCTTGGTTCAGAATTTGTTTTGAGTCACAGAACATTTGCCAAGCGATATGGTCGGTAATGGCCTGTTGCTGATGGAAAGGTGGGTTACACATCACCATACATGTGCTTTCAGGTTTGAAGTCGTCTAAACAGTTGTTCGCGATACATTCAATATCTCGGCCTTCACCTAAGTTAGCGATAAGGTTTTGCCTTGCAGACTCCACCGCCATAAAGCTCTCATCAACACAAGTTAGGTGAGCTTTTGGGTTTAACTGCCCCATTTTGATGGACAAAACACCATTACCACAGCCCAAGTCGATAATGTTTTTCAACTCAGGGTCTTGAGGCAGGTGCTGCAACATAAAGCGTGCACCTAAATCCAAGCTTTCACCTGAGTAAACATTTGGCAGGTTTTTCAGTTGAATGTTCTCTCCGTCTACGCCCCAAACTGTCATCGGATCTACGGCATGGATTGGCTGCGCGGTTGCGTGAGAAAACACCAAACGATGCTTTTTCCATGCAAGGGAGGTGGTGGTTTCACCCAAGTATTTTTCGAAGAGCTTCAGAGTAGAAGTGTGGATTTCTTTGGCTTTGTTCACCGCAATAATAGGGCAAGAGGCCGGAAGCGATTTACGTAATTGACTTAACAACCAAACCAAATGGCGGTTGCTTTTCGGCAATTGCATCAAAACCAAATCTGTATTCTCAGGGATCTCATCCATCGTACTGAGAAAGGCAACGTGCTTACATTGGTTATCTTCGAGGTTTTGTTTGGCACCTTTATGAGAAATAAAAGAGTCACTCATCAATGTGACATTATGTTTCTCTGAAAACCAGCATGCCAACGCGCCGAAATTATCATTGATAACCACGATGTTTTGATTCTCTGGCAGCGCTAATTCTTCTACGTGATTGATAAGGTACTCATCACCCGCATCCCATGCTTGAAGAGTCTCATTGGAGCGCCTTGGGAAACGATGTAGCGTGAGGCTACGATCGTGAAGGTCTAATTCGGTTTTCATAACTAAACGTAAGTGGATTTGGAAATTAGTGATTATTGTCGCAAATGATGAAGACTCAAGATACAAAAAGCTGTCAAATTTACTGATTTTCACAGGCTTTTAGCGAGTTGTGTGGATTATGAGAAGGTAGAGCAAGGAGGTTTCGTTGATTTCATTTGTCAAACTAGAGTATATACTTACCGGACTAGTATCGATGAGGACTGAATATGATCCAAGAAATCATAGAAAAGAAACTGCATAGTGAGCTGCAACCTAATTATTTGAAAGTGATCAATGAGAGCTACATGCACAATGTTCCGCCAGGTTCTGAGAGTCACTTCAAAGTGATTGTTGTCAGTGATGCGTTCGCGGGTCAACGCCTTATTGGTCGACATCGTCAGGTGCACACCGTGCTTGCTGATGAACTCGATAATCACATCCATGCGTTGGCGATTCATACTTACACCAATGAAGAGTGGAAATTAGAGCAAGATGGCGCGCCAGATAGTCCTATGTGTATGGGTGGCGGTCGTTAAACCGGCTTTAACTCGCTGATTTGAAAAAGATGGTTTCGGCCATCTTTTTTTGTTTTACATCTTTTCGGGATTAAAATGTGGCACAAATGAAGGTTAAAAAATGTGTTAACAGTGTTTCAACAAATGAATGAAAATTAATGCATGTTTCAAAGCGTGAATGTTTTATTTCCATGACAGATGCAAGGGATTTGGCATTTGTGCGATGGGTCAAAGTTATGACTATTCTTTAACCTTTTACACTCGATTCTACCGAAATAAACCCACCTTTCCTAAGATTGGTCATGGCATCAAGTTCCCAAAAAATGCTAGACTACCGCACCTGATAAATCTCGCCTAATATTTGTGACGAGATAATTAATAGGATGTTGCGATTTTGATGTTTTAAACAGCATCGAAACCGGACACTGATGTCGTGTCTAAAAGTTACGCAATCAAAAGAATCTTTTTCCCGATAAAAGTAGTGCAAGTGCGTATGATTACAATAAAGAAGGGCTTGGATCTTCCTATCGCAGGAACTCCATCCCAGGTGATTAATGATGGTAAGACCATCAAAAAAGTCGCCTTGCTTGGCGAAGAGTACGTTGGCATGCGTCCTACCATGCATGTCCGCGTTGGTGATGAAGTGAAAAAAGCGCAAGTTCTTTTTGAAGACAAAAAGAACCCTGGCGTTAAGTTCACAGCTCCAGCAGCCGGTAAAGTGATCGAAGTTAACCGTGGCGCTAAGCGTGTTCTTCAATCTGTAGTGATTGAAGTGGCAGGCGAAGAGCAGGTGACATTTGATAAGTTCGAAGCAGCTCAACTAGCAGGTCTAGATCGCGAAGTGATCAAGACTCAATTGGTTGAATCTGGCCTTTGGACCGCTTTACGTACTCGTCCGTTCAGCAAGGTTCCAGCAATCGAATCAAATTCTAAGGCTATCTTTGTAACTGCGATGGATACTAATCCACTAGCAGCTCAGCCTGAGTTGATCATTAATGAACAACAAGAAGCATTCGTTGCCGGTCTAGACATTCTTTCAGCCCTGACAGAAGGCAAGGTTTACGTATGTAAGTCTGGCACTAGCTTGCCACGCTCTTCTCAGTCTAACGTAGAAGAACACGTCTTCGATGGCCCTCACCCAGCAGGTCTTGCTGGCACCCACATGCATTTCCTATACCCAGTAAATGCACAAAACGTGGCTTGGAGCATCAACTACCAAGACGTTATCGCGTTCGGTAAGTTATTCCTTACTGGTGAGCTATACACAGATCGTGTTGTATCTCTTGCTGGTCCTGTAGTGAATAACCCACGTCTTCTTCGTACTGTTGTAGGTGCTTCTCTTGAAGACCTAACTGACAGCGAATTGATGCCAGGTGAAGTTCGTGTGATTTCAGGCTCTGTACTTTCTGGTACTCAAGCGTCTGGTCCACATGCTTACCTTGGTCGTTACCATCAGCAGGTTTCTGTCCTGCGTGAAGGTCGTGAGAAAGAACTGTTTGGCTGGGCTGTTCCTGGCAAAAACAAGTTCTCAATCACTAAATCTTTCCTGAGTCACATCTTTAAAGGTCAGTTGTTCAACATGACAACGACAACTAACGGTAGTGATCGTGCAATGGTTCCAATTGGCAACTACGAGCGTGTAATGCCTCTTGATATGGAACCTACTTTGCTACTTCGTGATCTATGTGCAGGCGATACAGACAGTGCTCAAGCACTGGGTGCGCTTGAACTGGATGAAGAAGATCTAGCATTGTGCACCTTTGTATGTCCTGGTAAATACGAGTACGGTCTGCTACTTCGTGAATGCCTAGATACCATTGTGAAGGAAGGGTAATCCATGCTTAAGAAATTCATAGAGGATATCGAGCATCATTTTGAACCAGGCGGCAAACACGAAAAATGGTTTGCACTGTACGAAGCAGCGGCAACGCTTTTCTACACGCCAGGTCTAGTAACAAAACGTAGCTCGCACGTCCGTGATAGCGTTGACTTAAAACGTATCATGATCATGGTTTGGTTCGCGGTATTCCCAGCAATGTTCTGGGGTATGTACAACGCGGGTGGCCAAGCTATCGCAGCACTTAACCACATGTACGCTGGTGATCAACTAGCGACAGTTATCTCTGGTAACTGGCACTACTGGCTAACAGAAATGCTTGGCGGCACCATCGGTGCTGAAGCAGGTGTTGGCAGTAAAATGCTACTAGGTGCGACTTACTTCCTACCAATCTACGCAACAGTATTTATTGTTGGTGGTTTCTGGGAAGTGCTTTTCTGTATGGTGCGTAAGCACGAAGTTAACGAAGGTTTCTTTGTAACTTCTATTCTATTCGCACTTATCGTTCCACCAACGCTACCTCTATGGCAAGCGGCACTAGGTATCACATTTGGTGTTGTTGTTGCTAAAGAGATCTTCGGTGGTACAGGTCGTAACTTCCTGAACCCTGCACTTGCAGGTCGTGCTTTTCTATTCTTCGCTTACCCAGCTCAAATCTCGGGTGACGTAGTATGGACAGCAGCTGACGGCTTCTCTGGTGCAACTGCTCTTAGCCAATGGGCTCACGGCGGTAGCGGCGCGTTGATCAACAACATCACTGGCGCTCCTATCACTTGGATGGATGCTTTCATCGGTAACATCCCAGGTTCAATTGGTGAAGTATCGACTCTAGCTCTAATGATCGGTGCAGCGATGATCGTATACATGCGAATCGCTTCATGGCGTATCATTGCGGGTGTAATGATCGGTATGATTGCAGTGTCTACGTTGTTCAACGTGATTGGCTCTGACACTAACCCAATGTTCAACATGCCTTGGCACTGGCACCTAGTTCTAGGTGGTTTTGCATTCGGTATGTTCTTCATGGCAACGGACCCAGTATCAGCTTCATTTACCAACGGTGGTAAGTGGTGGTACGGCATCCTAATCGGTGCAATGTGTGTGATGATCCGTGTAGTTAACCCAGCTTACCCAGAAGGTATGATGCTGGCGATTCTATTCGCGAACCTATTCGCACCTCTGTTCGACCATGTAGTTATCGAGAAGAACATCAAGCGGAGACTAGCACGCTATGGCAAGTAATAACGACAGCATTAAAAAGACGCTGGGTGTTGTTATCGGGTTGAGCCTTGTTTGTTCAATCATCGTATCAACAGCGGCAGTAGGCCTGCGTGATAAGCAAAAAGCTAACGCTGTCCTAGATAAGCAATCAAAGATTGTAGAAGTTGCTGGCATTGAAGCTGACGGTAAAAAAGTACCTGAGCTATTTGCTGAGTACATTGAACCTCGTCTAGTTGACTTCAAAACAGGTGATTTTGTTGAGACTGCGGGTGACGGTTCTACAGCAGCTAACTACGACCAACGTAAAGCAGCGAAAGATCCAGCAGAGTCTATCAAGCTAACGGCTGAAGAAGACAAAGCTAAGATCCTACGTCGTGCTAACACAGGTATCGTTTACCTAGTGAAAAGCGGTGATGAAGTATCTAAAGTTATCATCCCTGTTCACGGTACTGGTCTTTGGTCAATGATGTACGCATTCGTTGCGGTTGAAACTGACGGTGACACTGTGTCTGGTATCACTTACTACGAGCAAGGTGAAACTCCTGGACTTGGTGGTGAAGTAGAGAACCCAGCATGGCGTGCTCAATTCGTTGGCAAGAAACTATTCGACGAGAACCACAAACCAGCAATCAAGATTGTTAAAGGTGGTGCTCCAGAAGGTTCTGAACACGGCGTTGACGGCCTATCTGGTGCGACACTAACTGGTAACGGTGTTCAAGGTACATTCGACTTCTGGTTAGGTGACATGGGCTTTGGTCCTTTCCTAGCAAAAGTTCGTGACGGAGGTCTGAACTAATGTCTAGCGCACAAAACATTAAAAAGAGCATTATGGCGCCGGTGTTGGATAACAACCCAATCGCGCTACAGGTTCTTGGTGTATGTTCTGCTCTTGCAGTAACAACTAAACTAGAAACAGCATTTGTAATGACACTAGCGGTAACATTCGTAACTGCACTGTCGAACTTCTCTGTTTCTCTAATCCGTAACCACATTCCTAACAGTGTGCGTATCATCGTTCAAATGGCGATCATCGCATCTCTAGTAATCGTGGTAGACCAAGTGCTTAAAGCATACCTATACGATATCTCTAAACAGCTATCGGTATTCGTAGGTCTGATCATTACGAACTGTATCGTAATGGGTCGTGCTGAAGCGTTCGCGATGAAATCTGCGCCAATCCCATCTCTAATCGATGGTATCGGTAACGGTCTTGGTTACGGTTTCGTTCTTATCACTGTTGGTTTCTTCCGCGAGCTATTTGGCTCAGGCAAACTATTTGGCCTAGAAGTACTACCTCTAGTGAGCAACGGTGGTTGGTACCAGCCAAACGGCCTGATGCTACTTGCACCATCAGCATTCTTCTTAATCGGTTTCATGATCTGGGCTATCCGCATTATCAGACCTGAACAAATCGAAGCGAAGGAGTAAGGACGTCATGGAACATTACATCAGTCTGCTAGTTAAATCGATTTTCATCGAAAACATGGCACTGTCTTTCTTCTTAGGTATGTGTACTTTCCTTGCCGTATCTAAGAAAGTTAAGACCTCTTTCGGTCTAGGTGTTGCAGTTGTGGTAGTACTAACTATCGCGGTTCCTGTGAACAACCTAGTTTACAACCTAGTTCTGAAAGAGAACGCGTTAGTTGAGGGCGTAGACCTTAGCTTCCTAAACTTCATCACCTTTATCGGTGTAATCGCAGCACTTGTACAGATTCTAGAGATGGTTCTTGACCGTTTCTTCCCACCTTTGTACAACGCGCTAGGCATCTTCCTACCGCTGATCACAGTAAACTGTGCGATCTTCGGTGGTGTATCTTTCATGGTACAACGTGACTACAACTTTGCTGAATCTGTTGTTTACGGCTTCGGTTCTGGTGTGGGCTGGATGCTAGCAATCGTTGCTCTTGCAGGTATCCGTGAGAAGATGAAGTATTCAGACGTACCTCCTGGTCTACGTGGTCTAGGCATCACGTTCATCACTGTAGGTCTAATGGCGTTAGGCTTCATGTCTTTCTCTGGTGTTCAACTGTAAGTCGGGTAAACCGCAACAATTAAGGAATAGTCAATGGACATTATTCTTGGTGTAGTGATGTTTACTCTGATCGTACTTGCGCTAGTACTAGTGATTCTTTTCGCTAAGTCTAAGCTTGTACCAACAGGTGACATTACAATTTCTGTGAACGATGACCCTTCACTGGCGATCGTTACACAACCAGGTGGTAAGCTACTATCTGCGTTAGCTGGTGCTGGCGTATTCGTATCTTCTGCTTGTGGTGGCGGTGGCTCTTGTGGTCAGTGTCGCGTAAAAGTTAAATCAGGTGGTGGTGACATCCTACCTACCGAGCTTGACCACATTACTAAAGGTGAAGCGCGTGAAGGTGAGCGTCTAGCATGTCAGGTTGCAATGAAAACTGACATGGACATCGAACTTCCTGAAGAAATCTTCGGCGTTAAGAAGTGGGAATGTACTGTTATCTCTAACGATAACAAAGCGACATTCATCAAAGAGCTTAAGCTACAAATCCCAGATGGCGAATCAGTACCTTTCCGTGCTGGTGGTTACATCCAGATTGAAGCGCCAGCTCACCACGTTAAATACGCTGATTTCGATGTACCTGAAGAATACCGCGAAGATTGGGACAAGTTTAACCTGTTCCGCTACGAGTCTAAGGTAAACGAAGAAACGATCCGCGCATACTCTATGGCTAACTACCCAGAAGAGCACGGTATCATCATGCTTAACGTGCGTATCGCTACGCCGCCGCCTAACAACCCAGACGTACCACCTGGCATCATGTCATCGTTCATCTGGTCTCTAAAAGAAGGCGACAAGTGTACGATTTCTGGTCCATTTGGTGAGTTCTTCGCGAAAGACACTGACGCTGAAATGGTATTCGTTGGTGGTGGTGCAGGTATGGCTCCAATGCGTTCTCATATCTTCGACCAGCTAAAACGTCTGCACTCTAAGCGTAAGATGTCATTCTGGTACGGTGCACGTTCTAAGCGTGAGATGTTCTACGTAGAAGACTTTGATGGCCTAGCGGCTGACAACGATAACTTCGTATGGCACTGTGCACTGTCTGACCCTATGCCAGAAGATAACTGGGATGGTTACACTGGCTTCATTCACAACGTTCTTTACGAGAACTACCTACGTGATCACGAAGCGCCAGAAGACTGTGAATACTACATGTGTGGTCCACCTATGATGAACGCTGCTGTAATCGGCATGCTAAAAGATCTAGGTGTAGAGGATGAAAACATCCTACTAGATGACTTCGGTGGTTAATCCCTCCAAGTGATTGAATCTATGGCTAGCTCTCTAAGAGCTAGCCATTATTTTTTGTAGAAAACACGACGATATTCAACAGTTGATATAGGAAATCGGTTTATCTCAAGAGAACCCATTTTCCATATCAATTTAACGACAATAGGAGTAAACAAGTGAAAAAGTGGCTTGTTGCATTCGCTTCTCTATTGGTTTTGGCTGGCTGTGAAAAGTCTGCGGATCAAATTCATCTAAGTGGCCCAACAATGGGCACAACTTACAACATCAAATACATTCAGCAAGACGGCCTACCATCGCCTGAAGCGCTTCAGACAGAAATCGATCGCCTACTTGAAGAAGTGAACGATCAAATGTCGACGTACCGTGAAGATTCAGAGCTTAGCCGTTTTAATCAACACACAACGAGTGAGCCATTCGAGGTATCACCACAAACCGCAACAGTAGTGAAAGAAGCGATTCGTCTAAACGGTCTTACTTTAGGTGCACTAGACGTCACTGTTGGTCCTTTGGTTAACCTTTGGGGCTTTGGACCTGAAGCGCGTCCAGATGTGGTTCCGACAGACGAAGAGCTAGCGGCTCGCAAAGCGAATACAGGTATCCATCATCTGTCTATTGAAGGCAATAAAATGTCTAAAGACATTCCAAACCTTTACGTTGATCTATCAACTATCGCAAAAGGTTGGGGTGTTGATGTGGTTGCGGATTACCTACAATCTGAAGGTATTCACAACTACATGGTTGAAGTTGGTGGTGAAATGCGTTTGAAAGGCATCAACCGTGAAGGTGTGCCGTGGCGTATTGCAATTGAAAAGCCAACCGTTGATGAGCGCTCAATTCAAGAAATCATCGAGCCGGGTGACATGGCAATTGCAACAAGCGGTGACTATCGTAATTACTTTGAGAGCAATGGTGTGCGATACTCTCACATCATTAACCCGCAAACAGGCAAACCAATCCATCATAAAGTGGTGTCTGTAACAGTACTGGATAAATCGTCGATGACGGCTGATGGTCTTGCAACTGGCCTAATGGTGCTAGGTGAAGACAAAGGCATGGAAATCGCGAACGAGAATAACATTCCTGTTTTCATGGTTGTGAAAACAGATGATGGTTTTAAAGAGCTGGCTTCGGAAGCATACAAGCCGTTCATGAAGAAATAACAACAGAAGTGAGCATGTCCTTATGAGTACATTTCTAATTACTTTTGCTGTCTTTGTTGCGGTGATTGCAGCGATGGCAGTAGGTTACATCTTCCAAAAGAAGGTTGTAAAAGGTAGCTGTGGTGGTCTTGGTGCAGTAGGTATCGAGAAAGTATGTAACTGCCCAGAACCATGTGATGCACGTAAAAAACGTGAAGCCCGTGAAGCTGCGCGTGCTGAGAAGCTCGCAGCATGGGAAAAAGATCGCATTGCTTAATCGGCGATAACCAAAATAGAAAACCCAGCCTTGTCGCTGGGTTTTGTTTTTTTGTAATCGAGAAACAGGGCGCTATTGATAGACAGTCTGGTTTCGATCACTTTCTTTCGCTTGATATAAACGGTCATCGGCCACTTTTATCTGTTGGTCTAGATTACCCTCTATATTTGACACGCCAACACTGATGGTCACTTGAATGTCTTCTTCCTGATACGGAATAGGGGTTTTCTCTACCCTTTGGCGCATTTGCTCTAAACGAGTGACGAAATCATCATAGCTTCCGCAAGCTTGAATACAGAATTCTTCCCCACCAAAGCGAGCGATGACGTCTTCAGGGAAGTAAATCTTTAGGATATTCGCTACCATCACCAGTGCAGCATCACCGCCATCATGCCCGTAGTTATCGTTGACCTTCTTGAAAAAGTCGATGTCCAACATCGCGATATTACGCTTCTCACAGCCACCACAAGCTTGTCCAAACAAAAAGCGGCGGTTCCATAAACCAGTTAGAGCATCTTGGTTTGCCATTCTAAATAGCTCAGTGGTTGCTTCTTTCATGTCTAAGATTTGATGAACGCGGCAAAAGAATTCTTCTTGATTGAAAGGCTTATATAGAAAGTCATTCGCACCCGCCTTAAGAAAACGTGCGGTCATGGTGTGATCGTCGCTTCCAGAGATGCCCAGTATGGCAAGTTGGTTCTTATCCAATTTCTGACGTAACTCGCGGATCATGGTAATACCATCTTTTACTGGCATATCGTGGTCAGTCAGCACTAGGGTGATATCTGGGTTTTGCTCGATCAACTCGATGGCTTGTTGGCCATTTTCAGCTTGCAACGTTTGGATGTACTGGTGCTCTAACAATTGAACAACGTGGCGACGAACCGTCATTGAATCGTCAACGACTAAACACTTGTGTCGCTGATTATTGGTCAATCGTTTGATCAGTGGAAGGAGGTAAGAGACGGAAGCCATACTGTCTTTCAGAATGTAGTCCAACACACCTTTCGCCAGCATTTTTTCACGAACATCATCTTGAAACATTGCCGTAAGCACGATGACTTTTTGTTGATGAGCTAAAGAGAGATCGATGATTTCGCCTTCTTGGGCGTCAGGCAAGCAGTAATCTAATACCGCACACAACAGCTCTGGTTTAGCCGCTAAAATGGATTGAGCGTCCGCATAGCTCTTTGCAGCAAGTACCTCATAACCTGCCTGAGTTAAGATCTGTACGAGATAGTTTCTAAAGGCGCGACTGTCTTCGACGACCAGTATTTTATTACTCAAAGAAGTGTCCTTACTTTTTTAGTGTTATTTGAATCAATAATAACGAAATATGAATACATCGCTATTAAAAACTCCGACAAAAATTTCCAATATTGACTCCAGATAACAGTATTTCCAATACGTATATTTGCAGCTATACTGTGTTTTTGAACAGTGTGTTTGTGTGTAGAGCGTGATTGAGCGAGTAAGAAAAATTATTCACGTGGATATGGATTGTTTCTAAACTTGAGGGTATTAATTTAAGATAAAATTTGTATGTATTCTTGTTGCCTACTATCCTTTACTCAATGGTGGTGATGCAATGGGAAAAATGTATGCAAAGGATAAATGATATAACTTACAACAAGCACTGGATTTATCTTGATGATGACGATGTGCCACTTCTGTTGCCTTGCCTTTATAATCGTTATACCACCTTGAATGGGCTTTCTGTTTTCCATGAGAAAGTAAAGAACCCTGAGACCGAACAATATGAGTTCCAATTCAAGGAGGATGAAATTGGCGAAGATGCTCAATATGTCAGGGGGGAGAAATTGGGCGTCTTCCTCGAGTGGTTAGAAGATTACGCCAAAGGATCAGCTCACCCCCTACTTACACTCGATAACCATACTGCTCTTCCTGCTGAATATATGAATACCTTCATTAACGACCATCTAATTCAGACGATGGAAGCGAGTGAAGTTGTCGTTAATCGAGCGGTGGTGTCACTAAGTAGTTATTACAACTGGCTCTCTTACTTTTTTGATACACCATATAAGAAAATCTTTATTTATTCAGAAAATAGAGAAATTGTTCGTTCAAATAACAAGTCGAAACTCATTATAAAATACCTCCTTCCAGCAACAAGAGAGTTGCTTTATAGAAATTGCAGCACCTTATTAAATGAAATCATACTCCGAAATGGTGGGGAACTTGGCTGTCGAACTCGTGAAAACCAAGGATTTTACTTGGAGGACTTTAAAGCTGATGGCTCTACTCAAAAAGGCTTATTGACCCTTTTTAAAGATATGGTGGATAACCCTGATAAAGAAGAATTCGAATATCATCTAGCTTCTTTTCATGCAAAACTTGGTTCAAAGAGAAAGCTTTATATTACGCGCAATCACCTTGTATTGATGAAGCGATATTATGATTTGGAGCGAACAAAAACGGAGTGCAATCAGTTACTGGTATCAAATTCAGCTAATACTAGTCGAGGCAAAGTTGTATCTAAGCGATTTGGAAGTGATGTTTTTGCCGATGTACTAAAGAAAGTGCGCAAGTTAATGCAAGAGAATCCAGAAGCTTACGCAGGATATCAAGAGTTGGATGAAGCGCTGAGCTACCACCACTTAAGACACTCATTTGGCACTGATGTTTTTCATGAAGGTTGCCAAAAGGCAAAGAAATCGTACGAATCGATTACCACGGAATCTGCGGTGTACATTGAAACCGCAAGGCGCTTAGGACACAAAGTAGATAGCAAGTATTCAAACCAAACCACCAAAGTGTACATTCATGCTTGTGGTCAGAGAGAGCAGTTACTAAAGGAGGTGGTTCATGGGTAATTTCGAGGAATTTTCTAGCGCTGAGATAGAAAAGGCGCTATCCAGTGAATTTATGAAAGAGCAACCTATTACATTGCTAGCGCTGCCTTTTTCGGCTCGGTCTATTTCCATCCCTAAATCAGGTATTGGTAATGCTGCTTATACCCTATCCATGACAGACACAGAAGACTCCGATAAAGCGATTATCTACAAGGCAATGATTGCGGCTTATAACTACGCCTTTTTTGATAAAAGCGTTGCGGTTACTTCAAAAGGATTATTTTCGAAAGTAGCCAAACCATTCATTGCATGGCTTAATGCCCATAAAATTGAAAACCGCTACGAAATACTAAAACTTTACGAAACCGACCGTATGGATGAGTTAGAGAGTCATGGTGGTTCTAGTCCATTACCTAATTTAAAGACTGTATTGGGTTACGGCATTGAGTCTGACTCATTAAGAGAAGAGTTAAGTAGTGATGAGTATGCGTATATTATTGAGCTTCGCAAGACGAAACACACTCCTAACCTGAATAAATCCCCAAAATCCATAGCCAGTTATTTCGGTGCGTTAGATTGGTTAAGAAGAGGCGATATTGGTATTGGAAGTGAGCTTTATTCTGCTCTTGCGTCCCCAAAGCTGGCGGTGAATTCATTAAGCCTAACCGCAGCTACTGTCATTTTTGAACTGAAGACCTATAAAGATGAACTGCGAGCTCTACTTACGAGTATAAAATCTCTGTTAAGTCCTTGGTTAGCTATTGAGTCAAAGGATAGTTATTCTGATAGGCGTAAAGCAGTTGGTAATATCATTTATTTGATGCTGTCTGCTTACCACAAGCAAGATAATCCATCGAATGCACTTAAAGCAGCACTAGGGACTGTCATTCTTTCTAATTCAAGTAGTTTAGATGCCTACAGCACGATTTCTTCTGCATTAAAGAGTCAGGATGAGTGTGATAGACTTTTTTTGAATAAAGAGCGTGACAAAGCGAAAGTTAATGTGAAGTTCACAGAACTTAATTTTACTATATCACTAGATGGCGATCTTTTCTCTATTGAGTGGATTAAGGATGTGTTAAAGGGTGATTCATCAAAAACACTGACTTCTATGAGGGACTAATGTTTGCTTGGTTAATGGCAAGCTTAACAGTGCAACCGACTGATATACCTAAGCTGACACACTCTGACTTTAGATTGATGAAAGTTGGCGGGAGAGTCACCAATATTGAATGTGAGTATTTTAAAGGTCGGGCTAAAGTGTTTCATACAACCCGTTCTTTGTCCGTTCGAACACCAGAAGGTAAAGCGCTTTTAAAGTTGCTTGAACAGCAAGGTGAAGGCTTGCCATTCTTTACTATGCAAGTCTTGGTGATTAGTTACAAAATCAATTCACTTTTAGGTGATTTTAATGCGCTACTTCAAATAAGCGATTTGTCTGAAAAGCTTGAAGTTGCGCACGAAAAACAGCAACTACCCAATCTAATGCCTCAAGCAATTTGCGCCCTGATTTCACACGGTATTCATCCTGGAAATGTTATTGATAACCCTAAAAAAATAATGCCAGATGAGAGGCGTAAATTAGTTGCTCAATCGCAATCGCCTTGTCAGAAAGCCATTTTTGGTCTCCAAGCTATTAAAAATAGTGCGGTTCATGCATTTAGTGACCCATACACCTTGAATTACCTAATTAATCGCAATTCCCACTCAAACCAAACCGAGAAAGTAAGCTACTTAACCGAAGAGAATGAAGAATGGATGAATAGCTCTGGTCGAATTACTCGTGAGGTGATGCTGGATTTAATTCAGAATGTTTTTAACTTAAATTTTGAACCTGAGAATGAAAAACAAGTCACAGCATTTAATAGTGAGTTCATGGCAGTCACAGATTTGATTGCATACAAACATGAAGAAATGAATGCGAGGCTTAGAGTTGTCACAGAGCAAGAGAATGGGCGTGTTAATGAGGTGGGCGTGATGGCGTTGAGTGACCAAAAAGGAAACGAAGCGTTATCGCCAATCTATGTTTCAGATAGCCCTATCACGGTTTTAAAAATGCACAATTACCTCCATGAATTCAAAAAGAATTATAAGAAGCTCCTTTCTCATAACCCTGAACACTTGTTTAAAACCGTGATACCGACTGTGGAATGGCTAGAAGACACCCTACCTAAGATGAGCAAAGCGTCACAGCGTGAAGGTCGGGAGTTGTTTTACTTAATGATAAAAAATGGCGTGGTAATGAGCGTCTTTCATTCAATGTAAGGGGGAGCGATGGCGCTAAGCGTGTTAAAAGATCCAATTGATAGTTTTTGGTATGATCAGAATTTAAAGTTGATCGCCAGCGCATATTTCATGAGTGAGCATGGTGATTTATATTCTGATATTTGGCACATTAAATCTACAAAGAATGACAGCGCCACAACGTTAGATTTTTCATGGTTTGATTTGCCTGCTTTTAACCATGAATCCATAGCAACTTATTTAAAGGATGGGTATGACTACCCTTTGAATGCGAAGGAATATGCAAAGTTAGTTTGCTTTAGTGTTATCACTCCTACGAGTACTGATAGAGTTCTTTCTGCTTATAAAATGATGTTGCACATTTTCGCCTTCTTTAAAGAGAATAGCGCCACAAGCCTTACTGTGTCGTTACTAGAATCCTTTTGGACGTCGTTTATGGGGAGAGCCGTCAACCAGTATGGGTTTGTTAGTCGCATATCTACGCCTTCTTATCGAGGGGCAATTAAAAAAGTTCCATTCCATACAATAAGAAACAACCTCAAAGCGCTTGGTGTGGTTGGCGTTATTGATTCCTCTCTAACACGAAAGAAAATTGAAATGAGCTTAGATGAAGTTTGTCAAGCACAATACAGCACCACGCTCGCTGAGTTTAAAAAAGGTGGTAGCTTTAACTTTCTAGGGCTTGAGTTGGGGCAGTACTACGTTGACCATCTTAATCAGGTTTATCAAAGCGACTTTCTGTATGCTTCCGTATGTAGGTTGGTATTTGAGAGTATCGGCACTAAATATGGGATGAAGAGTGTAGATAATGGTTCATCTAATACACTTCGTGAAGTCATGCTTGCAGCGATACTAAGAGATGTGGAGTACAAGCCTACTGCCCACAGGGTAGGGATTAATTTTAATGCTCTTGCAGTGGACGTGAGAGATGCGCTTTTTGAGGAGTACTCGAAGCGATTTGAGTTGGTAACCTCTTTAAAAGACCAATCTATTGAAGCATTAGTTATTGAGTTAGGCTTATCCTCTCGAAGTGATGCAGTGGAATTAATCCGAGTATTAATACTGCAAAAGTACTTAGGTTTGGAGGGGAATAAGACAACCCATGAGGTATGGCAAGGCTACTTACTTTCCCTAGGTAAAACCTTTTTAGAGGCTGAATCGTTAAGCCAATTATCCGTAGATGATGTGTACGAAAAAATGCTAGCCATTGTCTCTAAACAAAGACTGGGGAGAGAGCCGTTTCTTGCTGATATTGGCACTTGGGCAAATAAACAATTGTCTTATTCAGAGTCCAAAACGTATAAAAGCTTTAAAGCAGTTATAGATATTCCATTGCATGCGATGACTAACCTTGTTGTGGCGTGGACAGGCTACCGACAATCTGAATTCGGTTTTCCATTGAGTGCGATACACTCTGAACCGAATTTGGATATTCTCGACAATGCGCATGTGCCATTTCGCTTCAAGCTTAAGTGGTATGTCCCTAAAACGGGAGCTTCGACCAAAATTAATCGAGAAATTACCTCTCAATGTTATCAAGTTGCTGCACAATTAAATGAGGTGTTTGGGCGTGAAGGTGTTGAGCCGTGCCTGTATTCATACACAGCAAATGCTAAAAGAGAAAACATTAATCAGTCTGAGACATATATTGAGAATAGAGTGAAAGCCAACTGGGAAGGCTTTGTCAGAGCTTACCAACCTTTTAATGATGTGATTAAGCTTGATACTCTAAGTGAAAAGCACATTACTCAGTTGACGATTGATGAACAAACAGAATTAGAATTACTGTCAGACAAATACAGTATTGGCAGTGCTCGTTATAAGAACTTGCTTTCTTGTGCGCAAGAAGTGAAAAAAGATTGGTTGAGACTGTCCTGTACAGGTTTTGACTCCGTTACAGCTCACACAAAACTGAAAGCCGCTATTATTTTATTCTCTAAAGGTGAGCCTCTTGAAAATACAAAGCATCAGGAAATTTTCGAAACTTATCTTTCCGATGAAACGAAAGCACTGCTAACTAGTGGCTCAGTAGATTTGAGTGATATGAAAACAATGAAAGATATTGTCTCTGAGTTATTAGAAGGTGTGCGTTATCCGTCTCCTCACGCTTTTCGACATATATGGGCAGAGTCAGTTCTCACGCGCTATCAGGGGGATGTGGGGGCGGTCATTCGCCATCAGTTTGCCCACCTAAATAATTCGTTCTTTATGGCGTATCTAAGAGATAAAGATGCTAGAGGGCTAATGCAATCAGCGAAGCAGCGTTACCTAAACTCATTGGTCGAGTTGCTGATTATAGAGTCAGAGCAAGTTGGTGAAAAATACGTAGGCGGCCTGGCGCAGTTCGTGAAAAAAGCGACATCATTAACGCAAGTGAAAGATAATAACGGGATGCTTGCTCTAAGAGAGACGGTAAGTGGTCGTATCATTGATGTTCAGGTGAATTCTTTCGCTACTTGCATTCCTCGTGATGGTACGAACTCTAGAGCAAAATGTTCGAAAATGGGGTCGTTAAACCCACAAGATGCCAAGCCTGAGTTTTGTCTGAATTGTACCAATGCACTCATCACCGAGGGCAACATCAAAGGGATATGGCGAGTGATTCAACCAATGGTGAAAGAGGCGTTCCAGGAGCACGCTTTTGGTTTCTTGTTAGAGGCGCACCTACCAACACTCAAATCAAGCTGGAAGCGCATTAAAGAGCTTAGAAACGAAAAGAATGCTGACAGTGTTGATAAAATTTTAGCTGCAATTACTAAAGCAATGAATGCGATAGAAAGTAAGGTTAAGGAAGAGGTAGAACTCTATGCATAGTGATGTTGATTTAGATGCACTTATGTCGGATGAGTTTATGGACTCGTTAGATGATGCCTCTACCGAACCTGCTCAGAATGAACAACCAGCATGGGTTATTGATGATCCAGAGCATACAACCCATAAAGCGTACCATGCCATTCTTGATTTGAAGAAGGAAGCCGAAGAAGCGATTTCAAGCTTTGGTGAGGTAGCAACAAAAAAGACTAAGAAGTTCTACCAAATTAAAAAGTCTAACGTAGCCAAAGTTGTGGGGCGGTCAGCACAAAGTATTTTTAATGCGTCCTCATTCAGTAAAGACATTGAAGCCTTCTTTGATGATGTTAATCAAGAACTTTTAGAGATGCATGAGCTTGAACAAAATAAGCAGTTAAACAGAAAAAAAACGGGCATCAGAGTTAAGAAAAAAGAAGTCATTGTTCAAAGTCACCAATCTTTAGAAAAGAAGTACAATGAACTCAAAAGTCGCAGCACGAAAGAAATATTGGATTTAGCCGCAGCTGGCCTACCTATCGACTTAAAGAGAAAGTTAGGGCTTCTATGAAGCGTCCAAAAAGCTATACCTTGTTAGAACTGGAATGTTACCTAACATTAACGATGTCGCTACTAAAACCTGCATCTTCAATTTGAACGGGCATATCATTTTATTCAGACTATAATTTTTTAAGGGTAACGTTATGGAATGTTTAACGGTAGAGGTTTATGGGTTGTCAAAATGTGATAGGTGAGTATAAAGGTGTATCTGACTCAATCGTATTAACGAATGAGGATATCAGACTAACCTTTGGTGGTAATGGAAATCGTTTTATTGTAGACCTTATGGAAGGTGAACATCAGTTTGTAGTTCGGTACCATGACGCCTCCATACTGTTGACTTCAGCGTACTTGATGGAAAGTGACTTTGAAGTTGAAGTTGAAACTGGTGTTATTGAGTGGTTAGAGGCAAACAAGTTTATCTATGAAAAAAGGGTTTGCTCAGACAGCAAAGAACAAACAGGAAGACTACCACTAGACTTTCTAATTACGGTGAACATGGCAGAGACTATAAAGAGTCTGATTAACTAAAGTTTGGGTGGGGATAAAAGGGTAGTTCTTGTAGCAGTGCAAGTCATTTGTGTGATTCATAGCGGTGGCTAATTGTCACGTTTTTGGGTCAATGTACTGCTAGTAAACGGTCATTATTTTTCTGCGTAGCAGGCCCCAAAGATGCAAGCGCCTATTGCGGTCATCGGCTCCTAAGCCTGTACCGCAACAAAAACATAGTCGGTGTTTTAGATATTAAATACCTGCCGAGGTGAATGGGCGGGAGGTCAAGAGGAACGGTGAGCGTCCTAAACAAAAAACTCAGTTTATAGAAACTCGGTGAGATTGACTCATCAATCCTCTCTAAAGACGGTTTCAATTTCATCCCAGTCGGGCAAGGTGTGAATTTTTGGGGTTACTGAAAACTGTAAATCTAGTGAATCGAGTAATCGTTCAAAAATATCGAAAGAGCCGGTAAATCTACCGTTCTCAATTTCCGAAATCGTCGTTTTGTTAATGCGAGTCATTTTTTCAAGTTGTACTTGAGTCAATCGTTTTGCTTTTCTTCTCTGCTTTATCTGTTTTCCGATGTCGTAACGTGTAGTCATAAATTCTCAAAGTTAGCTATATGGCTATGTTTTTGCCATTCAAAATAAATGTTAGCTATATGGCTAACATTATTGAACCCACGTACAGTTTCTTTTTGCTAAGGCAAGTGTCCCAAAAACTCCCTAGCTTCGGGCTACACTTGTCTTTGTTTTTTTACATTAGATAATAGCTCAATACCTGTTTTGGGATCTAATCCGAGAGCATCACAGTACTGTACGAACTCAAAAACGTTCAATTTCCTCTGGCAGAGTTCAATTTTATTCACAAATTGATGCGATTCATCAATTTTCACGCCTAATTCACGTACAGACAAGCCCTGCTCAAGGCGAGCAGTTTTAAGCCAAGCTATCAACGCTTCATATTTTGGATGATTTACATACTTAATCATCTGGACATTATCTGGCTTTATACTGTTTGTCCCCAAATTGGGGACGATGTATCATTTGCTTGTCCCTATTTTGGGGACTAGACATAATATACAGTTAATAATTATTGTCAATTTAGTGGTTTTCCTAAAATCTAGCCACATTCTAATTAATTGAAAAAGGAGGAAAAGTGCCTGATATTGTGAATGAAAGTGAAGAATTCGAACAATCAAACAATCATATTATGCTGTCTCGTATTGGTGCTATATGGATGTATATGAATGCCGAGAATGGCTACGAGTTTGATGATGGAGCCCTCAAAGAAATGGAGAGTTTCAACATGAGTGAATGCGCGGGTCGATACAACGCTCAATTGTACTTTGACTATTGTAGTTTGATGTACTGTTCTGATGGCTTGAAAGGACTTACGGAGATCATTAACGGCAACGTCCCCCTAATCATCGAAGGTTAGCAGCATGAGAGAGTTTGCGAGCACAAGTAGTATTTGGACAACACAAACTCTCCTCTATAAACTTCTAATCGAGATGGTTGCGAAAGCTTTGGTCTTACATCGTACAACCCTTAGCTGAAACGCTACCAGTTACCCTCTGCAATAATATTCTTTCCATTGGCATTGAACTCAATCACCTCAGATAAGTACATGTGGGTCTCGTTAGGAGGCTCACCCACCCAGCAAAGTGTGTTGTTCCACTACGAGCCCTCTCGTAGTGGCGATGTCCCCGTGGATTTACTTGAAGGCTTCGAAGGCTACCTGCAAACCGATGGTTATGCGGGGTACTATGCTGCCTGTAAGAAATATGGCTTAACGCATGTAGGCTGTATGGATCATGCTCGCCGCATGTTCGTGGATGCGCAGAAAGCACAACCGAAAGGTAAAAACGTTAAAGTAAGTAAAGCGGATATCGCGCTTAACACCATCAACAAGCTCTACCGTGTTGAACGGCAGTTGGCTGACCTAAGGGAAAAGCAGCCAAAGATAACAGCTGAAGATATCTTGGCCTACCGCCAAGAACACAGTGTTCCACTCTTAGATGAGTTGAAAGCGTTCTTGGAGAAGAGCCTCAGCAAGTGCCCAAAAGATGGCTTAACCTACAAGCCAGTCAACTATACGCTCAACCAATGGTCGAAACTGGTAGTTTACGCAGGTCACCACGAGCTGCGTATCAGTAACATCATGGCTGAAAATGCGATCCGTCCGTTCGTGGTAGGCCGTAAGGCATGGCTGTTCGCCGATACCGAACAAGGTGCCAAAGCGAGTGCAGTCTGCTATAGCTTGGCTGAAACCGCCAAGTTGAATGGGCTGGAACCCTATAGCTACCTACATACCCTTCTTACTCAACTACCATACGCAGAAACCCTTGAGCAAATAGAAGCGCTACTACCTTGGAACTTGGCTAAAGACTAAATCGTTGTGGTTGGACGATTAGTTATGCTGAGTAATGAGCGCTTACGTTATAAGTTGTTTTTACCAATTGAATACCAAGTGGTAGTAATTGCTAAGTCGCTGAATCGATTGCGGTCTAACTCGCTTGCCTTGTTGTATTGCTTCCAGTTGGTTGTTTTGTAACGAAGTTTGGGCATGAGGGTGTGACGATTAGTAAGTGCAGCCGTAGAGGCTTTTTTAGTGAAAGACTCCTCCCTCTAGTATCGTTAGTATTGTTGTGCCAAATTTTCATTTCCCCGTAGAGAAGTAATAGCTTCAAAATACACTTATGATTATAAGTATATGATAAAATTATCAAAAAAACATTCGCTTAGAGTGTTGCAAATTTGTAGTATTTTGTTCTTATTTTATTTCGAGATGTTGTTTGTACGTTTCACCTCTGTTACCTTAATTTGCGCCAAGTAGGCTGTTAACCATTAATTAAGGAAAATAAAATGAATCTGAATAGCAAAAAAATTAGTACAAAAATTGAGAAAGTTGAATTTGACGAAAATAAAAATTCAGAACTTACAATTGAGGAAATGAAAACAGTATCAGGAGCTGGTGCGTTTTCATTTGACGATGACTTAGCTCAATTTAGTACAATGAAAATTGCCGCTCTGTGTACATCAATGTCACAGTCTTATCAATAAAGCTAAATGTATTGGTGTCACAATGTGACACCAATTTATGATATATGTATATAGATGAATATAAAAAAAGCATTTATAAGACAGTAATGCTACGTGAAAAATGTACTATCAATATAAATGGACTTTTAAAGTTAATAAAGACTAAGTTTCATAAAGGCTTACATACTAATGATTTCTTTAAAAACAATTTAAAAGAAATTCTATCTTATCTAGATGGTGATTGCCACTTGAGCATTGGTTACGTCATTGATTACGGTGAACACCTCGGTGGAAAAGATAAAATAGAACTAAAAGATAGCAATTTGAATTTAAGGGAAAAGTATCACTTTTGGTTTACTGGAGTTGATGGATATATAGTTGACATATCAATAGCAACTTATATGTCGTATATACATAAATCTAAAGAAGATATTAGGTACTCTTTAGCCTTAGCTGATAAGGAAGAACATAAAAGTGGTGTAAGCTATCATCCACTTATATCGATTAGTGTGGATGACATTAAATCAGGGAAAATAAGTGTTATATTTTGAAAATGGAAAAGTAGATAGCAATAATAACTATAAATATGTGTTTAAAAAAGATGATCAATCCATATTTTATAGGGTAAATAAAGAAGAGCTAGACGTGTTAAGTGGAAAATCAAATTATTATGACTTACAAAATAGTTCTAGTAACGGTCTCTACTACATATACGATTTTGATTCTGTTGTTGAGTTAAAAGGTCTTGATTCGGACGTTGTTTACCATAATTTTTCTTGTAAAAAAGAAGATAAGACAATTATAAGATTTAACAATAAAATCAATTTTGAGGAGATATGTAGTACGAACAGGGATGGAGTTATTGATATAATACCATTTGAAAAAAAGATATTTATTGTTGGTTTGGGTGAATGCAGGAAATGTTTTTTTAGACGGTTGTTTGCTAACTCTCTAAATATAGATTATTGCCATTACGTGGTTAAAAACAACAATATAATAAAAAATTCGTTTTCACATTCTGAAGTTATCGGTATATTGGATTTAATTTCTAAAAATGATAGCTTAGGAGTGGCAGAATACTCCGAGAATAAAAAATCCCTAAAAATACCGTGCTATCCAGATTGTAGTGAACTTTATTGCGATAGAGACTTCCAAGTTGACGATGCAATTGATGACAACATAGGAATTATAAAGAATATTTTTGACGTATCCTATATCCAAGGAGTTGAGTATTTAACTTCTACAGTGTATTACCCTGACTCGTTAGATGAACTAGTAAATGCTAATTTTTCAGATAGAAAAAAATACGTTACGACAGGCGGAGTTTCGATCAACTTTGATAAATCACTAAGAAAAAATATAGGCGAGAGTTTTGAAAGGTTATCTCTTAGGTTTAAAAAAATCGACTTAACAGCAAGTCTAGAAGAAGTAAGTGCGACTTGTAGAAATTATTTTGTTCCAAAATTTTTCTCTGAAGAACAATATAATACTCCACATTTTAAGTACTCAAAGATATCAAGTATTGATCTTGTCGAATGGACCTCTGTTAAGTATTTAGATAAAAATAAATCTGTATTAATACCTTCAAGTCTTATTTACACTTGTGATTCACCCGACAACAGCGATATCTATTGCAAGTTATCAACATCAGGAACTGCGGCAGGCGACTCTATTAGTGAATCTATACGCTCTGGGTTGTTAGAGCTAATAGAAAGAGACTCGTCTTTATTATTTTGGAATAGGCGTAAAGATGTAAAAGAGATTAACATTGATGATTTCATTCATAATGATGAAATAAAAAAAATTTTAAAAATAATTTCAACAAATAAGTATAACGTTAAAATATTTGATACCTCGACTCATGACTTGAAAGTGCCGTCAGTATTTGTGCTTGCTACACTAAATAGTGATGAACGGCTGAAACCTTATCACTTGGTAGGAGCTGCTGCGAAACTAACTTATGAAGAAGCTATAGTTAGAGCTTTAGAAGAAATAATACAAGGCTTTGGTTGGCAAAATTATTTGAAATTTAATGAGAAATTCGAACCTGGAGACAACTATTGTAACGTTAGAACATTCGTTAATAGAATAGAACTTTATGCAGACGTTAAAAATAGCTTTGTATTTGACTTTACTCATAACACTAAGATCGTAGAAAAAAACATTCTCGAATCAAAAAATATAAGTTGTACAGAAGAGCTAATAGCGCGAGTAGTAGATGTTTTCCCAAATTCTTATTATATTGATTTGAGTAGTAAAATGAGTAAATCATATGGAATATATTGTACAAAAGTAATTATTCCTGAATTACTTCAAATTGAAGAAGATCATAATTATCGATTTCTAGGAGTTAATAGGTTATATGATAACAGCGGATCTCATAGCGTTTCTGAATTCCCACACCCATACCCATAGAATTGAGTTTTTAGAAGTTGTTGGAAATGAAAAACTTGTCCAAGATATCATTATGGACAGTATTTATCTTTATACGGTAAGTAGAAAAGATGAGTTTAAACTTTGGATGAAAAAAATTAACGAGAAAGGATTGAATAACAGACGTTCTCATTTATTTTTTAAAATAAATGATTCTATAGCTGGATATATGTCAGTTGATATTAACAGCACGTACTTGAACTCTCTTTATATCAGAAGAAATCATCAAAATCATGGTTATGGTTCTTTAATACTAGAAATGGTTGATTTATATTTCAACGGAAATTTAAAGTTACATTCTGATGCTGATATGAGCCAAGTTATAGAATTCTATAGAAAAAACTCTTTTGAAATAATTGACTATGATAAAGATAAAAATATGTATTTAATGAAGAGCATTAAAATTCATGGCAGATATATTTCGTAAGATAGAGTCAGGTGATAAAAAAAATAACATCTATAAAAGTAGCATTCAATTTGGCAATGGGTTTAAACTGTGGATATTAAGTATATCGTTTTTATCTTTATTGTTCATAGCACTTGTTCCAGTTCCTACAAAGATCTATGCTGAAGGAATCCTTGATTTTGATGGTGGATATAAAATCATTAGAAGTAACATCGATGGTTATGTCTATAGTAGTGACGAAAGTACTATTCTATTAACTAGAAAACTTAGAAAATCAGATTTATCCTACTTTATAAAACATTTAGATAGCCAAATAGAATACAAAAACAAAATAAAAAAGTACAATCTCTTACTGTTAGAGTTTATTGATAACAAGTACAATCTTAATCAAGCACTCAAAGAAAATCTTTCTTTTCGATATAGGAAAACCATTGATTCCATTCTAAAGATAAAGGAAGGATGTTCGGAAATAACAGAAAGCTATCGAAACCTTTATGAAAAAAAATATGTTAATATTCAAGATAATTATGACAGATTAATTTTTTGTGGAAAAGAAAATCTTGATGCCATCATCAGTTCTGGTAGTTTAGAAGATAAAATTGAGAGTATAAAAATTAGCAATATAGACTACAAATCATACAAACAAGAACTTCTGAAAAAAAACACTAAAATTGATTTCGAAATTTCGAATATTAATCAAGAAATTGAAGATATTAGTAATGATTTTTTTTATCAAGTACCAATCGGTTATGAATTTCATTCAATTATTGTTAATGAAGATGATTGGGTTCATAAGAGACAACCTCTCGCTTTGATTAAGCGTCAAGGTAGTAAATTGATAGGAAAAGTTACTCTTGATATTGATACATTTAAAAGAATTCAAGGGTTAGAAAATGCTCAACTTACCTTCACTTATGATAAGAACAATATATATAAGCCATATGACGTAAAAATCCTTAAACGTACTAGTTATAAACAACTAAAAAAAGATGGTACCATATCTAAAGTTATATATTTGGATTTTGACGCTGGAAATGAAACATTTGAGTTAGGGATGACATTTAATATACTTTTCCAAACGAAAAGTATTCCAGTCTATAAGTTAATTATTAAAAAATATCAAGAAATGTTGGAATTAGGTTAGATGTTTTTATTTAGAAAGCTTTCTTTAGTATTACAGAGTGAATCTCATGAGTGTGGACTCGCATGTTTAACAATGATCTCCAACTATTATGGTTCAAACATAAATTTGAGACATGTTAGAGAATTATCTTCTTATAAAAATGGACAAAGTTTATATGATATCGCTAACATAGCTAAAAAACTGAACCTTTCAAGTAGAGCATTAAAGATATCACCCGAGAGAATACAAAACAATCAATTACCAGCAATTATTCATTTCGATATGAATCACTTTGTTGTGCTTTCTAAAATAAAAAATGATCAATACATTATTCATGATCCTGAAGTAGGATGTATTCGTCTTGACAAGGATAGTTTTAGTCAAAGGTTTACAGGAATTTTACTGGAACTTTACAGTGACGAAATAGCGACACTGACAAGCCAGGATAATGAAAGTATTAAGCTATCTTCAGCTATTAAACCTGTATTAATTGACCACAACTTCTATTTAATTTTATTTAGTTTAATATTAGTTCAAGTTATACTTTTATCGACACCAATATATTTTAGAGAAGTGATATCAAACGCTAACTTAGTTGGTGGAAGCGAAGCGTTGAATGTTTTAACAGTAGCAATAGTACTGCTTATTACTTTGGAATTTTCATTGTCATTATTCTCCATATCAAAAACAAATTTACTTTGTAGATTATATAAAGAACGAGTTATTAAAAAATCCTTTGAACATTTAATATCTCTCCCATCTGGTTTTTTTGAAAGAAGAAACTCTTCTCATGTATATACGTCATTCAATTCACTTTATGAGATAATCGAAGTATCAACGGTAGGATTTATAAACCTAATCGCAGATAAGATACTACTATCTCTTTCATTATTGGTTCTTTTTGTATTTGATTATAGATTATTTTCACTACTACTCTTAGTTTCAGTATTATATGTTGCACTCAGGTATTTCCCTTTAAACAAACTATGTGAGGTTAAAAATAGAGCAAAGAGCTTACAAAAAGATGAGCTTAGCTTTTTTTATGATATAGTAAAAAATATTGATACAATTAAAATTTTTCAAAAAGAAAATTACGTCAGTGATAACTGGTCTAATAAGGTTATTGACAAATCAAGTAATATGGGGGTGTTGTACTTTATAAACTCTTTATATGTCTCTCTTGATCGTTATATCCTAATGCTATTGACTATCCTGGCTACCTTTTTATATATCAGTAGTGACAATAGAAGTAACGCCGAAATATCTAGCATAATTATCTTATTTATTTATGTCAGGCTATATTATGATAAATTATCATCTATTGTAGATTATTATATTAAAAAGAGATTGATAAATGTAGATTTGGATAAGGTGAATGATATTTTTTTGGAGGAGCAAGAGCCTATTTATAACTCGCCCTACCATCTAAATGATTCTAGTCTTTTTAAAGAGTTGATTGTCGATAATGTTGCAATCTATAACCCTAATGGAAGGTGTTTGATTAGAGATATTAATCTTATAGTTAGGCCAGGTGACAGTATTGCAATTGTTGGTCCATCTGGTAGTGGTAAAACATCCTTACTTCGGGCGATGATTGGTTTGAAAAATGTAAATGAAGGCGAAATTACTTTGGATGGTGTAAACATAAGGAATGATAGTAGATATAGACATAAAATTTCTTGTGTTTTACAGAATGATAAAATAATTTCAGGTTCAATATTAGACAATATCTGCTTTTTTGATAAGAATTGCGATTTAAAATTGGCGATATCTGCGGCTAATTCAGCTTTAGTACATGATGTTATTTCTCAGTTACCAATGGGTTATCATACTATTATCAGTGAGGATAATTGTTTTTTATCTGGAGGACAAGTACAGAGGATTCTCATAGCCAGAGCTTTATACAAGAAACCTGATATTTTATTTATGGATGAAGCAACTAGTAGTCTAGATAAAGAATCAGAAATAAGAATAAATTATAATTTAAAGAAAATTAATGTCGCAAAAGTATTCATTAGTCATAGGACTGAAACGATATCTTCTGCTGATTACGTGTATAAAATATTCAATAATAGTATTCATCTCGTTAGCTCTAAAACTGAAAAAGTACTCGATAATTGAAACAGGTAAATAGTGGAATACTGCCTGATTTATAATAGTCTAGTTCACTACACGAACTGTAGTTACTTTTGGTTTTTACGCGAGAACTACACACCTCAAGATAAACAGTCCCTATGTAATACCCTCGGAAGAATTGAGTTTTTCTTAAGAGTTGGTCAAAATTTTTAAGCAATGAAAAGCACCAAGTGCAAGTATGTATTATCACGTCTTTAAAATTTGTTATGCAGAAAATATTCGACCACTTCGAAGTTCGAAGTGCAAGCCAATCGAGATCCGCAACATCAATACCAGACTCAAAGTGGATTAACTTTCTACACCTGAACTTATTTATGAATTTATAGTATTCAATTTTCCAAAAATGATTAATGTCCAAAAAAGAGTTAGTTTCTATGTAGAGCAAGTTACTAAGATCTAATGTTTAATACTTGAGCTAATGGATAGACAAAAAGCAATGTAGGCCCCAGCCTCAAGATTTGCAATGAGCTAGCTGATGGTGAAGTTAGGTTAATTGAATAGGCTAGTTTAGTTGAGAGCCAGTGTAACTATGTGGAGACACACCCATTAGTTGAGTGTGTCTCCATATTAATGATTCAGGTTATGATAACGCAGCTTTTTGATAAAGAGGCATAATCTCTTGATAAACCTGATTGTAAAGCTCTGGTTTTAACAGACTGTATTTGTCAGTCATAGTCAGCGTTTTAAACTGATTCGTTTCTCTTTCTAATGAAACAGAGCCGATAATTAGTTGACAATTAGTTGATAGACCATCAATACATAAATCGAATAGCTTTTTCGTTGTGCGCGGATCTGGATCTTGCTGTTTAGGCGAGTCAATTACCACTGGAAGCATAGGGCTTGTCGATTTGTCTTCTATTGTTTTGAGAAGAGCATAGTGATAAGCCAATATTGCTCTTGGAGCACGACTGCCTGTTTCGCTCTTAGAAATCGGACCATATTGAAGAATAGTTCCAACTTTAGGATCTTTGATACCTAACTCAGTTTGTGCAAATTTCAGCGACTCTTTAAACTTGTCATTGATTTCTTTTGCTCGTTTCTTATCTTCGAACTTTGCTATTTCTTTTGAAAGCTTAGTTCTAGCAACATCCAATTCACCAATTTTTTGCAGCAATTCATTAATTTGCTCATCGAAAGTCACCTCAACCTGCTTACTTGCCTGAGAGTTAATAACGTCCTGAAGAGACAATTGCTCTTTGACTTCCTGAAGCATCTCTTTGAGTTCTGAGCTTAGTCTTTTAGCATTTTTCAAATCTTCTTTTATTTTAGTGATTTGATCATCATATACAGACTTTTGCTCATACAACTCTGGTATGATTTGCAACAGCTTGTCTCTGTGTTCAAGTACCGCATACCTCGCTTCTAAGCCTGCTGATGGTGGCAAGGAATCTATATTATTTTCGTCGAGCTGTCTTTTCGACTCTTCGATTTCTGCTACTAGTTCATCCCGTAGAGACAATACTTCAATAAGCTTAATTCTGTATTCTGTCTCTTCTTTATGTAGGTCTTGGCACTTGTGAAGAAAGCGCTCAAGCAGCTCTTCATAATATTGTACATCCACATCAAAAAGTACTCTTCCAAATGACTCTTCGAATCTCTTCTTAGCTGCCTCTAGAGCTTTTAACGTCGCTCGGATTTCAACAAGATCGATATCAATTAAATTAATCTTTCCTTGTAAAGTGTAATATTCCTTTGGCTTTACACCAGTATGAAAATTCAAGATATTATTTTGCCAGTCCTTATACATTGCCAAGCTGCTAAATGAATCTAAAACTTTTCCCCAACCGTTATCTTGATCAATATAGTAAGGAAGATAGAGACTTGCTGGTTGTGCTTGTCCCTGAACCAAATTACTTTTTGTCACAAGTTCCAAATTGAAATCAAAAATATCACGTACAGTTAAAGCAATATCTGTGCGAGAACTAGAGGTCACTAAGTGATGCTCTTGTCCTTCTGTTATATCGAAGATGGAAATACGTTTTTCGTGGCGAAGAAACGCGTAGTCACGATTACTGACACAAATAACAACTTTTGAAACAAAGTCATCTTCTTTCCACTTTTTATCCAGTCGAATATCGGCACCTAATGTATGATATAGACTCTTAATAAAGCTAGATTTACCTGTGTCGTTCTCACCTGTAATGATATTTATGTCAGGTGAGAACTTGAAAGAAAACCCTTTCTTATCGCGAAGGGATAATATATGAGCACTTTTGAAGTAGATGCTTTTCATTCTTCACCTCCCTCAAATAGCTTCTGGATCACTGAGTAAACAACGATACATTCTTTCTTCCCTGACTTTAGAGTCAATGCATAATCTGGACAAAGTGCATCAATTTTGTGCATAGTTTCAGTCACGTATAGTTTCAAATCCGAGTGGACACTCGCCTCATCGTAAAGGCTAATTGCATACTCTAGATATACGGTCGATGGATTTTTTGTGTTTTGGTTAAGTTCGATGCAAACTTGTGAGAAAGTGGCTTGCAGTATAATAAGCTGGAGCGATGTTTTGCCAAGATCAGTGAATAGGGGACTCGCTTTGTTCCAATCGGGCTTTAAACTATTACTTACATTCAAGGAATCAAGTACACCGTTCAACGCTTCTGATGAGAAACCTTTTCGAGAGATAAGATCTGAAAAATCAATAATATCTGCGGATTTTACCTTGGATTTGTCTCGACACGCCTGTTCAAGCAAAGATGCTAATGCATTGACACTCAGGTTAGTACTATCGCCAAACTTCTTGCTAAGGAAATCGCATAGTTTACCTTTTAGATGTGTAATGTGGTCATCTAGGCTTAATGAGGATTGGACAAATCGCATGACAGAAAGATCGATACTGGAGTCATCAAGCTCTACTTGATCTTTGATTGCTTTCTTAAAGCTCGTCTGATGCTCTTTTTTGACTTCATTTGCACCAAAACAAGACTTACCACCGTTTTCCTCACACAGATTGAAAGAGGCATTAGTAACAAAAAGTAGCTTAGGTGAATATTCGGCGAAATTCTTATAATGAATAAATAACTTACCAATGATCGATACGGGTTTCTTCTTAGTACTACTACTCAGAATTGATGCAGTCCAGTGTTTTTCTCTTGTTTTTACTTGAGCAAATGTGAGGTCTGTTGGGTTAACTTCGTCATCAAGAATAAGAACATCATCATGATATTCGAAGATAAACACATAGTTCTTTTCATCTAGTTCATATTCCAGCATTTGAGACAACGCCCAGCAAGTTTGATAGTCAAACCCACGTTGAGCAATCTCACCGCCTCTTTCAGACTGTGGAATACTAATCAAAGCTTCAGCTAAACCCATATACTCCCTTATGTTTAGTTCAATGGACTCACGTAATCACATCATTAATTCGATTGAATGCAAATAGTAGCATTAGCACGAACTATTAGGTAACAAATTCTGATAGTTACGAATATGTGAACTGCAACATCAAAACAGGAAAGCTAAGTAAGCGACTTTGTTTATACTTAAGTTGATTCATGCTTTATTAATTTAAGCTATGACTCTAACCGATTTCTGTCCAAAACGAGTTTGTATGCCCCCAGTTTTTGTGTGATCAGTTTTTGGGTTAGCAAGGAAACGCATATCCCTCGTCTTCTAGTATGTTGCCATATGAGAGAGCCAAACAAGCCTCAGATTCCCATTAAGCGTAATGCCTCTAGTAATTCCCGCTCTTTGCTGTTGGTTGAAGAAAGTAACGGCTCGAATGTTACTTGGGGAAGTAACGCTGCCCGTGTCTATGAAGACGGTTTCGGAGGGAGTCTAAGAGTATTTGATGAGCTTCGGCTTGGGGCATTTAGGAAAAGGATTGTTTCGGCTTTTTCATCTATATAGTTGAATAACTGCATCGTCAGATTCTTTTGCTAGAACTGGATTTGAATTGCTATAATGCTGTGCAAATATACAGTTAAAGGTGTTGAAAAAGGTTTATGCACTTAAACCATTCAAAAACATCGATTAAAGTATGCGAAAAATAATTCACATTGATCTCGATAGTTACTATGTCTCTGTAGAAGCAAGGGACAACCCATCTTTACGTGGAATTCCTCTAGCTGTTGGAGGGAAAAATGATCGCGGCGTTATTGCAACTTGTAGCTATGAGGCGAGAGCTTTTGGGGTTCGTTCGGCTATGTCTACAGCAAAAGCGTTACAACTATGTCCACACTTAACGGTGGTGTCTGGAAATATGGAAAAGTACAAGGCTGTGTCTAAGCAAATTCATGAAATCTTTAGACGTTACACCGATATCATTGAGCCACTTTCGTTAGATGAAGCCTATTTGGATGTAACGAATTCCAAGCTGTTTCAAGGTTCTGCAACACTGATAGCTCAGGACATACGTAAGGCAATTGAGTCAGAATTGAACTTAACGGCATCGGCTGGTGTTTCCCCGTTAAAATTTGTCTCAAAAGTCGCCTCAGATGTGAATAAACCTAATGGTATTTGCGTCGTCCCACCTTCTGAAATCCAGAATTTCATAGACCAATTGGATTTAGGGAAAATAAGTGGAGTCGGAAAAGTCACGTTGGAGAAATTAAACAAACTCGGTTTGTATAAAGGAAAGGATGTAAAGAATTTCGACAAAAGTGCTTTGATTTCAAAATTTGGTAAGTTTGGGCTCATACTTTGGCAAAGATGCAATGGTATTGATGACAGGGATATTGTTGTCGAAAGGATAAGAAAGTCAGTAGGGGTTGAACGAACATACTTAAATGATATTCATAGCTTGGGTGAATGTATACTTGCAATAAAGCCTTTGTATGTCGAATTAGAGCAAAGGTTAGAAAAAGCGCTTGCAGATAAAGTGATCACGAAACTCGGTGTAAAATTAAAGTTCAACGATTTTCAACAAACAACGGTTGAACATAAGTATGATGAAATGGATATGCAGTTTTTTAACAAGTTATGCGAAGAAGCCTTTGCTAGAAGTCATGGTCGAAGTATACGTTTAGTCGGATTAAGTGTTGGTATTGAACCCAAGAAATCAACTGATCAATTACAACTCCCTTTGTGATTTTTGTAAGTGGACTTTTAAGAAAATGTCCATTTTTTACATTAATTTCTCAGATTTTTTTGTAAGGGGCTTTTGTAAGTAAAAATTCACATCTAACTCCATGTTATAAAGCGCATTCACTCACTCAGTCAGTTAAACTTACATTTTCTACCCACAAGTTCGAAGATGCGGCGGTAGAAATGCGAGACAATCCAAATTACCGTGGTATTGCGCTTGCAGTCGGTGGCCATGAGAAGCAAAGAGGTGTCATCAGCACGTGTAATTATGAAGCACGTAAGTTTGGTGTACGCAGTGCAATGCCAACCGCAAGAGCATTACAACTATGTCCGAACCTCCTCGTTGTCCCGGGGCGCATGCACGTATATAAACAAGTTTCTCAGCAGATTCGCACCATCTTTGAACGGTATACATCGCTTATTGAACCGCTTTCTCTTGATGAGGCTTATCTCGATGTCACCGATTCTACGGTATGTCGTGGTTCCGCGACTTTGATTGCGGAATCGATTCGTAATGATATCCGGAATGAGCTGGGAATTACTGCATCTGCAGGCGTTGCTCCGATTAAGTTTCTTGCCAAAGTCGCCTCCGACATGAACAAACCCAATGGCCAGTTTGTGATTCCACCCGATAAAGTCCAAGAGGTAGTCGATAAATTGCCTTTGGAAAAGATCCCAGGTGTTGGCAAAGTGAGTTTAGAGAAGCTCCATCAGGCTGGCTTCTATCTATGTGAAGACATAAAAAACAGTGATTACCGTGAACTATTGCGTCAGTTCGGCCGTCAAGGTGCTTCGCTTTGGAAACGCAGTCATGGTATTGATGATCGTGAAGTGGTGGTGGAACGTGAACGTAAATCGGTTGGGGTAGAGCGAACCTTTAGCGAAAACATTTCGACTTACGACGAATGTTGGAAGGTGATTGAAGATAAGCTGTACCCAGAACTGGAGAGACGCTTAGAAAAAGCCAGTCCAGATAAATCGATCATCAAGCAGGGTATCAAGCTCAAGTTTGCTGACTTTCAGCTCACAACGATTGAGCACATTCACCCCCAACTAGAACTGGATGATTTCAAAGTTTTGTTAAGAGATATTCTTAAGCGCCAAAACGGTCGAGAGATACGCTTGTTAGGCTTGAGTGTGATGCTCAAGCCTGAAGAACAAGCACGGCAATTGAGTTTCTTCTAAGCTCGCGCTAACTCAACTTGCTTGAGCACGAGTTCAAAGGAGACATTCGCCATTGAACCATAGCCCCGAAGTTTACTGGCTTTAAGTTGAGTGATGATTGGCGTGCTAATACCACATAGGAATCGAGCTACGGCGGCATTACTGATCGCCGTTGGTGAAAGCTGAACAAACTCATCAACCCAAGCGGATAAATGTGCCAGTTCAGGTTGCTCTTGTTGTGGCTGAGGGAATGATGCGACTTGTCCACGACATACTGAGCAGTGACCGCATTGCGTCGGTGCATTGTGATCAGCAAAGTAATGCGCTAATTGATAGCTCAAGCAGTCCGATGATTGGAACAGATTCAACATCGTATGAATTCGTTCAATGTCTTTTTGTTCTTTAGATTGGAACAGTTCAACCAAATGTTGAGAGGTCGCTTCATGGTTTTGAGTAACCGGGAGAACCGAATACACATCCGTGAGCTGTTTACTTTCCAATTCAATCCAACCGTTTTGGTGGAAGTAATCAAGCGCCGCAACCACACGGCTGCGCTCAGACTGATAGTTCATCCATAACGCTTCCAAATCCACCTGACACCATACTTTCGCTTTGGTAGAGCAAGCAAAAATAGCTTCAATAAACTGGCGACGCTCGCCTTGGAACTGATTGAGGATGAAAGACCGGTCTTGTAAGAACTTGAAGCGATATTCGGCGAAATAGCTGTATTTGGCTTCAATCACTTTTGCCAGCTCTAGGTAAACCAACAAGGTCTTCAGCGGCAGTTGGCGAATGTTGCTGTCGCGAGATAAGCGCAGCGCCATCACTTCCCACTGAGGCGTGTTCTCGCGAATTTGCTCCAATACATAATTGATTGAGCTTGGCTCAGGCGTGTCGCCATAAACAAAGTTCTCTAATACCGTTAAGCCAGAGGTATTCCCCAAAAGAATACACTCCGAACGTTGCCCATCACGTCCCGCTCTGCCAATTTCTTGTGCGTAGTTTTCGATAGATTTCGGTAAATCGAAGTGAATCACACGGCGAATATCGGATTTATCTACACCCATACCAAAGGCGATTGTGGCGACAATGCAGTCGATTTGCGAGTCCATGAATTGCTGTTGGATTTTTTCGCGAATGTCGCTCTTCATTCCTGCGTGATACGCGTGAGCATTGATACCTAAACGAATCAGTGAGTTAGCAACTTGCTCTGCGGTTTGCTGTTGAGTCACGTACACGATGCTTGGCAGTTTCGGTGCAGCAGCAATAATGTCGCTCAATTGAGTTAGCTTGTTTTCTTCTTCACATGGAAGTACCGAAATATCAAGATTAGAGCGATAGAAACCGGTAACGGTAATGTTCTCGCTAGCGATATCAAACTTACTTTGCATGTCCTCGATAACTGCTGGCGTAGCGGTTGCGGTCAGCAAGAGGGTTTGAGGGATATTCAGTTCACGCTGGTATTGCGGCAGTTTAAGGTAATCAGGACGGAAGTTATGACCCCACTCCGAGATACAGTGCGCTTCGTCGACCACCATGAGAGAAAGTGGAATTTGACGAATGAACTCGCGAAAACGTTCATTCTTGAGTCGCTCTACCGAGATCATCAAAATCTTGATATGCCCATTCTTCACGCCAGCCATCACCTGCTGTGTTTCTTCACGGCTTTGGCTACTGTCGATAGATGCCGCAGCAATGCCTCTGCCTTGTAAGAAACTAAGTTGGTCTTTCATCAATGCAAGAAGCGGTGAAATCACTAACGTCAGGTGTGGTAACTGAGTAGCTGGAAGCTGGTAACAAAGCGATTTCCCTGAGCCAGTTGGGAAGATGGCAGCGGCTGAGTGTCCGTTCATTACAGCTTCAATCACCGGTTGTTGGCCGGGTCTTAATGAGTCAAACCCGAACACGGATTGAAGCGTTTGCTGAAGCGAGTCACTTTGCATAATAGGGAAACCTTGGTTTGATGATAAACTGGGTTACATTAACACACCCTGAGTGCCAAACGCGCGCCCTAAAAGTATGAACAAAGTCGATTTAGTCCAAATAATCATTCAACAACTCGAAGATAAACTGCAAGTTGCTCATGCCTCGACTCAGAGAGCGATTGACGCTGCGACGGATGAAGAAACCGTGCCAGAGCATAAGTACGACACACTCGCTTTAGAGGCATCTTACCTCGCGCACGGGCAAGCGATGCGCGTGCAAGAGAGTGAAGAAGAGCTTCGCCAGTACCGCACTCTTGTGCTGCGTGATTTTGTCGATGCTCGTATCGCGGTTGGTGCTTATGTGGAATTAGTGGACGAGAACGATGTTGAAAAAGCCTTCTTTATCGGCCCTTGCTCTGGTGGGCTGACTGTCGAATGGCAAGGCAAAGAGGTGTTTGTTCTTACGCCGAAATCCCCCCTTGGTCGTGCTTTGATGGGCAAAGAAGAAGGGGAGGAAGTGGAGATGAAAATTGGCGATAAAACAACTTGTTATGAAGTCGTGACGATTTGCTGACATCCCACCCATAGGTGGCTGTTATAGTTAAACAGAATAACCATGAAAAAGAGAAAGTAATGAAGAAACTGCTCACGCTCTCCTTGTTGACTATCAGTGCCAGTGGCTACGCAGCTCAGTGTCGCGTTGATATTAACAACGAAGTTCGTATGGATGGTCAGAATTTAGAAATCGTACATGCCAATGGTGAAAAAGCGGTCGTCGATGAAGACAATAACTTGTTCATCAAAGGTGAAATGATCGAGCTAGACGATGATCAAAAAGCGGCAATTGAAAGTTACCGCGAGAAGATGAATGCTTATATTCCGCAAGCGAAACAGCTCGCGAGTGATGGCTTAGCGCTAGCAAATGACATAATCGATGATATCGCAGTAAGCCTTGATGCGCCTGATTCGTTTGATAACGTTAAGGTTGCGGTAAAGGATTTCTTTGCCGATGTAGAAGCCCGTTACTACAAAGACGGTGATTTTATTCTGCCTGCTGACAGTTTTGATTCGATGACAGAATCATGGTCACAAGACTTCGAAAAGGCACAAGAAATCTTTAACAAAGAATTCCTAACCAGCGCATTTGACGCTTTGTCTGTCAAGATGAAAGAAGACGGTGGTTTGAACTTAACGGCGCTGTCTGAAAGCATGACGGAACTGCAGGCCAAGGTACAAGAACGCTTAGCTGAGCATTCGAAAGACGTCGAAAAACAAGCGGAAGATTTGTGTGAATCATTGGATGATATGGCAGGTGAAGAACAAGATCTGCTGAAGAAGATTCCAGCATTAAAAGATTACCAAGTCTTTACGATTTAATTCGCGAAACACAAATAACAAAGAGCGCCTGTTATCGGCGCTCTTTTTACATGGGTACTATTTAGTCTCTATTCGAGTTATTCCGCATTCATCTGAGTTAGTTTATCGCCTACAGGTTTCGAGAAGTTGAAGCCATCGTGCTCATCCCAATTGATTGACCATGTCATCACGCCAGCGTAGTTCGGGTAGTTAAACGCTGGTTTCACTGTGCCACATGAAGTGCCTTTAGTCAGACAGTCTAGTGCGTCTAGAATGTTCTGTGTTGGCGCCTGACCTGAGTTCGCTGAGCTTGGACCTGATGGCAAGCCAATCGCCACTTGGTCATCACGCAGTGGCTCAAACATGGTGCCGTCTGCCAATTCAAAACCTTCAATCAGCATCTTAGACTGCGCCACCATCATATCCACAGAACCTTCTGGTGCAGAACCTGGCAGGTAAGGGTTTGGCAGGCCGCCGTTGTTGTATAACTGAACGTGTAGCAGGTCGAGTGTGCTGCGTGTTTCGTTAATAACAGGAATGTACGCGCCCCAAATGCCGCTATAAGCAATGTAGCCACCTTGTACGTAAGGGTGCTCAGGTGCCATGGTTAGGTACATATCGCCGCCCATGTTCTGCTCGATTTGCAACAAAGCACCACCTAAACGAGCTTGGATTTGCGAACCATGCAGCAGGTTAGAGCCACTTTCTAGGTCCACATCCAAACCATCGAAGCCCCATTCGGCAATCAATGCGGTCAGGCTCGATACGAAGTTTGCTTCATCTTGGTCTGTGTTTAGCGTGATTGTGCCTTCTGCGCCACCAAGAGACAGAACGAATTTCTTACCTTTAGCTTGCAGTGCTGCCATGTCTTGCTTGAATTGAGCTGGGTCTAGCGCAGGACAATCACTGTAGATGTCACCAGAATACAGGTTGAAGTGCACCGTACCATCGCTGTTACGGTCGTTTTCTGCAAACGCAATATCAATCACATCCCATGCATCAGACATGTCCGCGAGGCGGATAGGACAGCCTGCACCGTTCACGAAGTTGTGCCAGTAGCCAATCAACTTATGACGTTTCTCCGTTTGTTCAATAACGGTAATCGATGCTGCATCAGAAAGCGCTGTCGTACCTGCAAGGTCGGTGGCTTGAGCGCTTACCGTAAAGCTACCAATCGCGGCTGGTGTCCAGTTCGCCGAGTAAGGTGCCGTCGTGTCTGTTGCGACAATCGCGCCGTTCACCATAAAGTCGACGTGTTTCACGCCAGAGGTTAGTGAGGTTGCATCTGCGCTTAGAACGAGGTTCTTACCTAAACCGACGGTTTGACCTGCACTTGGTGACGTCAATGAGATCACCAAGTCTTGGTCACTCACAGTCACGTTAACGACAGACTCGGACGTATTGTTATCGTTGTCTGTTGCAACGGCTTTAATTTGATTGGCACCAACTAGCGTTGCATTCCACAAGACTGAGTATGGTGCTTGAGCAACCACGCCTAAACTGGTGTCATTAGCGAAGAACTCCACTTGAGTCACGCTACCATCTGCATCGCCGGCATCCGCTGAGATTTCAACACTGTCGCCTGCTAGCAAGACTTGTCCTTCGCTTGGTGCGGTGATAGCGACTTGAGGCGGTGTCGAACAGGCACCTAGCCCTGTCCACGCGTCCTGCCAGTACAAACCTTCACCCGGCTCATAAGCCCAGGCTGCATCAGAAGAACACCAGCCTGCAACATCACAGCGATATTTCTGGTTGAGATTAGAGGCGAGTGCGCCTGCTTCATAGCGGTTACCAGCTACATAAGGCACAGCATCTGCACAGCCACCGGAGCTGGAATCGCTGACGACGAGCGAGACTTCTTGGCTCATGGTTGACAGGTTTGAATCATCGGTTGCTTGCGCTTTGAAGGTATGAGTGCCGACTGCCGCCGTCCAGACATATTCATATGGAGCCGCAGTATCGACAGCAACGGATTGGTTGTTTATGAAGAACTCAACTTGGGTGACTAAACCATCGCTGTCTGCTGCATCGGCCGTTACCGAAATAGTGTCACCCACACTTGGTGTTTCTGTGCCTGTTGGGCTCGTTAGAGAAACGGTTGGAGGTGGTAGTTCGGTTTGCGGTTGAACGAAGATAGAAACATTGGTTGTGGTTACCGCACCTTCGTTGTCTGTGGCGATTGCCGTTAACTGAGAGACGCCCTCAACTGCTGTCCAGTCAGCTTGGAAAGGGGATTGGGTAACAACAGCAACGGTCTGGTTACCAGCAAGAAATTCGACTTGAGCCACTTGGCCGTCTTCGTCAGCGGCGTTTGCTAACAAAGTGATTACGCTGCCTTCTGGGATCTGAGCGTTATCTGCAGGAGAGGAGAAAGATACCGTTGGAGGGAGGTTTGTACCGCCACCATCACATTGTCCAAGGCCTTTCCACGCTTCCCATGGACCAGAGTTATTTACCGGATCATTACCCTGAGTCCAGTAAGCAGCTTCATACGCAGCGCCTTTGGTTTGCACTTGGTCGCCAGAGTTGTAGACGGTTGTGCTATCCCACGTTGATAAGTTTTGGCAGTTGTAGGCTTGAGCTTGATAGCTGACACTAAGAGCGGCTATCACTGCACCATGCAGTAGAGTGAACTTCATTTTTCTCTCCTTGAGTTACTCGATGTTCGTAAGAACATGAACAGATATAGTTAGATAACTAGTTGATAAATAGACCTCAGGAGAGAAATTCGAAGGGTTATGTTTCACTTTTCAACACGAAATCACGTTGAACTATTCGTACTTTACAACTCGGCTCATTATTTTTCGGCTCACTTCACGCTGATTTATAAATTCATCAAAAAGACAAAAAACGATACTTGGTGAATATGAGATGTACGTGGAAATTTACAAACTGAATGTCTGCTAATTGATCTGATTGTCGAGTAATTAACCTAATGACTCTTGTTGAGTAGAAGATATTGCTATAGTGTACTAGTCAGCTAGTTCATTGATATTTTGTGTGAGTGGTATGACACAACAAACTTCTTCTCAGCCTCGTGAGCATTTTGGCTCACGCCTTGGATTCATCTTAGCGGCAGCAGGTGCTGCAGTGGGTCTAGGTAACATTTGGGGCTTTCCTACCCAAGCAGCAAGTAACGGCGGCGGCGCCTTCTTGTTGGTGTACTTGGTGATGATTCTTATCGTTGCATTCCCAATGCTGGTGGTTGAAATGGCGATCGGTCGTCATGGTCAAGCCAACCCAGTAGACAGTATGCGTTCTCTAACAGACAACCCTGTGGGCAAGAAGCTTGGCGGCCTAGTTGGTTGGATTGGCCTGAGCGTACCAAGTGCGGTTTTGGCGTTTTACTCGATTGTAGGCGGCTGGTTGATCTGCTTTATGTTGGGTGCAGTGACCGACATCATGGGCATGGAAGCGGCGACACAGTGGTTGAAAGGCTTCAGCGTTGAACGCAACTTGTTTGGTACGATTACATTTTATGTATTAACCATTTTGATCGTACAGGGCGGCGTAAAACAGGGCATTGAAAAGTGGTCTACACGTCTAATGCCAGCACTGTTTGTTCTGTTTGGTTTGCTGTTTATCTACATTATGACGCAAAACGGTGCGATGGAAGGTTTGAAGCACTACCTAGTGCCTGATTTCGAGAAAGTATGGGATCGCAAACTAATCCTTGCCGCAATGGGCCAAGGTTTCTTCTCACTGACCATCGGTGGCTGTTCGATGCTTATCTATGGGTCTTACCTAAGTAAGAAAGAGAACTTGCCGAAGATGGCTATGAACGTGACTATGGTCGATACTGCAGTTGCCTTTATTGCTGGTCTAGTGGTGATGCCTGCAATGTTCGTTGCGATGCAAAAAGGCGTTCAAATCTATGCAGAAGATGGTTCGCTTTTAAGTTCAGATACACTGGTATTTACAGTTCTACCGCTGATGTTTGATAGCTTAGGTTTGCTTGGCCAACTGTTCTCAATTGTTTTCTTCTTACTACTGACGATCGCAGCACTGACTTCATCTATCTCGATGCTTGAATGTCCGGTTGCACTGGTGGGTGAGCGATTCAACACGAAACGCAGCACGACAAGCTGGGTATTAGGTGGCCTGATTGCGCTGTTCAGTGTGGTTATCGTATTTAACTTCGGCGCACTGTTTGGCATGGTTGCGACCATCGCAACGCAATATCTACAACCTATGGCGGCGCTATTGTTCTGTCTATTTGGTGGTTGGGTATGGAATCGTCACTCAAAAATCAAAGAGCTTGAACAAGGTTGCCCTGAGTTTACTCAAGGTTGGTTCGGTAAGTTGTGGCCAGCATACGTGAAGTTTGTTTGTCCGATTCTGGTAGCGACCGTTATTTGGGCTTCGTTCGGCTAATCGACTTACACAAAGCACAAAAGAAAAGGGCTTGATGAATGCATCAAGCCCTTTTTTCTATTCGATGTTTACGTTGTCCGTCGCGATGGGCGGTTAACGGAACTGACCTGCGTCAGGCAGAAAGTCAAAACCCGCCATAGCCAGTTTTGATTCAAGTGCTGCGCGGTCGATATCAAAGAATGCAACCAGCTTATCCAGATCACCACCGAAGTCGTCACGTAGCTTCATGTTGACGATGCTCATCAGCATGATTGGATCCATGGATTCGAAGTTCGCTAAATTCATTACTTATCCTCGAAATCAGAGATCAGTAGGTTTGCCGCAGCAAACGCCGCTTTTTCACGAACGTCTTTTGGTAGAGACTCGTCTGCAGCAACGTCATTAAGTGCTCTTACGGCACACGAGATCGCTTGAGGCACGTAAGCTTGATCGCCACTACCGATTTGAGCGTAAAGCTCACGAACTAATTCACAACAGCCGTATACTTGCATGGCTAAATCCTTAATAAATGATAACTGCTCTCAAATATACACATAGCCGTTTTGAAACTCAAAGCAGAGAATTGTTTTGGCTCAAGTTAACAAGCAACTTGAGCAAACATTCATCACTGCAACTGTGCTTCCAATTGATGCGTCACTTCTGGAGCAAGGTTGAGTTGCTTAGCAAGTTCCTGCAAATACGCTTTTTCCATAAAGTTTTGCTCATCGGCCACAATCAGTGATGCCAGATATATTTCTGATGCCTGTTGTGGAGAGGTCGCCAAGCGTGCAATTTCTGCCGGGTCGAGGGGCTTATGTAGCTCTTGATGAACCAACTGTCTTACATGATTATCTGCGCCCATTTCTGTCAGTGCTTGTTCGATGCGAGCCATTTCTTCTTCATCGACATGGCCATCCGCTTTCGCTGCACCAATCATGGCTTTAAGGATCAGCTTTGCATGTTTGTTGTCATCAGGATCGAAGCTTTCGTTGACGCCCTGCGTACCCTGTTTCGCTTGCCAATCGTTGTAGACTTTGTAAGCCAAAGCACCTAATGCCGCTGCGCCACCGACTTTGAGTGCGCCAGTGCCCACTTTCTTGGCCATCTTTTTGCTCTTCTTAGAGCCCATTAACATGCCGATAAGTCCGCCACCAATCGCGCCTGCGCCAAGCGTTTTTAGCTGGCTAGAACTTGATGATGATTTGATATTGCTCGTTTTTTTACTGAGCGCGTCGCTACCTTGTTTAAGTAGGTCTGATTTGAGTGCTTGGTTAAGAAGACTTTTTAGATCCATAAGTAACCTCCTTACTAGATTGAATCCAGTGTAAGGTGATAAATCTGAACCAAAGATTAACAACGCAAATATTAGAGAGGGTCTACACACTTAGAAAATCAGATGTAAAAAAGGGCTGACCGAAGCCAACCCTTTTCATCGCTATATATTCAGCACAGTGTGCTTAGTGCAGCTTATTGTAGTTGAGCTTTAACGTGCTCAACGATGTCTGCCATTGCAACGGCTGTCTTCTCACCAGAGCGGCGGTTCTTGTACTCGAAGTTGCCTTCTTTCATTGAACGATCACCGATCACGATAGTGTGAGGAATACCGATAAGTTCCATATCAGAGAACATTACGCCTGGGCGTTCTTTACGGTCATCGAATAGTACTTCGATACCCATAGCCGTCAGTTCAGCGTACAGCTTCTCAGCTGCTTCTTTCACTTCTTCAGACTTGTGCATGTTCATAGGAACGATAGCCACTTGGAAAGGCGCTAGTGCGTCTGGCCAAATGATGCCGTATTTGTCGTGGTTTTGCTCGATTGCAGAAGCAACAACACGTGAAACACCGATACCGTAACAACCCATCTCTAGGATTACGTTCTTACCGTCAGGACCAAGAACACCACAGTTCATTGCTTCTGAGTAAACGTTACCTAGTTGGAAGATGTGACCAACTTCGATACCACGCTTAAGCATTAGCGTACCTTGACCACATGGGCTTGGATCGCCTTCTACTACGTTACGTAGATCTTCAACTTGGCCTAGTTCAACGTCACGACCCCAGTTGATACCGAAGTAGTGTTTGCCGTCGATGTTTGCGCCTGCGCCGAAGTCGCTCATTACAGCAACAGAGCGGTCAACGATGAATGGCAGTTCAAGGCCAACAGGGCCAAGAGAACCAGCACCAGCGCCGATAAGTGCACGCATTTCCTCTTCAGATGCCATCTCTAGTGGAGAAGCAACTTGAGGTAGGTTTTCTGCTTTCACTTCGTTTAGCTCGTGGTCACCACGAACGATAAGAGCGATGATGTCAGCATCTACTTCATCAGACGCTTTAACGAATAGAGTTTTTACTGTCTTCTCGATTGCTAGACCGTGTTGCTCTACAAGCTCCGCGATTGTTTTCGCGTTTGGCGTATCAACCAGCGTCATCTCTTGAGTTGGTTCAGCGCGCTCACCTGCAGGTGCTGCCGCCTCTGCTTTTTCGATGTTCGCTGCGTAATCAGACTCAGTAGAGAATGCGATTAGGTCTTCGCCGCTTTCAGCAAGTACGTGGAACTCTTGAGAACCACTACCACCGATAGCGCCAGAGTCAGCAAGTACTGGACGGTACTCAAGGCCCATACGGTCGAATGCTTTACAGTAAGCATCGTGCATCGCTTGGTAAGATTTCTCTAGACCTTCTTTGTCGATGTCGAAGCTGTATGCATCCATCATACAGAACTCACGTGCACGCATTACGCCGAAACGTGGGCGACGCTCATCACGGAATTTAGTCTGGATTTGGTACAGGTTTAGCGGAAGCTGTTTGTAAGAGCTCACTTCGTTACGCACAAGGCTAGTGATCACTTCTTCAGCTGTAGGGCTAAGAACAAACGGACGAGTATGACGGTCAGTAAAGCGAAGTAGCTCAGGACCCATCTTCTCAGAACGACCTGTCTCTTCCCATAGTTCAAACGGCTGAACAACGGGCATCAAAGTTTCGACTGCACCTGCATTGTCGATTTCTTGACGAACGATGTTTTCGACTTTACGCAGCACACGTAGACCAGTAGGCAGCCAGGTGTAAAGACCTGAAGCCAGCTTACGGATCATACCCGCGCGTAGCATGAGCTGGTGGCTCACTACTTCTGCGTCGTTTGGAGTCTCCTTCAGAGTAGAAAGAAGATAATTACTGGTACGCATTAAATTTATCCGTTTATTAAAGTTAGATACTCAAGCCAGAATGGACAGGAGTATGAAGGTCCCACAAGGGGAAAATTGTTAGCCGCTTATAATATCAGCCAAATGCCTTTGTCAAAAGCTTTCAATCGCAGTAACTGTTATTAAGTTATCGCTAACCATGAACTTAACGTTCAGATCGAACAAATTTACCGCATATTCCTTGTTGTCAGGCTTGTTTTTCTTGTAAGCCGGACGAGGATCTTGTGCTAGAACCTGCTCGATCACCGTTTTGACATACTCAGTATCGTCACGTTTTTCGAGTGCCGCCAGTGCCACTGAAGAGAAGTCGATCTGTGATTTTTCAGGTTCGTCTTCCGCATAGCCACCTTGTGCCTCTGCAATAGAATCTGAGTAGGGGATGTATGGTTTGATATCAACAATTGGCGTGCCATCGACCAAGTCTACGTTACCAAGATCCAAATAGATCTGATCGCCTTGCTTGCTGATACCTTTAACTTCTACCGCTGACATACCAATGCCATTCGGGCGAAAGGTCGAACGTGAAGCAAACACACCAATACGCTCATTGCCGCCCAAACGAGGTGGGCGCACCGTTGGTTTCCATCCGGCTTCTAAATTCTGATCAAACAAAAACAACAACCAAACATGGGAAAACTGCTCCAATCCGCGCACGGCTTCTGGGCTATTTGCTGCGCCTTGAAGTTTGACGCGTGAGCGCGCGGCCGGCACCAAACGAGGTTGGCGAGGGACAGCAAATTTCTCTTTGTATGGGCTTTCAATAACGCCAATAGGCTCAATGGAATACATGGATACGTTGTCTTATGCATGGGAGATGGAAACTAAAGTACCACAAAATTCCGCTTGCTTTTTTGTTGATAATAATTCTTAATTGCATTGTTATAACATAACAATTAATCGAAAGGACAATTAATATGAAACCAGGTATCCACCCAGAATACCGCCCCGTGGTATTTCACGACACAAGCGTAGATGAGTACTTTGTTGTGGGGTCGACACTACACACTGATCGCACTATCGAATGGAAAGATGGCAAAACTTATCCATATTTCACTCTCGATGTATCATCCGCTTCTCATCCGTTTTACACCGGTAAGCAACGTGTGGTTCAAGCGGAAGGTCGTATTGCGAACTTTAATCGTCGCTTTAGTCAATTTAATAAAGATAAGGACTAAGAGATGAAAGTTGTTAAATCATTAAAGAGCGCAAAAAGCCGACACCCTGATTGCCAAATCGTAAAAAGAAGAGGGCGTTTATACGTTATTTGTAAGTCGAACCCGCGCTTCAAGGCGGTGCAGAAATAACCATAAATATCGTAATAATTTATGGGATGCAGTTACTTATAATGCTGATTTATGATCTATATGTGGGTGATATAACTATATTTTTATCGATAATAGGTCATAAATCCGCCTCTAAGTTACATTCTGTAACGTTTTGAACTTTCACTTAACCCTTGTGTCGAGTACCCTGCGCAAGCTTTATGACATTTTTGTCACAAATGCGCAGGAATAAATACAAGGAGGGAACAGATGAGTTCATCTGCTTCAATGAAACAAAACTCGCCAAAGAAGCCACTATTCACACGCTTCTTAGATACAGTTGAATATTTGGGGAACCTTTTACCCCACCCAATCACACTTTTCGCCATTTTCTGTCTTGCAATCCTAGTGATGTCCGGTATCGCGGGCTACTTTGAAGTCGCAGTCATGGATCCTCGCCCAGAAGGCGCACCGGGTCGTGCAGCGGACGGTATGATTCAAGTAATCAGTCTGCTAAATGCTGACGGCTTAGAACTGATTGTTACTAACCTAGTGAAAAACTTTGTTGGCTTCGCACCGCTAGGTACGGTTTTGGTTGCGATGCTTGGTGTTGCCATTGCAGAACATTCTGGACTACTTTCTGCTGCAATGCGTGGCCTAGTAATGGGCGCTTCTCAGCGCATGGTTACTGTGACAGTTGTTTTCGCAGGTATCATTTCAAACACGGCATCTGAGCTTGGCTACGTGGTGTTGATCCCACTAGCTGCAATGCTGTTCCACTCATTAGGTCGTCACCCACTTGCTGGTCTAGCAGCCGCATTTGCTGGTGTATCTGGTGGTTACTCAGCAAACCTACTGATTGGTACAGTTGACCCATTGCTTTCAGGTATCACTGAAACAGCTGCACAGATGATTGACCCAACTTACACGGTAGGTCCAGAAGTAAACTGGTACTTCATGTTTGTTTCTACCTTCTTTATCGCGATTACCGGTGCATTTGTAACGGAGAAAATCGTTGAGCCGAAACTTGGCAAATACAACGATGAAGAAGCAGCGGAAGATCTGTCTCAAGATAAGATGGGTACACTTACTGACGTAGAGAAGAAAGGCCTTAAACTGGCGGGTATCGCTGTTCTAGCAGTATCGGCGCTACTGGCATGGACTATCATTCCTGCTGACGGTGTTCTGCGTTCTGATGCTGGCACAGTTGCCGGTTCTCCATTCCTGAAGAGTATCGTAGCGTTTATCTTTGTGTTCTTCGCGGTACCTGGTTTTGTGTACGGCCGAGTGGTTGGCACAATGAAAAACGATCGCGACGTGATTGATGCTATGTCGAAGTCTATGTCTTCAATGGGCATGTACATCGTGTTGGTATTCTTTGCTGCTCAGTTTGTTGCTTTCTTTAAGTGGACTAACTTTGGTCAAGTATTTGCAGTTGCGGGTGCAAGCTTCCTACAAGAAATCGGTCTAACTGGCCCAATGCTGTTCTTCGCCTTCATCCTAATGTGTGGCTTCATCAACTTGATGATTGGCTCTGCATCGGCACAGTGGGCTGTAACAGCACCTATCTTCGTTCCTATGCTAATGCTTGTGGGTTACGCGCCAGAAACGATTCAGGCGGCTTACCGTATCGGTGACTCAACGACGAACATCATCACACCAATGATGAGCTACTTCGGTCTTATCTTGGCGGTAGCAACGCGCTACATGAAGAATCTAGGTATCGGTACGCTGATCGCGACTATGTTGCCGTACTCGATTGTCTTCATCGTAGGTTGGAGTGTGTTGTTCTACCTATGGGTATTCGTATTCGGTTTACCAGTAGGTCCTGGTGCGGCAACGTACTACACGCCTTAATTGGCAACCTCACTCAGCTCTCAAAGCCTGCGTTTATCGCAGGCTTTTTTGTTTAAAGTCCAGCGAAGCGATAAGTTAGGCCGACTTCAAACGACCATCCCACATCACGTTGAATTAAAAGGCTGTCGCTATCGTGATGCACAAACTCAGCTTTAGAAATGCCAATCCAAGATGGTGTGAACTCATACAAACCGATAATTCCCGCTTGATAAACAAAAGTAGATTCGGCTTTGAACTCGCTTAACCCAGATGCAGCGGCCTCTTGTGCAGAGACACTGTAGAGGTGGTGAGAAAGTTTTTTGTCACGATAGTCGACTTCAAAGTATGGAGTCAGGGTAAAAGGTGGCAACCAAGTTTCTAACGTCCGACCGAGATGCAATTGAACTTCATAGCCATTGTGTTCTGAAGTGACATCATGCAAATAAGTCAGTCTCGCGCCAACCGTTCCTAAGGTAATACCAAGTTCACCATTACCATCGCGGTCGTTGATGCCATTTGGCAAATCGGCAAAGGTATCGGAGACTTCTGCAAAACGCCAATTGGCCGATACGCCGACGTAGGGTAACGCTTGCCAGTTGGCTAAGCTGCCATCGATAAAACCTATCGAGCCTGAATAAAACAGATTCGGTGTTGCGCCAAATTGAGGGGGGTCTTTGACGGAAAACACGCTTTCGCCATAGGTGGCGCTGCCGCCAACAATGCCAAAAGACTCATCGTTAGCCAATGAAAGAGGGCTCGATAAAAGCAAAGTGAGAGAAAAGGCAATCCGTGACTTCATAAATAAAACTCCGTTCTTGTTCTAACAACAAAGAACGGAGTTTTGTGATTCCTATTTCATCAACGAATGAATTTCATGCGAAGGAGGAGGGGTAATCAACGCTTGGCAAGGATTCTATCGAGGTGGTTCGCGAACTCTCTGCGTTCCGTTTGAGACAAAGCTGCAGGGCCGCCAGTCTGAATGCCACTTGAGCGCATGGTGTCCATGAAATCACGGATATTCAAGCGCGCTTTGATGGTGTCTTTAGTGTATAACTCGCCTCGTGAGCTCAGTGCTTGAGCACCTTTGCTGATCACTTCGTCTGCCAATGGGATATCAGAGGTGATCACTAAGTCATTGGCTTCGACACGACGAACAATTTCATTGTCGGCAATATCAAAGCCAGCAGGGACTTGCAAGGAGTGGATATTGGCTCGTTTAGGTACAGGGACCACATGGTTGGCAACAAATGTACATTCAACGCCTGTGCGCTCAGCGGCGCGTACAATCGTCTCTCTGATTACTTTCGGACAAGCATCCGCATCTACCCACAGCTTCATGATGTTTTCTCATTGAGTTTTGCTTCCAGTTCCTCTACTCGAGCAACCAACTTCGCCACGGTATTCTCCAGCGCAACAATGCGATCTTCTTCTTTCGGAGCTTGTAGCGCTACTTCCACTTTAGGGATACGGTTTGCGCTCTTCCAACTTTTGATGGTTGCGATTAATGCAGGCATCGGCACGGGCGTTTTCATTCGTGCTTTTACCAGAGCCACAGTGGGCTCTTTGCCTTGCTGCTGTAGCTGCTCCATCACGGCTTCCAGCTCTTTAGTGACGTCTTGAGTTAACATAATTTGTCCCTACTAAAATGACTTCTATCATCATACTTTGCGCGGTTGATTTTAGCGAATAGCAATTTCGGCAGTGCCTTGTGCGAGATCTCTCACACGGGTTGTGAGAGAAAACGATTTCGTCATCAGCCAAACAGAATGTTTTGCATTTAAGCATATGAAAAATATCATTTTAACATGCTGTTAACGAAGTTTTTCAACAAAAGATTTTCTCGGGTAGATTGTGATTTAAAGGGAAAAGCGTAAATTAAACCTTGTCGGCAGGAAGCAGACATGGAACAGGAAAGCACCAAGGATTTGGTCATCGTCAGGACGACGATTTGATTATTCAGGATGAGTGATCAAGCAAGGAGCGTAGGACATTGTAAGGATACATTCATCAATAGGATGTTGATGACTAAGGATAGACAATGGACCCCTCATAGGATTGAGGTAAGGACAGCATCAGGACGATGCAAAGGACACCGCTCAAGGAACAAGTGATGTGTGCTAACGGGGAATGTTAGCAATCAGGATGATAAGGACACCGCTAGGACGGCGACGTAAGGACTAAGCTGACGGATTCAGCCACTATTATGGATGATGCATGGAGCACTAATTAGTAGCCGGACTGCTGCGAGTAAGACTATGGCCCCGATACTTTTGTGTCGGGGTCTTTCTTATTTATCGCGCTTTCATATTTTTGAGTGATTGAAAGTAGGCGATATCACATTATTTATAAATTCCTCATAACACTGAATAAAAAACAATCCAGATCAATATCCTTTCCAATCAGTTGGTTTAACTTTCGGCTTCTCTAAAAGGCGTTATGTGCCGCATACAAATCGATGGCTTTTCAATCGATAGCTCTTGAGCTTCTGCTATGCGGATAAATTAAGTTTGCTGTAATCAAGGAACAGATGTGACCATAGTAACCAGAAGAATGCTTCTTCTACCCTACAATGAGTCGTTGCAACTAGAGTTCGTGATGTTGAATTGCTGCGCTAAAAATCGCGCAGAGATGAATGGACCTCATACGGTGTCTTCTGCCAAACAGTTGTTTGAGAAGATTCTGGACGATGAGAATGTCCACAGTATGGCGGTGCTTGAGAGTACCAGCCGTGATTATATGGGACACGTGTTCATTTCAAACCTAGATCATGAACCAGAGCTAGGGTTTATCTTTGATAAAGCTTATTGGGGTAAAGGGTTAGCGACAGAAGCGCTAAAGGCGTTTTTCCCGAAAGCGTGCCGTGAGCTTGGGCTACACAAAGTCAAAGCAAATGTGAATAGCCACCACAAAGCATCCATGGCAGTGCTGGAAAAACTAGGATTTACAAAAACGAGAGAAAGCAAGGACCTTTACGGCCCTTACTTTGAAATGGAATTTACAAGCGATGTGGCGGTAGGTGAAAGTTCAGCGGCCTAAACCCGATCATCGTTAACTCGCCTTGGTAACAATCATCACCAAGGGATGAAAACTCAAATTGATACACTGTATGCCAACGCCAGATTCCGTCTGGCGTTTTCAATTTATGCGCACCAAATGCAATGCTGACTAATTGCAAATCTAACTGATCGCACTTACGCGAAATAGCCGCTTTTGCCAACTCCGACTGACGTCGTTGCTGCCAAAATAAAAAACAAAAAAAGCACAGTCCTAAAATGGCTAGTAGGTCACCGATCATCCCTAATCCTTCATTATCCCTTTGTTGCTTGCTGCAGTTTGACTAATGCCGTCGCTAGCTCTTCCGATGGGCTAGAGTGCAGTAAAGGTAGCAATACCATTCTTAGCTCTGGCAGCATAACTAAATCGGCAAACAATTGATTAAATAGGGCTTGGTTCCCAGTTTGTGCGAGGCGCAGCAAAAATTGCTCAGCGACGCTTGCGTCAGCGAGTAGGTGCCAAGTACGGCCAGCGATGCCGATCAATACTTCTTGGTGGCTCAAACGTGGGCTTTGTAAAATTGCCTTCAAGATTGGCAAGGAAATCTCGGTTGGTGCACCCGCTAGAGCTCGAATCAAAGCAGAGAGTAAGAACAAGTCAGGTTCGTTGCTTTCGATTTCTTGCTGCGCTTTCTCCGCAATGCGTTCTGCCAAACGTTCTTGTAGGTCGACATGTTCAAGCGCGCCGAGTAGGGCGTAAAGTGGTTCATTAGGCAAGTGGTTAAGCGCTTTACGCAAAGTCACGGCATTTTGCTCTTTGCCTAAGCGTGCGGCGATATCAGTGATGCCTTGCAGACCAACGGTTTGCCAGTTGTCCCAACCTAGGTCACCGGTAAAGTAGTGCTGAGTGTGCTCGTAATACTGGCTGGTGGGTAAGTCTAAGTTCGCGCGAACTTGACTGTGGAAGACAGCCATCTTTTCTTCTGCAGGTTTAAACGTGTATGGGTTGTTAGAAAGCTTTTGTTGTTGCTCTTCCGACATTTCCTCACTTAGGCGAGTACCCATCGCTTCAACGACGTATTTAATGAAGTTTCCTATGTCAGATTGCTTAAGTAAACCACGCTCATCCAGTTCAAACTTTAGAAACCAAATCCAAGGCTGCTTTTGCTCATTCCAGTACGCGATTGCGAGGTGCGCTTTACGCTGCATTGGAAATGGGTAAGGGCACTGGCCTTTTTCCACATCCGCAAACACTTGTGCATCGATGGTTTTGATACGACGACCAAGGTCGAAGATTTGATATTCACAATGGCTGTTGTTTAACAGCTGAGTGAGGGTTTGAATGTTTTCCATTAAATACGACATCCTAATGTTCTTTTCACAAGAAATGGTATCATTCTCGGCTAATTCAAGGTTCGAGACGGAATTAATGGCAACAAACACCCAATTGGTCGACTTACTTCAACAACTTGAAGCACAATTGCGCCATCATGAGCTGTGGCAGCACACTATGCCATCGGAACAAGCACTGCAAAGCACGGAACCATTTGCTATTGATACACTTCATCCGCATGAGTGGTTGCAGTGGATCTTTATTGCCCGTATGCATGCGTTAGTGGAAAGTAACCAACCTTTGCCACGTGGCTTTTCTATTGAGCCGTATTTTGCAGAAGCGTGGAAACAAGAGCCGCATTACGCCGAGCTATTAGTGACTATTCGAACCATCGACGAACTATGTAAGTAACCTCAATGTCAGAACAAGAAACATCACCATCCGTTGAACCCGTTGTATTAGAGATCGTTTATCAGGACGAGTACTTTGTTGCGGTCAACAAACCTGCCGGAATGCTAGTGCACCGTAGTTGGTTGGATAAGCATGAAACTCAATTCGTGATGCAAACGCTGCGCGATCAAATTGGTCAGCATGTGTTTCCACTGCATCGCTTGGATCGCCCAACTTCAGGTGTACTTGTGTTTGCTTTATCCAGTGAAGTTGCTTCACAAGTCATGCCTATGTTTGCTGAGCACAAGATGGAGAAAACCTATCATGCGATCGTTCGAGGCTGGATCGAGGAAAAAGGCGTACTGGATTACGCTCTGAAAGTCGAACTCGATAAGATTGCCGATAAGTTTGCTTCTCAAGAGAAAGAAGCACAAGAAGCAGTAACGGCATACAAACCGCTGGCAAAAGTGGAAGTTCCTTATTCAACAGGTAAGTTCCCGACCACACGATACTGTTTGATGGAAATGAAGCCAAAGACAGGGCGTAAGCATCAGTTGCGTCGTCACATGGCTCACCTACGTCATCCAATCGTTGGGGATACGACACATGGTGATGGCAAGCACAACAAGTTGTACCGTACCGAATTCGACTCTCATCGACTGTTGCTGCATGCATCAGAATTGCGCTTTGTGCATCCGTTTACCGATGAAGAAATCGTGATGAAAGCCAATATCGATGAAACTTGGCAGCGGTTATTTGCGAGATTTGAGTGGGATGCATCGTTGGTGCAATAAGCGGTTGGGTTAATCAGCTATTAGCAATATTAAACAAAGAAAAGGGTTGGTATCGGTACCAACCCCTTTTTGATTTTTCAGTTCTTAATGTTTTATTTCAGCTTTTCTAGATCCGCTTCGATCTCGGCGATCTTGCTGGAAACGACTTTCTCCAAGTGACGAAGATCAGAGAGAATCTTTTCTTTTACATCCACTTCAGCCACTTTCACAGGCTTGGTGATCTTGTTTAGCTCATCGATCACAAGCGTCAGGTTACGGTTGATTTCGGTTACTTCTTTGTATTTATGACTGCCGCTATCTACTAATACATTTTTAACTTGGCGTGGGTATTTGAACTTCACACTCTTAGCGAAAAACTCGCCTTTCTGTTTGTGAAAGTAGATCTTTAGGACGTCTTTGTGTGCTTCTTGGCGCAGGGAGTAACGTTCAATCTGTTTTGGGTCATGGATGCCCAAACCAGTGAGGTGTGGATACATAGGCTACCTCTGTGTATTGAATTGGAGTCCATACAACTGTAGCAGCCCATTTATGAGCTAGATAGCTGATATTTAGTCAAATTGCTCAACTTGTGGGCAAGATCGCTATCGTTCTTGCCCACCTTAGTTGTTGATCAAGCGCTGGTTTTCTCTCAAGCCGAAACTGGGTCAGAGAGTTTTTCAATCAGCTTTTCACGCAGCTCGTCTTGTTGCTCTTCACTGAGCCTGCCGCCGGCTTCGCTCGTCAGAATAAACAAGTCTTCAGCGCGCTCACCAATGGTGGTGATTTTTGCTGCATGAAGGTTAATGCCCAAATCAGCAAAGGTACGACCCACTTTCGCCAGAAGCCCCGGTGTATCGAGAGCGACAAACTCCATCAAAGTGCGCTTTTTGCTCTTGGTTGGCAGGAAGTCGACTTTGGTTTTTACGTTGAAATGCTGAAGTTTGTTTGGTGTACGGCGCGTCTTAATTTTTGTCGGACGGCCATCTTCCAGTACATGCGTAATGTGTTTAGTCACTGCACTGTGACGACCTTCCTCAATCGCTTTACCGTGTTGGTCTAGTACCATAAAGGTATCGAGTACATAGCCATCTTTACTGGTCATGATTTGTGCGTCATGTACGTTAAAGTTGCGACGGTCAAGCTCAGCAACCACGGTAGCAAACAGCGCTGGTTGGTCTGGACTGTAGACGAACACTTCAGTACCGCCACGTGTGGCCTTCTTACTGATCAGAACCAATGGTTTGCTTGGATCTTCCATACGAAGTAAATGTTCGCAATGCCAAGCGATTTGCTTGTGGGTATGACGCAAGAAGTAATCGGCTTTAAAGCGCTGCCACAGCACTTCAATTTCACGAGCAGAGAAGCCTTCTTTGCGTAATAGGGCAGAGGCCATTTGTTGGTTATGACGAATACGCTCACGCACATCTACAGGGTTTTCTAGGCCACGGCGCAGCGCACGTTGGGTGGAATAGAATAACTCTGCGAGCAAGGTGCGCTTCCAGCTGTTCCAAAGCTCAGGGTTGGTCGCGCAGATATCGGCTACCGTCAAACACACAAGGTACTCAAGGTACTCTTCATCGCGCACTTGCTTGGCAAACTCGGTAATCACGTCAGGATCGTAAATATCACGACGCTGTGCAGTTACCGACATCAATAAGTGATGTCTTACTAGCCAACTTACCAACTTCGCTTCTGGCTTAGACAAGCCGTGTTCAATACAGAAATCGTACGCTTCACCTTCCCCGATTACCGAATGGTCACCACCACGCCCTTTGCCGATATCATGGAAAATCGCGGCCAGAATCAGTAGCTCTTTCTTCTGAATTCGAGGATAAACCTCGCAGCAAATTGGATGCTTGCTGTGGTTCTCGGCGTAGCTGAAGGTATTAATGTGCTTGAGCAGACGAATACTGTGCTCATCCACGGTATATACATGGAATAGGTCGAATTGCATCTGACCGACAATTTGGCTCCACTGCGGAAGGTATGCCGCTAGTACGCCAAGCTTGTGCATCAGACTGAACGCCTTATGCAGCGCATTTGGATGACGACACAGCGCCATAAACTTTTCACGCGCTTCAGGGATAGTGTGCAAGAACTTGTTCAATCGACGACGCGCAGTACGTAACTGACGCAACGTAGGAGGGCTTACACCTTCGATGCTCGAATCATTGGCGATGTGCAGGAACATATCCAAAATGGTTTCAGGACGAGCTTGGAACAGTGCAGGTTTGCGAGCCTCGATCAGTGAACCACGGCGTTGGAAATCTTCGTCGATAATTTCAGCATCTTGTGAAGCCCCACCGTTGATGATGGCTTGGTCGAACAGTTTGAGCAGCATCTTATTCAGCTCTGCCACGCGACGTAGGGTGCGGTAGAACTCCTTCATCATCATTTCAACGCCGCGATTGCCTTCACCAACATAACCAAGATGCTCCGCGACTTGAGCTTGATGAGCGAAGGTCAGTCGGTTGTCATAACGACGAAGCTCAATATGCAGGGCGAAACGCACGCGCCATAAGAAGTCCTGACACTCGACCAGCTCTCGGTATTCTGCGTCGGTCAGGAAGCCATAGCGGCTCATCTCTAGTAACGATGTTGCGCCAAAGTGACGGCGTGCCACCCAGCTTAAAGTGTGAATATCACGTAAGCCGCCCGGCGTGGACTTGATGTCGGGTTCGAGGTTGTAGGTGGTGTCATGGTAGCGTGCGTGGCGTTCACGCTGCTCCTGAATCTTGGCACGGTAAAAAGTTTCGCTTGGCCAGAAAGAATCAGACAACACTACTTTCTTTAAGGCTTGGAAAGTGTCTTCACTTCCGCAAAGCAAACGCGCTTCTTGCAGGTTCGTGGCTACGGTTAAGTCTGAACGTCCAATCTCTGCACATTCATCCACAGTGCGCACTGCGTGGCCGACTTCTAGGCGTAAATCCCACAATAGGGTAATGAACTCACTGATTTTAGCTTCCAGAGCATTTGGCAGCTTGTTCTGCGACAGAATCAAAATGTCGATATCAGACAGAGGATGTAATTCACCACGTCCGTAACCACCGACGGCAACTAAGGAAATATTATGGATGTCTTTGAATCCGAAGTGTTGCCATAAACGATTGAGGAGTAAATCCATGTACTCAGCGCGTGACAAAACAAGGTTGGTCACAGGGTGGTGCTGTAGAAATTCTTCTTTTTGGTATGAACTGAATTTTTCAAGTTCTTGCTTAAGTTCGCCGATGTTTATCTGTTCATCGGTAAACGTAAGAGGTGACTGAAGGGTCATATTTGCTATCCGTGCAAGCTAAAACTATTAGCAATCTAACAAATTTGCTGCAGATAAAAAATATCCCCGCATGGGCGGGGATATGGAAAGTGATGGGCGATTAAACGTTTTTCATCATTCGTGGAATGGTATCGTCGCTGCGAAGTGTTAGTACTTCACAACCTTCTTTAGTTACCACGATGGTGTGTTCCCACTGTGCTGAGTTTTTACCGTCACCAGTGTAAACCGTCCAATCATCTTGAGCATCAACAGTACAACCGAATTTACCCGCGTTGATCATTGGCTCGATAGTAAAACACATGCCTTCTTTTAGTACGCGGCGGTCTTTGTTCTTGTAGTGAACCACTTGTGGCTCTTCGTGGAACTCATCACCGATGCCGTGACCGCAGAAGTCTTTCACGATAGAGAACTTGTTGCGTGGGTTGTTCTTGTTGTTCTCTTTGATGTACTTCTCGATTGCTGTACCGATATCGCCAACAGTTGCACCAGGCTTAACTTGACGCATACCGATGTAAAGTGACTCTTGAGCAACCATACACAGACGTTTGTTTGCTGGAGATACATCACCAACTAGGAACATCTTAGAAGTGTCACCGTGGTAACCTTGTGGACGAACGCTTAGATCTGCGTTTTCATCGTTAGGTACGATAACCGTGATATCAACGTTAATGATGTCGCCATCTTTAAGTACAGCTGGCTTCATTTGGCCATTTGCACCTTTTTCATCTTCTGTCGCAGGGATGCCGTGACAAACGATGTGGTTGATTGACGTGCAGATTGATTTAGGGAATCCATGGTAATCAAGCGGTGCAGAGTAAGCGCCACGCTCTAGAGCGTAATCGTGACAGATTTTGTTTAATTCTTCTGTCGTCACACCCGCCTTGATGTGCGGTTCGATCATTTCTAGAGTGTCTGCGGCTAGCTTGCCCGCAATACGCATGCGTTCGATTTCTTCAGCAGTTTTAATCTTGATTGACATTGGCTTTCTCTACTTATTCGTAAGCACGTAAACGTGCGAATGCGCGCATTCTATCAGACATCTTGCGATTAACCCAAGCCAGTTAAGAATATGAGTCATTCTTACTTGTAGTCTAGTCATGGAATTTAGAAGAGAGTAGGGATAGGTGTGATAGGGAAATTAGAATTGTAAGAAACAATTTTTACTAGCCATCTTAGGCTAAAATATGGTATAAAGCGCGCCGGAATCGAGGACTGTTCTCTTTACTTTTCATTAGAAGAGTAGCGAAGCAAGCTTCTTCCAATTAACTTTTATCTTTAAATCACACACATTCCGTCACATGTTCCGGGGTGCTGAGCAGAAGCTTGGTCGGAATTATGGGGGATGTGGAGGCCTAACCCCATAGAGGACTTTAAAATGGCAACTGTATCAATGCGCGATATGCTGAAAGCTGGTGTTCACTTCGGTCACCAAACTCGTTACTGGAACCCAAAAATGAAGCCATTCATCTTTGGTGCTCGTAACCGCGTTCACATCATCAACCTAGAAAAAACTGTACCAATGTTCAACGAAGCTCTAGCTGAACTAGCTAAAGTTGGCGAGAAGAAAGGTAAAGTTCTATTCGTAGGTACTAAGCGCGCTGCATCTGAAGCTGTTAAAGAAGCTGCAATCGCAAGCAACCAATACTACGTTAACAACCGTTGGTTGGGCGGCATGCTAACGAACTACAAAACAGTTCGTCAGTCTATCAAGCGTCTAAAAGATTTCGAAGCACAAGCACAAGACGGTACTTTCGAAAAACTAACTAAGAAAGAAGCTCTAATGCGTACTCGTGAAATGGAGAAGCTAGAGAAATCTCTTGGTGGTATCAAAGATATGGGCGGCCTACCAGACGCTCTATTCGTAATCGACGCTGATCACGAGCACATTGCAATTAAAGAAGCTAACAACCTAGGTATTCCAGTATACGCTGTGGTAGATACTAACTCTAACCCAGACGGCGTTGACTACATCATCCCAGGTAACGACGACGCGATCCGCGCAGTTCAACTATACCTAAACGCTGCAGCATCTGCAGTGTCTGAAGGTCGCAACAAAGACGTTGCAGCAGTTGCTGAAAAAGACGGTTTCGTAGAAGCTGAATAATAACGGCTCTGTGTCACACTTAGTCTATGTGAAACCTTGTTGTAGCATAGACTGAGTTATAGTTAGCAATGGGGGCCGACAATGTAGGCCCCTGTTTTTTACCTTATTTCGAATCAAACGAGGAATAGAGAATGGCAACTGTAACTGCTGCTCTAGTTAAAGAACTTCGCGAGCGCACTGGCGCTGGCATGATGGAATGTAAAAAAGCGCTTGTAGAAGCAAACGCTGACATCGAACTAGCAATTGAAAACATGCGTAAATCAGGCGCAGCGAAAGCAGCTAAAAAAGCTGGTAACGTTGCAGCTGAAGGCGCAATCATCATCAAAGAAGAAAACGGCGTTGCTGTTCTTCTTGAAGTTAACTGCCAAACTGACTTCGTTGCTAAAGACGGTAACTTCACTGCATTCGCAGACAAAGTAGCACTTGACGCTCTAGCGACTAAAGCTACTGCTGAAGAGCTAGTTGCTAAGTTCGAAGAAGAGCGCGTAGCTCTAGTTGCTAAAATCGGCGAAAACATCAACATCCGTCGCGTTGCTTACGTTGAAGGTACTGCAATCGCTTCTTACCGTCACGGCGAGAAAATCGGTGTTGTTGTTGCTGGTGAAGGCGACGCAGAAACTCTTAAGCACGTTGCAATGCACGTTGCTGCTTCTAAGCCTGAGTTCGTTAACCCAGAAGACGTACCAGCTGACGTAGTTGCTAAAGAGAAAGAAGTTCAAGTTGAAATCGCTATGAACGAAGGCAAGCCACAAGAGATCGCTGAGAAGATGGTTATCGGCCGCATGAAGAAATTCACTGGCGAAATCTCTCTAACTGGTCAAGCTTTCATCATGGAACCTAAGAAATCTGTTGGCGAAATGCTAAAAGAGAAAGGTGCTTCTGTTGCTACATTCGTTCGCCTAGAAGTAGGTGAAGGTATCGAGAAAGCAGCTGAAATGAGCTTCGCTGAAGAAGTAGCACTAGCTCAAAAAGGTTAATCCTTAGCGACTTGTGTAAATATTAGACCGTAGCCTAGGCTGCGGTCTTTTTACGAAAAGAGCGGGCAAAATTAGCCGTGATGAATAGCTATAAGTGAGCTTGTGTCTATTCATGACTGTTAATCGACAACTCTCTTTGGAAGGTAAACTCCATGACTACGAACCCTAAACCAGCATATCAACGTATTCTATTAAAACTAAGTGGTGAAGCTCTTCAAGGTGAAGAAGGTTTTGGTATTGATCCAGCGGTTCTTGACCGTATGGCTCAAGAAGTGAAAGAGCTGGTTGAACTGGGTGTTCAAGTTGGTGTGGTAATCGGCGGTGGTAACCTGTTCCGTGGTGCAGGTCTTGCAGAAGCGGGTATGAACCGCGTAGTAGGCGACCACATGGGTATGCTTGCAACAGTAATGAACGGTCTAGCAATGCGTGACGCACTTCACCGTGCTTATGTAAACGCTCGCGTAATGTCTGCAATTCCGCTAAAAGGTGTGTGTGACGATTACAACTGGGCAGACGCTATCCGCGAACTTCGCCAAGGCCGTGTAGTTATCTTCTCTGCAGGTACTGGTAACCCATTCTTCACTACAGATTCAGCAGCGTGTCTACGCGGCATCGAAATCGAAGCTGACGTAGTTCTAAAAGCAACGAAAGTTGATGGTGTATTTACTGCTGACCCAGTAGCAAACCCAGACGCAGAGCTGTATGATAAGCTATCTTACACTGAAATTCTGGATAAAGAATTGAAAGTAATGGACTTGGCTGCGTTCACACTTGCTCGTGACCACAAAATGCCAATCCGCGTATTTAACATGAATAAGCCAGGCGCACTACGTCGCGTGGTAATGGGTGAAGCTGAAGGCACGTTGATCTGCGCTGACGCGTAAATCTCAACGCCATTCAACAAGAGATATTGGATGGCGTTTCGCTTTGCTTAAGCCCTTTAAGCTTTCTTCATGAAAGATGACATTTTTAAGGTGAAACCGTGATTAACGAAATCAATAAAGACGCGCAAGAGCGCATGGACAAAAGCGTTGAAGCGCTAAAGAACAACCTTTCTAAAGTTCGTACTGGCCGCGCACACCCAAGCCTACTATCTGGTATCTCTGTAGAGTACTACGGTGCGCCAACTCCTCTTAACCAAGTAGCGAACGTTGTTGCTGAAGACGCACGTACTCTAGCAATTACTGTATTCGACAAAGAGCTAACTCAAAAAGTTGAGAAAGCGATCATGATGTCTGACCTTGGTCTAAACCCAATGTCTGCTGGCACAATCATCCGCGTTCCACTTCCACCGCTAACAGAAGAGCGTCGTAAAGACCTAGTTAAGATCGTTCGTGGTGAAGCTGAAGGCGCACGTGTTGCAGTTCGTAACATCCGTCGTGACGCAAACAGCGACCTAAAAGGTCTTCTAAAAGATAAAGAAATCTCTGAAGACGAAGATCGTAAAGCACAAGACGAAATTCAAAAACTGACTGACGTAGCAGTTAAGAAGATCGACGAAGTTCTTGCCGCTAAAGAAAAAGAGTTGATGGAAGTTTAATACTCCCACCTACATCACTGTTGGAAAACGCTGTGCTCACAGTGCAGCGTTTTTTTGTGTTAATCTATCCAACTGATGGAACTCAATTAACTCCCTATGCAAAATTCTCAAGCCTTCTCTGATTCCCTCCCTAAACATATTGCCATCATTATGGACGGTAATGGTCGTTGGGCTAAGTCCAAAGGAAAACCTCGCGTATTCGGTCATAAAAAAGGCGTTAATGCCGTTCGTAAGACCGTCGCTGCTGCTTCTAAACTCGGTATTAAAGCCATGACGTTGTTCGCTTTTAGTAGTGAAAACTGGCGTCGTCCTGAGGAAGAAGTAGGTCTCCTGATGGAGCTGTTCATTTCCGTGCTTTCTAGCGAAGTGAAAAAGCTGCATAAAAACAATCTGCGTTTGCGCGTTATTGGTGACACCAGCCGCTTTAGTGAGCGACTGCAAGGCAAAATCATCGAAGCAGAAGCACTCACCGCTGGCAATACGGGCATGGTGATTAACATTGCGGCTAACTATGGCGGTAAATGGGACATCACAGAGGCGGCAAAAACGTTGGCGCTAAAAGCGCGTAACGGTGAAATCCGTGTAGAGGATATCAATGAGCAGTTAATTACCCAGCATTTAACGATGGCAGATCTCCCTGAAGTGGATCTTTTGATCCGTACGAGTGGTGAGTGTCGCATCAGTAACTTTATGCTGTGGCAAATGGCGTATGCTGAAATGTACTTTACTCCGGAGTACTGGCCAGAGTTTGATGAAGACAGCTTAGTAGAGGCTGTGACTTGGTTTATTAACCGAGAGCGTCGCTTTGGTTGTACTGGCGAGCAAGTAAAGGCATTGATGGCTGCTCAATAAGGACTAGTTAGTTTGAAACAGAGAATAATAACAGCACTAATTTTAGCTCCCCTTGTAATTTTAGGTATTTTTAAATTACCCCTAATCGGCTTCATTATCGCTTTGACTGCGATTACGCTATTAGGTTTTTGGGAGTGGACCCAGTTTACAGAAAGCAATTCACGCATCGCTGCGCTTGTACCAGCCGTTGTCGTAACCGGACTCAGTTTTCTATTCATCTCGCCAGATGCGGCAAGCCTTAACCAACTAGCAACTCCGCACTACACAGTGTTAGCGCTCGGTTTTGCATGGTGGATTATCGCAAGTGGGATGGCCATTACTTACCCTAAAACAACCAACCTGTGGCAAAACAGTAAAGCATTGCGTCATGTGTTTGGTTTTCTAACTTTGATCCCTTTCCTTTGGAGTGTGATCATCCTTAGAGCTTCCGATATTTCAGTAGATCCATACCACGGCGCAAAACTTGTGCTGTACGTTTGCTTCTTGGTATGGGCTGCAGACAGTGGAGCTTACTTTGCTGGTAAAAGCATGGGTAAACGTAAAATGGCGCCACATGTTAGTCCAAACAAGACTATCGAAGGTTTGATTGGCGGCATCATTGCAGCATTAATTGTTGGATGGTTGTTCGCAGGTTGGTTTGATATTCAATTTACCAGCCCAATTCACATGGTAATCATCACATTGATTACAGTTGTGATTTCTGTTCTTGGTGACCTAGTAGAAAGCATGTTCAAACGTGTTTCTGGCATCAAAGACAGCAGTAACATCATTCCAGGGCACGGCGGCATTCTCGACCGTATTGATAGCCTAACGGCTGCATTCCCAGTATTTGCTCTTCTTTACTACGTATTCTAATTTATCGGGAGCGGCGTCGTCGCTCCTGAGTTTTTCTAACGGTCTTACATCATGCAAAAGTTAACGATTCTTGGTGCAACAGGCTCAATCGGTGCAAGCACACTTAAAGTGGTTGAACAAAACCCTGAGCTGTTTTCTATCGTCGCATTGGCGGCAAGCACGAACGTTGAAAAGATGGTCGCACTTTGCCGTAAATGGCAACCTAAATATGCTGTAATGGCGGATAAAGCGGCGGCTGTGGCGCTTAAGTCAGAGTTGGCTTCAGTGTCTCCTCGTACAGAAGTGTTGGGGGGTGTTGATGCGCTTTGCCATGTGTCTGCCCTAGAAGAAGTCGACAGCGTGATGGCGGCTATCGTTGGTGCGGCAGGTCTGCTTCCAACCATGGCAGCGGTAAAAGCGGGCAAGCGTGTTCTCCTTGCTAACAAAGAAGCACTGGTGATGTCTGGACAACTGTTTATCGATGCAGTTGAAGAGCACGGCGCGGAGCTACTTCCAGTAGACAGCGAACACAACGCGATCTTCCAGTGTTTACCTCAACAAGTTCAAACCAATCTAGGTCGCTGTAACTTAGAAGAGCATGGCATTTCATCTATCCTGCTTACTGGTTCTGGTGGTCCATTCCGCTACACGGATATCGCTGAGCTTGAGAGCGTTACTCCTGCACAAGCAATCGCTCATCCTAACTGGTCGATGGGACCTAAGATCTCGGTTGATTCTGCAACCATGATGAACAAAGGCCTTGAGTACATTGAAGCAAAATGGCTGTTCAATGCGGCTCGCGAACAGCTGAAAGTGATCATTCACCCTCAGTCAGTGATTCACTCTATGGTGCAATACCGAGACGGTTCCGTCTTAGCACAAATGGGAGAACCCGATATGGCAACGCCGATTGCACTGACCATGTCTTACCCATCTCGTGTGAATGCTGGTGTGAAACCACTCGACTTTACTCAAGTAGGTGAGTTGACGTTCCTTCAGCCCGATTTTGCTCGCTACCCGTGTTTGAAGCTAGCGATTGATGCTTGTTACGAAGGTCAACATGCTACAACGGCACTAAATGCAGCAAACGAAGTCGCTGTTGATGCTTTCTTGAATAACCGTCTTGGTTTCACTGATATCGCTCGCATCAATGAATCAGTTTTGAACAAAATCACTGCAAGCCATAAAAGTGAGAATGTGAATAGCTTGGAAAGCTTGATAGAGCTAGATAGAATGTCACGAACTATCGCCTTAGAATTTTTACGCGAGCGTAGCTAATGACTGGTATTTTGTGGAATTTGGTTTCTTTTATCGTTGCACTGGGCATCTTGGTGGCCGTGCACGAGTATGGTCACTTTTGGGTTGCGCGTCGTTGCGGTGTAAAAGTTGAAAAGTTTTCTATCGGTTTTGGTAAGTCTATCTGGAGTAAGGTAGGCAAAGACGGAACTGAGTACAGCATCTCGATGATTCCGCTAGGTGGTTACGTCAAGATGGTGGACAGCCGTGTTGACGAAGTGCCTGAGCACGAAAAGCATTTGGCGTTTGACCAAAAGCCACTTTGGAAACGCACGTCGATCGTGGCGGCGGGGCCTATCTTTAATTTCCTGTTTGCTATTGTTGCCTACTGGTTGGTTTTCCTGATTGGAGTACCAGCAGTGAAGCCGGTAATTGGTGAAGTTACGCCCAATTCAATCATTGCAGAAGCAGGAATTGAATCAGGGATGGAACTAAAATCCATCTCAGGTATCAAAACTCCGGACTGGGAATCAGTCAACATGGGATTAGTTTCCCATATTGGTGATGATTCGATGACAGTAACGCTTTCTTCGGCTAATGAAGTAGGCTCGGAAGTCACGAAGACACTTGATATCCGTGATTGGAAATTTGATCCAGAAACACAATCTGCGATGCAATCGCTAGGCTTCAAACCGTACACTCCAGAGATTTATACGGAGTTGGCACAGGTGAGTGAAGGTGGTGCCGCTGAACAAGCAGGCCTACAAGCTGGCGATAAAATCATCGAGATTAATGGTGATAAGATTTCTAAGTGGGATGAAGTGGTTGAAGCCATTCGTTCTAACCCAGAAACGCCAATTGACCTGACGGTGTTACGTCAAGGTGAAGAGCAATCTTTCACATTGACTCCAGGTAGTCGTGAGCTAGCTAACAAAGAAACAGTTGGCTTCGCGGGTATCGCACCTGAAGTCGCAGAATGGCCAGAAAGTTATCGCTTCGAATTACAGTTTGGTGTATTCGAGTCTATTGGCAAAGCGATTGACAAAACTGGTCAAGTTATTGGACTTACAATCAGTATGCTTAAGAAACTGATTGTAGGTGACGTTGGTCTGAACAATTTGAGCGGACCAATATCTATTGCCAAAGGAGCAGGTGCGACCGCAGACTACGGTCTGGTCTACTTTTTAGGTTTTCTAGCACTAATTAGTGTTAACCTAGGTATTATTAACCTCGTTCCTTTACCAATGTTGGATGGTGGGCATCTGCTGTTTTTTGCAATTGAAGCAGTCATCCGACGCCCAGTACCTGAGAAAGTACAGGAAATGGGCTATCGAATTGGTGGTGCGATTATCTTCTCGCTCATGGCGTTAGCGCTATTTAATGATTTTACTCGTCTGTGATAGTTCAGAGACAAAAGCAGTAGCAAGGAATAATTAGAACAAGTATGGCGATTAAGCGAATTCTGTTTGCAAGTTTACTGGCGACCAGTGTATCTGCAAACGGAGCAGAGAACTTTGTAGTTCAAGATATTGAAATCGATGGATTGCAGCGTGTGGCACTGGGTGCAGCGTTGCTGAAAATGCCTGTACGTGTCGGTGATACCGTTGACCAAGGCGATGTTGCAGAGATCATTCGCGCATTGTACGCATCGGGTAACTTCGAAGATGTGAAAGTGCTGCGTAATGGTGATGTTCTGGTTGTTCAAGTGAAAGAGCGTCCAACTATTGCGAGCATCTCATTCTCAGGCAACAAAGCAATCAAGGACGAGCAGCTACAAGAAAACCTGAATGCTTCTGGCGTTCGTGAAGGTGAAGCGCTTGACCGCACTACGCTGAGCAACATCGAAAAAGGTTTGGAAGACTTTTACTACAGTGTTGGTAAATACAACGCGACCGTAAAAGCGGTTGTTACTCCATTGCCTCGTAACCGTTCTGACTTGAAATTCGTCTTCACCGAAGGTGTATCGGCGAAAATTCAGCAAATCAACTTTATCGGCAATGAAGTCTTTTCTGATGAAGACCTTCTTTCTCGTTTCAACCTAAACGTTGACGTGCCATGGTGGAACTTCCTAGCGGACGAAAAATATCAGAAGCAAGTGCTTGCTGGTGATATCGAAGCGCTGAAGTCTTACTACCTAGACCGTGGTTACCTGAAATTTAACGTTGATTCGACACAAGTGGCGATTTCTCCTGACAAAAAAGGCGTATACATTACCCTTGGTCTTGAAGAAGGCGACGTGTACACCGTTAAAGACGTGAAATTCCGCGGTAACTTGATCGGTGAAGAAGCAACGTTCGAAAAGCTAGTTCCTTTCGAAGACAACGAGACGTATAACGGCTCTCGTGTTACTTCGATGGAAGAAGGCATCAAGCGTGTGCTTGGTGAATCTGGTTACGCTTACCCACAAGTAAATACCATCCCTGAGTTCGACGATGAAAACAAACAAGTATCGCTTGTTGTAAACGTTGAGCCGGGTAACCGTATTTACGTACGTGACATTCGCTTTACGGGTAACAACTCAACCAAAGACGAAGTACTACGTCGTGAAATGCGTCAGATGGAAGGCAGCTGGCTAAACTCGAAATCAATCGAAACCGGTAAAACGCGTCTAAACCGTCTTGGTTACTTCGAGAACGTAGAAGTACAAACGGTACGTGTTCCTGGTAGCGATGACCAAGTAGACTTAGTTTACTCTGTGAAAGAGGCAAACTCAGGCAGCGTGAACTTTGGTGTCGGCTATGGTACTGAATCGGGCGTGAGCTTCCAGGTTGGCCTACAACAAGACAACTTTATTGGTAGTGGTAACCGCGTTGGCATTAACGCGATGATGAACGACTACCAGAAAAACGTGAGCTTGGACTACCGTGACCCTTACTGGAACCTAGATGGTGTAAGTTTGGGTGGTAAGATCTTCTACGACGAGTTCGAAGCATCTGAAGCGGGTATCGTTGACTATACCAACCAAAGTTACGGCGCAAGTTTGACATGGGGTTTCCCATTCGACGAACTGAACCGCTTTGAGTTTGGTGTTGGTTACACTCACAACAAGATCGGTAACTTGTCACCTTACCTACAGGTAGAACAGTTCCTACAGGCGCAAGAAGACAACATTGATTCTAGCGGCGCGTTGAACACAAATGACTTTGACTTCAACATCTCATGGACACGTAACAACCTAAACCGTGGCTACTTCCCAACAGCGGGTAACCACCAACGTGCATTCTATAAGATGACCGTACCTGGCTCTGACGTTCAATACTTCAAGATGCAGTATGATGTTCGTCAATACGTGCCATTGACTAAGAAACACGAGTTCACACTCTTGTTCCGTGGTCGTCTAGGTTATGGTAACGGTTATGGTCAAACGGATGGCAACGATAACTTGTTCCCATTCTACGAAAACTACTACGCGGGTGGTTTTACAACACTACGTGGTTTCGGCTCGAACACAGTAGGTCCGAAAGCGGTTTATCGTGATTACTCTGGCTCGAACAACGGTGCAGATACAGCAACAGATGATGCTGTTGGTGGTAACGCTGTTGCACTTGCAAGCCTTGAGTTAATTGTTCCAACACCATTTGCTTCGGACGAAGTTCGTAACCAAATCCGTACCAGTATCTTCTTTGATATGGCAAGTGTTTGGGATACAGAGTTCGACTACCGTAGCTCAGGCGCGGAATACGGTGACCGTTACTACTACGATTACTCAGATCCAACCAACTACCGCTCATCTTACGGTGCGGCGTTGCAATGGATGTCTCCAATGGGGCCTCTAGTATTCTCGCTAGCGAAACCAATTAAGAAATATGATGGCGACGATGAAGAGTTCTTCACGTTCACTATCGGTAGAACCTTCTAAAGAGGAAAATATTTTGAATAAAATGATCAAAGCAGCTGGCCTAGGCCTTCTAGTACTTAGCTCTTCAATGTTTGCTAACGCGGCTGAAGCTGCTCAGAAAATTGCTTATGTAAATACTGCTCAAGTTTTCCAAGCGCTTCCTCAACGCGAAGTAGTTCTACAAAAAATGCAGAAAGACTTTAAGAGCAAAGCAGACGAGCTGAAATCTATCCAAGCACGTGCTAAGACTAAAATTGAAAAGCTACAGCGTGATGGCGAGCTTCTAGGTCAAGACGAAGTTGAAAAACTACGTATCGACATCGCTAAACTAGACAGCGAATACAAAGTGAAAGCACAAGCTCTAGAGAAAGCAAGTGCACGTCGCGAAGCTGAAGAGAAAGCGAAGCTATTCAAGACTATCCAAGACGCAGTGAAGAAAGTAGCAACGAAGAAAGGTTACGACATGGTAATCGACATTTCTTCTCTTCAGTACGGTAAGCCAGAATACAACATCTCTGAAGACGTAATTAAAGCTCTAAAATAAGAAGTTATGAAGACATTGACATTAGCCGAGTTGGCAACAATTACCGGGGGAGAGCTATTTGGTGACGAGTCTCTCGTTGTAAGCCGCGTAGCTCCAATGGATAAAGCACAAGAAGGTGATGTGACCTTCTTGTCTAACCCAAAATACGCAAAACACCTTTCTGAGTGCAAAGCGACAGTTGTGATGGTGAAAGCCGATCACAAAGATCAATGTGTGGGTAACGCATTGGTTGTGGCTGACCCTTACATTGCTTTTGCTCGAGTAGTACAAGCAATGGACACCACTCCGAAGCCAGCTGACGAGATCGCACCAAGTGCCGTTATCGCAGCAGACGTGAAGATGGGTACTAACGTAACTATCGGTGCAAACGCAGTGATTGAAACGGGTGTAGAGCTGGGCGACAACGTAAGTATTGGCGCAGGTTGCTTTATCGGTAAAAACGCAAAGCTAGGTAACAACACTAAGCTTTGGGCTAATGTGACTATCTATCATGAAGTATCAATGGGCGATGACTGTCTAGTGCAATCTGGCACAGTCATTGGCTCTGATGGTTTCGGATACGCAAATGACAAAGGCGAGTGGATCAAAATCCCTCAGTTGGGTTCAGTGCGTATCGGTAACCGCGTTGAGATTGGTGCGTGTACGACGATTGACCGTGGTGCACTTGAAGACACTATCATTGAAGACAACGTAATTCTTGATAACCAACTTCAAATCGCTCATAACGTGCAGATCGGATATGGTACCGTGATGCCAGGTGGTACTATTGTTGCGGGCAGTACCAAAATTGGTAAGTACTGTCAGATCGGCGGCGCGTCGGTTCTGAATGGCCACATCACGATTGCAGATGGCGTAGCTATCACCGGTATGGGCATGGTTATGCGCAGTATCGAAGAGAAAGGTCTGTACTCATCAGGCATTCCACTGCAAACCAACCGAGAGTGGCGCAAGACGGCGACTCGAGTTCACCGCATTGACGAGATGAACAAACGTCTGAAAGCTGTTGAGAAACAGCTGGAAACGAAAGAAGAATCTTAGTTCCACATTCTGAACAAAGACTCGCGAAATGCGGGTCTTTTTCTTCTATAATGACGCGCTATAAGTAGATTTATCACCAAGCTGGTATACACTTTGCAGGCGATTACTGCATAAGTGGCATTTGCCGCTGCCTTGCCATCTTGGTTGTTGAGAATTGATATAGGAAGACGACTTTGACTACTGAAAAGAAAACGATGAACATCTCTGAAATTCAAGAGCTACTACCTCATCGCTACCCATTCTTATTGATCGACCGTGTGATTGACTTCCAAGAAGAGAAGTACCTTCACGCAATTAAAAATGTGTCGGTTAACGAACCTCAGTTCACAGGTCACTTTCCACAGCTACCAGTATTCCCAGGCGTATTGATCCTGGAAGCGATGGCTCAGGCGACAGGCCTACTTGCATTTAAATCATTTGGTGCACCGACGGAAAACGAGCTGTACTACTTCGCAAGTGTTGACGGTGCTAAGTTCCGTAAACCAGTAGTACCAGGCGATCAAATGATTATTGAAGTAGAATTTCTGAAAGAGCGTCGTGGCATTGCTGCATTCAGCGGTGTGGCAAAAGTTGACGGCGAAGTGGTATGTTCAGCTGAGCTGAAGTGTGCTCGTCGAGAGTTTTAATATGATTCATGAAACCGCTAAAATCCACCCAGCTGCGGTGGTAGAAGAAGGCGCGAAAATTGGCGCTAACGTGACCGTTGGTCCTTTCACTTACATCACCTCTACGGTGGAGATTGGTGAAGGCACAGAAGTGATGTCTCACGTAGTGATCAAAGGCCACACCAAAATTGGTAAAGATAACCGCATTTTCCCACATGCTGTGATTGGTGAAGAAAACCAAGACAAGAAGTACGGTGGCGAAGATACAACGGTGGTTATCGGTGACCGTAACGTGATTCGTGAAGCGGTTCAGGTTCACCGTGGTACGGTTCAAGATAAAGCAACAACAGTGATTGGTGACGACAACCTGCTTTGTGTAAACGCACACATCGCACATGACGTAGTCGTTGGTAACCATACTCACATTGGTAACAATGCGATCCTTGGTGGTCACGTAACGGTAGATGATCACGCAGGTGTAATGGCGCTTTCTGCGATTCATCCATTCTGTACGGTTGGTGCTTATGCTTACGTTGGCGGCTGTTCTGCGGTTGTTCAAGACGTACCAGCTTACGTATTGGCTCAAGGTAACCACGCAACCCCATTTGGTTTGAACTTGGTTGGCTTGAAGCGTAACGGTTTCGAAAAACCAGAAATTCGTGCGCTGCAAAAAGCGTACAAAGAAATCTACCGTTCAGGTAAGACTCTGGAAGAAGTGAAACCAATCCTAGCTGAAATGGCACAAGAGTGGCCAGCGGTGAAACGTTTCTCAGATATTCTGGAAACAACGGAACGTGGCATTATTCGTTAATTAACGAATGAGCGGTTAAATTGAAAAGATCGCGCCCAAATTGGGCTGCGGTCTTTTTGTGTTTTATGGATAACGGTTTGTACGCTGCAGATTGTGCAGCTACCGCGGTTTATGTGGATACATAGTTTAAATCGTTTAGCTTAAATCGTTACCCATAGCGCACAGGAAAAATAGCGAAGTAGATATGGAAAGACCATTACGTATCGGCATCATTGCCGGAGAACTGTCTGGCGACACGCTAGGTGAAGGCTTTATCAAAGCGGTAAAACAGCAATACCCAGACGCAGAGTTTGTTGGTATTGGTGGCCCTAAAATGATCGCGCAAGGCTGCGAGTCTCTGTTCGATATGGAAGAGCTTGCCGTAATGGGCTTGGTTGAAGTGCTGGGCCGCTTGCCAAGACTGCTGAAAGTCAAAGCTGAGCTCGTGAAATACTTCACTGATAACCCGCCGGATGTCTTTGTTGGTATCGATGCACCAGATTTTAACTTACGTGTTGAGCTAGACCTGAAAAATGCTGGCATCAAAACCGTGCATTACGTAAGCCCATCGGTTTGGGCGTGGCGTCAAAAGCGCATCTTTAAAATTGAAGCAGCGACTAACCTAGTACTGGCATTCCTACCGTTTGAAAAAGCGTTCTACGACAAATTCAATGTGCCTTGTGAATTCATTGGTCACACATTGGCTGATGCCATTCCGCTGCAATCAGACAAAGCGCCTGCACGTGAGCTACTCGGTTTAGAGCAAGATAAGCAATGGTTAGCGGTACTTCCGGGTAGCCGTAGCAGCGAGTTGAAAATGCTCTCTCAGCCATTTATCGAAACCTGTAAGAAATTGCACCAGAAATTCCCCGATCTTGGCTTCGTCGTAGCGCTAGTAAACCAGAAACGTCGCGAACAATTCGAGCAAGCGTGGAAAGAGCATGCGCCAGAGCTTGATTTCAAACTGGTGGACGATACTGCGCGCAACGTAATTACCGCTTCAGATGCCGTGATGTTGGCGTCTGGCACCGTAGCGTTAGAATGTATGTTGCTCAAGCGTCCAATGGTGGTCGGTTACCGTGTCAACGCGGTGACGGCTTTCCTTGCTAAGCGCCTGCTGAAAACGAAATATGTTTCGCTGCCAAACATTCTGGCTGATACCGAGCTGGTTAAAGAATATCTGCAAGATGATTGCACGCCAGACAATTTATTCGACGAAGTGTCTCGCTTACTAGAGAGCGATAACCGAGAAATGTTGGATAAGTTCACTGAAATGCATCATTGGATTCGCAAAGATGCGGATCAACAAGCCGCAAACGCGGTTCTAAAACTGATTGAAAAATAGAGATTGACCATGGCTGTAAAACCAAAAACGACCAAAGCAAAAGTTGAACTACCACCGTTTGAATACCCGCAAGGCTACCAGTTGGTTGCGGGAGTTGATGAGGTAGGGCGTGGTCCTTTGGTGGGTGATGTTGTTACCGCAGCGGTTATTTTAGATCCAAATAACCCAATTGAAGGCTTAAACGATTCGAAAAAGCTGAGTGAGAAAAAACGCCTTGCACTGCTGCCAGAAATCAAAGAGAAAGCCTTAGCATGGGCGGTAGGCCGCTGTTCTCCTGAAGAGATTGATGAGCTCAACATCCTGCAAGCGACCATGGTTGCCATGCAACGTGCGATTGCGGGTTTGAAAGTACAGCCAGACCTTGCGCTTATCGATGGTAATCGTTGTCCTGAACTGCCAATGGATTCCCAAGCTGTGGTGAAGGGCGACTTGCGCGTGGCGGAAATCAGCGCGGCGTCAATCATTGCTAAAGTGGTTCGTGACCAAGAAATGGAAGAGTTGGATAAACAATACCCACAGTTTGGCTTTGCTAAGCACAAAGGTTACCCAACCAAAGCGCACTTCGAAGCGATTGAGCAACACGGTGTGATCAGTGAACACCGTAAGAGCTTCAAGCCCGTGAAGAAAGCGCTCGGCATCGAAGAATAAAGCAAAGTAATAGAATAGGCGAATCGGTGTTATAAACCACGCCTGCTTTAGGTTAGAATCCCAATTAAGATATAGTTTTACGGTACCTGTTAATGTCAGATCCCAAGTTCATTCACCTAAGAGTTCACAGTGATTTCTCTATGGTGGATGGTATCAACAAAGTTCCACCGCTCGTTAAGAAAGTCGCCGAACTCGGTATGCCTGCAATGGCATTGACCGATTTCACTAACCTATGTGGTTTGGTGAAGTACTACGGCACTGCGCACGGCAGTGGTGTGAAGCCAATCATCGGTGCTGATTTCAAAATGCAATCGGATGAGTTTGGCGAGGAGCTGACGCAATTAACGTTACTTGCGGCAAACAATGAAGGTTATAAAAACCTCACGTTGCTGATCTCAAAAGCTTACCTTCGTGGTCACGTACAACACCAACCGGTGCTCGACAAAGCTTGGTTGGCTGAACTATCAGAAGGTTTGATCGTTCTATCAGGCGCGAAGAACGGTGAAATCGGTAAAGCATTGCTAAAAGGCAACCGTAAAGTTGTCGACAGTTGTGTCGAGTTCTACAACCAATATTTCCCAGATCGCTTCTATCTAGAATTGGTTCGTACTGGTCGTCCGGATGAAGAAACTTACCTGCACTTTGCGATTGAATTGGCAGAAGAGGTTGAGCTGCCAGTTGTCGCAACCAACGAAGTTGTTTTCATCAGTGAAGACTTGTTTGACGCCCATGAAATCCGTGTAGCGATCCACGATGGTTACACCCTAGAAGATCCGCGTCGTCCAAAGAACTACAGCCCAGAACAATACCTGCGTACTGAAGAGGAAATGTGCGAGCTGTTTGCCGACATTCCGGAAGCGTTAGAAAACAGTGTTGAAATTGCCAAGCGTTGTAACGTGACAGTACGTTTGGGTGAATACTTCCTACCTGCCTTCCCAACTGAAGGTATGGAAGAGACCGACTTCTTGGTCATGAAGTCTCGCGAAGGTCTGGAAGAGCGTCTAGAGTTCCTGTTTCCAGATGAGGAAGAGCGCAAGCAGCGTCGTCCTGAATACGATGATCGTCTGCAAATCGAACTCGACGTAATCAACCAAATGGGATTCCCTGGTTACTTCTTGATCGTAATGGAGTTCATTCAGTGGTCGAAAGACAACGCGATTCCGGTAGGTCCGGGTCGTGGTTCGGGTGCTGGTTCTTTGGTGGCATATGCACTGAAGATCACCGACCTTGACCCATTGGAATACGACCTTCTATTCGAACGTTTCTTGAACCCAGAACGTGTATCCATGCCCGATTTCGACGTCGACTTCTGTATGGATAAGCGTGACCAAGTAATTGATCACGTAGCGGAAATGTATGGCCGTGATGCGGTATCTCAGATCATCACCTTTGGTACCATGGCGGCGAAAGCGGTAATCCGTGACGTAGGCCGTGTACTTGGCCACCCGTTTGGCTTCGTTGATCGTATTTCAAAATTGGTTCCGCCTGATCCGGGCATGACGCTGGAAAAAGCGTTCAAAGCTGAGCCTGCACTTCCTGAGTTGTATGACGCAGATGAAGAAGTGAAAGAGCTTATCGACATGTGTCGCCTCCTTGAAGGTTGTACACGTAATGCCGGTAAGCACGCGGGTGGTGTTGTAATCTCACCAACCACCATTACAGACTTCGCGCCGATTTATGCTGACTCGGAAGGCCACTTCCCGGTTACTCAGTTCGATAAGAACGACGTTGAAACGGCCGGTCTGGTTAAGTTTGACTTCTTGGGTCTGCGTACCCTAACCATCATCGACTGGGCGTTGGGTCTGATTAACCCGCGTTTAGAACGCGAAGGCAAAGATCCAGTTCGCATCGAATCAATTCCATTGGACGATGCTCCGTCATTCCGATTGTTGCAAAACTCAGAAACTACTGCGGTATTCCAGCTTGAATCGCGCGGTATGAAAGAGCTGATCAAGCGTCTGCAACCGGACTGTTTCGAAGACATCATCGCATTGGTAGCACTTTTCCGTCCGGGTCCGCTGCAGTCGGGCATGGTAGATAACTTTATCGACCGTAAGCACGGCCGTGAAGCGATCTCATACCCAGATGAAAAGTGGCAACACGAATCGCTTAAAGAGATTCTCGATCCGACTTACGGCATCATCCTGTATCAAGAACAGGTAATGCAGATTGCACAGGTGCTGTCTGGCTACACCCTAGGTGGTGCGGACATGCTTCGTCGTGCGATGGGTAAGAAAAAACCGGAAGAGATGGCGAAACAGCGTGCTACCTTCGAAGAGGGGGCAATTGCCAACGGCGTCGATGGCGAGTTGGCGATGAAGATCTTCGACTTGGTAGAGAAGTTCGCGGGTTACGGCTTTAACAAATCTCACTCGGCAGCCTACGCACTGGTTTCGTACCAAACGTTATGGCTGAAGATGCACTATCCAGCAGAATTCATGGCAGCGGTAATGACCGCCGATATGGATAACACTGAGAAAGTGGTTGGCCTAGTAGACGAATGTTTCCGCATGAAACTCACCGTTCTTCCGCCAGACATCAATGCCGGCTTGTACCGCTTTAACGTAGACGAGAATGGTGCGATTGTTTACGGCATCGGCGCGATTAAAGGCGTGGGTGAAGGTCCAATCGATGCGATTTTAGAAGCGCGCAACAAAGGCGGTCACTTCATCGACCTATTTGACTTCTGTGCGCGAATTGACCTGAAAAAGGTCAATAAGCGTGTTATCGAAAAACTGATTTACGCGGGCGCACTCGACAGGCTAGGTCCACATCGTGCGGCACTAATGGCATCGCTTAATGATGCGGTGAAAGCGGCAAGCCAACACCACCAAGCGGAAGCTTTTGGTCAAACTGATATGTTCGGTGTGTTGACTGATGCGCCAGAAGAGGTGGAGCACAAATATACTCAAGTGCCAGCATGGCCAGAGAAGGTATGGCTAGAGGGTGAACGTGAGACGCTCGGTTTATATTTGACCGGACACCCAGTTAACGCATACATAAAGGAACTAAATAAGTACGTTAGTTGTCGACTAAAAGACGCGACCCCAACTCGTCGCGATCAATCTGTGACAGTTGCGGGTCTGGTTATTGCCGCTCGCGTGATGACAACCAAACGCGGTACGCGTATCGGTATCATGACTCTGGACGACCGAAGTGGTCGAATGGAGGTGATGTTGTTCTCGGATGCGCTTGATAGGTATGCAGAACTTCTCGAAAAAGATAAAATTCTGGTTGTTTCTGGACAGGTCAGCTTTGATGACTTCAACGGTGGCCTTAAAATGTCGGCGCGTGAAGTTATGGATCTGGGTACCGCACGTGAAAAATACGCACGTGGTTTGTCGGTATCTATTGATGCTAGCCAGATCAACGATAAATTCTTTGAGCAATTTACTCGTATTTTAGAACCGCACAAAGCCGGAACCGTACCTGTCAATGTATACTACCAGCGTGCCGACGCCAGAGCGCGGTTAACATTGGGCACCGAATGGCGAGTAACGCCAACAGATACATTACTAGACGATTTAAAACAGTTGCTTGGCAAAGGCCAAGTAGAACTCGAATTTAACTAAAAATTCAGCGCAATATGTAAGACGCTGAGTAAAAAAGGATTCATAGATGAGCCTAAACTTTCTTGAATTTGAAAAGCCAATCGCAGAACTAGAAGCGAAAATCGAAGCGCTACGTGACGTATCTCGTCACGGTGGTGATTCTGCGGTTGACCTTGATAAAGAAATCGAACAGCTTGAGAAAAAGAGCCTAGAACTTAAGAAGAAAACCTTCAGCAATCTAGGTGCATGGGAAACAGCTCAACTGGCTCGTCACCCTTTACGTCCATACACACTAGATTACATCAAGCACGCATTTGATGAATTTGATGAACTAGCGGGTGACCGCGCGTTTGCTGACGACAAAGCGATCGTTGGTGGTATTGCACGTCTTGAAGGTCGTCCAGTGATGATCATTGGTCACCAGAAAGGCCGTGAGACCAAAGAAAAAGTAAAACGTAACTTTGGTATGCCTAAACCAGAAGGTTACCGTAAAGCGCTACGTTTGATGGAAATGGCAGAGCGTTTCAACATGCCTATCATCACTTTCATCGACACAGCAGGTGCATACCCAGGTGTTGGCGCGGAAGAGCGTGGTCAATCTGAAGCGATCGCGAAGAACCTAAAAGTGATGTCTGGTCTTAAAGTACCAGTAATCTGTAACGTTGTTGGCGAAGGCGGTTCAGGCGGTGCACTTGCAATCGGTGTAGGTGACTACGTGAACATGCTTCAGTACTCAACGTACTCAGTAATCTCTCCAGAAGGTTGTGCTTCAATCCTGTGGCGTGATTCAGACAAAGCACCACAAGCAGCAGACGCGATGGGCCTAACAGCTCCGCGCCTAAAAGAGCTTGAACTTATCGATGAAATCATCGAAGAGCCACTAGGCGGTGCGCACCGTGACCACGTTCAAATGGCTGAAAACATGAAAGCAAACTTGCTTCGTCAGCTAGAAGACCTTGAGCAGTTGGATCACGAAACGTTACTTGAGCGTCGTTACCAACGTCTAATGAACTACGGTTACTGCTAATTACAGCTGACGCTAGGCGCTAGCTGAATTCTCGCAAGATTACAGATAAAATAGAAAGGGTTGGGCATGCGTCCAACCCTTTTTTGTTTCTGTCGGATGATTTATGGAATCGCTTTACTCGCAATTTGCTCAAGTTCTTAATCGTTATTACCAATCAGGCACCAAGATTGTCTTGGCGTTTAGTGGTGGGGTGGATTCGCGTTTATTACTCGAGCTACTTAGTCGCTATCGCCAAGTGAATTCGATAGATAATCAATCAGCAGGTTCTAAATCCGGTAGCTGCCACGCGGTGTACGTACATCATGGCTTGAGCTCGAACGCAGACGATTGGGCAAATCAATGTTTAGTGTGGGCTCAGCAAGCGGGAATCTCATGCTCAGTTGAGCACGTGAACTTAGACATCAATAGTGGTGAAAGCATTGAGTTGTTGGCGCGTGAAGCACGTTACCAGGCATTAGCAAAGCATATCCAAACCGGTGACTTGTTGCTGACAGGGCAACATGCCGATGATCAAGTGGAAACCTTCTTGTTAGCACTTAAACGGGGCAGTGGACCAAAGGGGTTATCATCAATGGCTGAAAGCATGCCGTTTGCTGGTGGCACATTAGTTCGTCCATTACTGGCCGTTAAGCGAGAGCAAATCGAAGCGGCAGCCAAAGAGCAAAAACTGAGTTGGGTAGAAGACGAAAGCAACCAAGATATTCGTTACGACCGTAACTTCCTCCGTCATCGTATAGTGCCAGAACTTTCTGAACGTTGGCCGAGCATCCATCAAGCAGTGCTGCGCAGTGCGAGTTTGTGCGCGCAGCAAGAAGCTTTGCTGGATGAGTTGCTTCACGCAGTGTTTGAACGTGCTCTACAAAGTGATTTGAGCCTGAGTATTGAAGAATTGACGACGCACAGTGAACTGGCTCGTGCGCGATTGGTACGTATGTGGCTGGCTAAGTTGAACGCTAACATGCCAACCCAAGCGCAACTCAATTTAATTTGGAATGAAGTCGGATTGGCACAGCAAGATGCGAACCCTAAGCTGCAACTTAAGCAGGGTGAAGTTCGTCGTTTTCAAAATCGCCTTTATTGGGTAACTGAAACAGCCAATGTTGCGACGTGGCAGAGTGACATTCAAACCGATACTGCTTTGGTATTGCCTGAGCGACTCGGAGAACTCACTTTGAGTACCCGCTCAGAACAAGCCACCATTGCCTTGCCGCCTCAACCAGAGCTATTACGAGTGACGTTTAATCCAGAGGGACTCTCTGCGCACCCAACCACTCGTAGCCATAGCCGTAAGCTGAAGAAGTTGTTTCAAGAGTACAACGTGCCGAGTTGGCTGCGTCGCCAGATCCCGATTTTGATGTACCAAGATCAGGTGGTGGCGGTCGGTGATTTGTTTGTTGATCAAGCCTTCAGTGGCCAAGATTGTGAACTTATCTGGCGCAAGTCGTTGTAATTCATGCCACAATGTCGATTATAAAATATAAAAATCCTTAAATAAGAATCGATTAGGTGAAGCAATGAAGAAAACAATCATGGGCGCAATGGTGGCGCTAACCATGTTAAGTGGGCAAGCTCTGGCGGCAGGTGATGTAGCCGCAGGGCAAGCAAAAGCAGGCGTATGTGCTGCTTGTCATGGTGCGGATGGTATCGCGGTGATTCCTGGTTACCCAAACCTGAAAGGCCAGAATGAGCAATACATCGTAAGTTCAATCAAAGCGTACAAAGCGGGTCAACGCACAGGTGGCCTTGCCGCAGTGATGCAAGCGCAAGCGAATCTACTGTCAGACGAAGATATCGCAAACTTAGCAGCGTACTACGCAAGCTTGAAGTAAGCGCGGGTATAAACCAGATAAAGATTTAGACCAAGCCAGAGCCAGTGCTCTGGTTTTTTCGTTTTGGGCATGCGGGATTGCTGACTGCGCGACTTTGTTACATTCATCGGCAAATAAATTCCACCAGTGTCAGGATTTTCAGGTGCTTGGTGACAACAAGGATTGAATGTTGTGAGACGCTAACCGATAATATGCGCAAACGATTGAAGCTTAAGGGATGAACATGAAAAAGATTGAAGCGATTATCAAGCCATTCAAATTGGATGATGTTCGAGAAGCATTGGCTGAAGTAGGCATTACAGGGATGACCGTCTCTGAAGTGAAAGGCTTTGGTCGTCAGAAAGGTCACACTGAATTGTACCGTGGTGCTGAGTACATGGTGGATTTCCTTCCTAAAGTGAAGCTAGAAATCGTTGTGACAGAAGACGTTGCAGACAAGTGTGTAGAAACCATCATTGAAACGGCGCAAACCGGTAAGATTGGTGATGGTAAGATCTTCGTAACCGACGTAGAGCGTGTAGTACGTATCCGTACGGGTGAAGAAGACGAAGACGCAATCTAATCTTTATCCAGATAGATATAAGATTTCACTACAGCATGTGGTGAAAATTTGAGTAAGCTAAAAGGGAGCCGAGAATGGCTCCTTTTTTATTGCTCGCATTTTTGATTCCATTTTATTTGCATTCAGGTAGGTCTATGTATCAGCGTTTAGCTTTTGCGTTAGTTTTTCTCATTATCGCTGGGTTTGTGAGTTTTCAGGTGATCTTTACTGTGCCAGAACAACCACAGATTGTTACTCAAACAGGGATGAACATTACTCAAGATATCCGCTGTATGGAGTTTAATAAGCCACAAGCGATTGATAAGAATGGTGAGCTTAACGTTTTGGTATGGAACATCTATAAGCAAAACAGAGACAACTGGCAAGAAGCGCTCGATGCTTTCTCTGCCAATAAACAGCTGTTGCTTTTACAAGAAGCCAGTTTGACCGATGAGTTTAAAAACTGGCTGGTGGAAGGCCATTGGATGAGCAACCAAGTGAGCGCATTTAAGGCACTAGGAAGTGGTGCAGGGGTAATCAGTATTGCGCAGAAAGAGCCAATTCGTGCTTGCGCATACACTTCTAAAGAACCATGGCTGCATTTGCCAAAGTCGGCTCTGTACAGCAAGTATCAACTTAGCAATGGCGAGACCCTAGCCGTGGTAAACATTCATGCGATTAACTTTACCGTTGGCACGGAAGAGTACACTTCACAGTTGTCTGGTTTAGAAATGGTTTTAAAAGAGCACAAAGGCCCAATTTTGTTTGCGGGAGATTTCAATAGCTGGAGTGAGGACCGCGTTAAAGCAATGAAGACGGCTCTCCAAAAGGCAGACCTACAAGAAGCGAAGTTCAGTCAAGATAACCGCACTCAGTTCATTACCGGATTACCACTCGACCACGTCTTTTATCGAGGTCTGACCCTCAAAAACGCGAAAGCGCCGCAGAGCGACGCTTCCGATCATAATCCATTATTGGTGTCGTTTACGCTTAACGACCAGTAAGGGCTCTTATGAGCTCGCTTAAATGGTTTTAAGTAATAACGATGTACAACGCCCAAATCACGTAAAACGCAATCCAAGGCAGGCTCGAAATCACAAGAGCCTGTCCACGTTCAAACTCTGTCCAAGTCAGAACCACACCGTAACCAAGCACAATGTACCAAGGTAAAAGCAGCGGTAATGAGCTAGCAAAATGTGACCATTCATTGGTGAGTGGCAGTTTTAACAAACCATTTAGGCTGTTTAAATCCGCCGCGTACGTCATTACCTGACCGTGTTTCAGTAACAGGCTCGCATAGCTTGCGATGTCGCCTAGTACCGCTGGGAATAAGATTGCAGAAGCCGCCGCAAACCATTTCCAGTAACCGTATTGTTGTTTGCTTGCTTTCGTCGCTAGGAAGAACCACAGCGCCAAAAGCAGCAGAGTTGCAAAGCGGTTAAACACATCATTGATGATCGCACTTGCCATCAGCGTGTTTGGCTCCAACAGCTCAATCTGCTTAGGATCGACCTGTTGGAATTGAGCCGTTAATTGTTCACTTAGCCAAGTGAAATCCACATTCGAGAAATAGGCACCCCAGAATAGGAATGGACTGAGCATCAAAAAGATGAACGGTTGCCATCCCCAGCCTCCACGCTGATACAGCGCCAAGAAGCTAGATGTTGGAGAACGAAAAATATCCAACAACATTACAAGCGGGTTACTCGATGGGTTCATACACTTACCTTAGTTACGTCAACATACAACTTAAGCTTCTGACCTGGTTTCAGGTACTTCTGCTTTTGAAGAGAATTCCATTTCACGATGTCGTTGCTCTTCACCTTAAACTTGCTCGCAATGCCACTGATGGTGTCGCCAGAACGCACGTCATAGAATACTGTGCGAATCACTGCGCCTTTGTCTGAGTTTTTCCAGATCACAAGCTTTTGGCCAACGCGCAAGGTGTCTTTTGGTCCCATGCCGTTCCATTTCGCCAGAGACTTATGAGAAACCTTGTTCTCTTTTGCGATAGACCACAAGCTCTCGCCAGATTGCACAACGTGAGTCAGTTTGAATTGACCGCGAGCTTGAGATTGCGTTTTGTTAAGGCGATTTTCGGCGGTTAACGCGTACTTAGCATCGTCTTTAGTTGACGTTGGGATCATTAGGTACTGACCAACGCGAATATTGTTGTTTTTTAGGCCGTTAGCACGTTGGATAACTTTCGTTGTCGTACCGTACTTCTGAGCCAATACGCTGAGTGAGTCACCAGACTTCACTTTGTAGCGTGCGACTTTCATACCTTTACCACGGTTCTTCTTCACCTGAGCTAGGAACTGATCCTTTTTCTCGATAGGAATAAGAAGCTGGTGTGGGCCATTCGGTGCTGTCGACCATTGGTTGTAAGCTGGGTTGTAACCTTGCAGCTCTTTCACACCAATGCCTGCGTAGTCTGCCGCAATTGCGAGATCCAATTGTTCTTTTGGATCGACTTGCGTAAGCACAGGTTTGTTCGGGATCGGTGGAATGTCGATGCCGTACTTATCTTGGTTCGCAATGATGTCTGCAAGCGCAAGTAGCTTAGGAACGTAACTGCTGGTCTCTTTTGGAAGATCTAGAGAGAAGAAGTCCGTAGGTTTACCTAGCTTTTTGTTCTTACGAATCGCGCTTGATACACGACCACCACCACTGTTGTAAGCTGCAATCGCTTGGTCCCAGTTACCGTCAAAGCGCTTACTTTGTTGCTCTAGGTAATCAAGTGCTGCATCTGTCGCTGCGTACACATCACGACGACCGTCGTACCAGTAGTTCTGCTCTAGGCCCATCATCTTGCCGGTGCCAGGAACGAACTGCCAAAGACCTGCCGCGCTACCGTGTGAGTACGCGAATGGGTCAAATGAGCTCTCTACGATAGGTAGAAGCGCCAATTCCATTGGAAGACCACGTTCTTCAATGCGTTTTGTAATCATGTACAAAAACGGCTGTGCACGCTCAGATACGGTGCGCAGGTGGTTAGGGTGCTTCAGATACCATGTGCGGTAGTAAGCGACTTTCTTGTTGTCTGGGATGTCCATTTCAAGCTGCATGCCGATACGACGCCATACATCTTCTTGTTCCTGAGGAGAAAGGGTTTTCGGCGTCTCTTTAGCAGGTTTCTTCGCTATCGATTGCTTTTTCTCGGAGTCCGCTTGAGCCGCGTCTTGTTTTACCGCTTGCTCGGACTTATTGGTTTCTGGTGTTGGTGTGTTTGTTGAATCTGACTGTGTCAATTGACAGCCAGAAAGTAGTAACGCCAACGCCCAACTGTACTTTAAACGCATGGATTCAGCCTATTTAGGGCCTGTTTATCTTCTCCTGCCTGTCGCGCAGCTAAGGTGCGTGGCAGTCGCAAGATAATAGACATCTTGTAACACTAACTAAGGGTAGGGCGCGAAAGCCGCTACTTTTATGCGATTGGGTGAAATACAAACAGCTTTATATCAGCCCCAAACGCAATAGAAGCGCCAAAGGCGCTTCTATGAAAATCAGCTCACGATAATACTTGCGTCGAGCAAAGTTACAAGCAGAAATTGGTTAAAATTCGTTCTTCCACTCACGTAAAGCTGTAAAAACCGAGCATGGGTCGCTATTTTCGATACGGTTTGTTACAGATTTTATGACCTCTGCGTTTGTTGCACGCAGGAATGGGTTAATTAACTTCTCTTTGCGAAGCGTGGTAGGAATAGTTGGAATGTTTAATCCGCGTAGTCGGTTTACGTCATCACGGTACTGGCGTAAGTGCTCATTGTCTGGCTCAACCGCTAGGGCAAAGGCTACGTTACTTGCGGTGTATTCGTGCGCGCAGAACACTTCGGTCTCTTCTGGCAGCTTCATGATTTTGCTTAGTGACTCGAACATCTGCTCTGGTGTGCCTTCAAAAATACGGCCACAACCTGCAGAGAACAGCACATCGCCACAGAACAATTTACCATCACCAGCGTAGCCGATGTGACCAAGCGTGTGACCCGGTAAACCCAGCACCATGAAGATTTCTCCGAAAAGCTCAAGCTTATCGCCTTCTTCCATTGCATTGGTTAATGTTGGGATAGGTTCAGCTTTTGGCCCTACAACAGAAACATGAGGAAAAGCATGAACTAAATCTGGAACGCCACCAATGTGATCGTTGTGGTGGTGCGTAATTAAGATCGCTTCTAAAGTTAACTCGTTAGCCTGCAAATATTCTAACACTGGCTTAGCATCGCCCGGATCGACCACGGCACATCGCTTGTCGCTATTTTGTATCAGCCAGATGTAATTATCATTAAATGCGGGTATGCTTTTGATCTCTAACACGATTCGTTCTCCGTCACCCTTTATATAGTCAGGTGGTTAATGAAACCAGCACTCAGCAACAAAACTTTACAGCACCCGTCGACTTGGTCAGACATGAACAATGGGCCGTGGGTACTTGAGTCAATCCAAACCCGACTTGATGAGTGGTGTCCGAAGCTGTTCGGTTACCACATGTTGAAATTGGGTGGTTTGAGCTGTGAGCTAACCAGCTGTAGTTGTAACATTCAACACCAAGTCAACGTAGATATCCAGAACCCGTTGCATAATGTCATCGCAGATGGTTACGAATTACCCTTTTTAGAAAAAAGCTTTGATGTTGTGGTGCTTGCTCATCAGCTTGACTATGCAAGTGATCCCCATCGACTGCTGCGCGAAGTTGATCGCGTCATGATGGATGATGGTTATCTTATTATTACGGGGTTCAATCCGATCAGTCTCACTGGGTTAGCGAGTTTATTGCCTTGGCGAAGAAATAATTTGCCATGGAGTGGTCGAATGTTCACGGTGAACCGGATTAAAGACTGGTTAGGGGTATTGAACTATCAAGTGATTCACTGCGATCGCTATGCGCTGTTTCCAATGACGCGTTACAAAACCATGTGGACGTGGCTAGAGAACAGTTTGGGTGATTGGGCATCACCGGCGGGGGGTTTGTATTATATCGTGGCTCGTAAACGAACGTACCCTCTCAAGCCTATCAAGCCGCATTGGCGCTTGAAGAGAAAGCTAACACCACTTGGTGTGATGAACAGAGAGGGTAGTGCAGTGAAAAAGGTCTCAAGCAGTAAAAACTAAGACGCTTGATACCCTGTATCTTCTTCGGTTGGGTTTTCCGCGGCAGTGCGTGCTAGTTCATCACAGATTTCATTTTCACGATGACCTGCATGGCCTTTAACCCAATGCCAATCAACTTGGTGGCGAGCGGTTTCTTTATCAAGTGCTTGCCATAGATCGGCATTCTTCACCTGCTTTTTATCCGCTGTTTTCCAGCCACGTTTCTTCCAGTTGTGAATCCACTGCGTAATGCCTTGGCGCACGTACTGGCTATCCGTCGTTAATGTCACTTGGCATGGCTCTTTTAGCGTTTGAAGTGCAACCACGGCGGCCAACATTTCCATGCGGTTATTCGTGGTCAGAGTGTAGCCTTTCGCGAGGGTCTTTTCTGTTTGCTTGTAACGCAAGACAATGCCGTAGCCGCCAGGGCCCGGATTGCCTAAACAAGATCCATCAGTGAAAATCTCAACGTGTTTGGTCATATTTTTGGTACTATTAGCCGAAACATTTAATAAAGCATAGTCTGACACACATAACCTTATGAATACCAGCAGCAATTCTGAACATAATCGTATTGTCGTTCTCGATACCGAAACCACGGGTATGAACCTAGAAGGTGGTCCTCACTACATGGGTCACCGCATCGTCGAAATTGGTGCCGTGGAGATCATCAACCGTAAGCTGACTGGTCGTCACTTTCACGTTTACTTAAAGCCTGACCGTGAAATCCAACCAGATGCGATTGGCGTCCACGGTATTACGGATGAATTCTTGGTCGATAAGCCAGAATACTCTGCCGTACACCAAGAGTTTCTAGACTTCATTAAAGGTGCCGAGCTGGTTGCCCACAACGCGCCCTTCGATACCGGCTTCATGGATTACGAGTTTGAAATGCTCAATCCAAGCATCGGTAAGACGGATGATTACTGTAAGGTGACCGATACCCTTGCCATGGCGAAGAAAATCTTCCCGGGCAAGCGAAACAACCTCGACGTATTGTGTGAACGTTACGGCATTGATAACTCACACCGTACTCTCCACGGGGCATTGCTCGATGCGGAGATTCTAGCCGACGTTTACCTATTGATGACAGGTGGACAAACAAGCCTAGAGTTTAATGCCAATAAAAAAGACGGTGAAGCGGAAGGCATTCGTCGTGTTGAAGGAAGAAAAGCGCTAAAGGTTTTGCGTGCAACTGCCGATGAAGTAGAAGCACACCAGAAAAGACTCGAACTGGTGAACGACAGTATTTGGCAGTAAATAGGAGAGACTATGTTGAGGGCTTTGTCAGTCGCTATTTTAGCGTTCTGGAGTTGTTTCGCGTTTGCCGCGAGCGAGTCCGCCATGTCTTTGTTAGATAACCGCTTTCGTGTCGATCCCACCATCGAACAGATTACTTTTTTGGTTTATCGTGAACAGAGCTCTCAGCCTGTCGTCCTTGTCCGCCCTGACGGTAAAAAGTATTACGCTTGGGGCACCTACGACAACGTTCGTTGGTATCAAGAATCTTCCCTCGATATCATCTCGATAGATAAACCCATGCCAGGTCCGTGGCAGGCTGTCGGAAAAGTCACCCCGAAAAACAACATTCGTCTGATCTCACACTTAAAGCTCAGCACAGATGTATTCCCAAATCGCCTTTATCAGAATGAAGCGCTCAAGTTTACCGCACGTTTGACTTCAGACGATAAGCCGCTCGTACTGCGTGATTTCCTAGACCGCGTAAATCTGCGCGTCACTTTCACTAAGTTTGTAGAAAACGAAGACGAACTGATCAAAGAAGCGCGTCCTGTACCTATGGTGATTGGCGAGTTTGCTGATGATGGCCGTGGGCTAGATGAAAAAGCTGGCGACGGTGTGTTTACCGTTCAACTGCCAATTGATATCGAGCCGGGTAAATACCGTGCACGTATTACGTCGGGCAATGGCGTATTTTTGCGAGCTCAGGAGCAAGTGGTACTGGTGTACCCATCGCCAATCACACGCACCTTTATTCAAGCACGTCATGCAGACCAACCACACCAGCTAGTGGTCAGTGGTGAGCAAGGCATGATCACTCCAGGATCCATTGCCGTGAACGTTGAGCAAGAAGCGCCAGATGGCTTTATCAGTTACAGCCAAGGTCAAGTGTCTGCTGACGGTACCAAAACCACGCTTAAGATGGATAATGATCCAGAGTTAGGTAAGTACTCATGGCATGGTGAAGTCTTTGCCACAGACCTAGCAACCAAGCGCTCATTAGTCTTCCCTATCAAAGAGCAGTCATTCAGCGTCGTCGATGAAGTGGATCTAGAAGCTGCACGCTTAGCGAAAGAAGCAGAGATCGCCGAGCAACGCCGCATCGAAATGGAAAAGCGCATCATCGCCGAGCGCAAAGCCGAACGTAAACGCAGCATGATCATCATCGCCATCGGCAACGTGATTGCCTTGATTCTAGTGATTCTATTCTGGATCATCTGGAGCAAGTTCAAAGCCAAACGCCAAGCCATGCCAGAGATGCAATTGGAAGTGCCTAAGAAGTAGGGCGCAGAATTTAGATTATAGAACGGAGCCGATTGGCTCCGTTTTACTTTTTATGGTGCATCTAATTTTGTGACACTCTTGGCGAAGGTTATGAATATCGGTTCGATTTGCAAAATCATTCGTGATATTCACTAAGTCGGTTAAAGCTGATTTGAGTGTGTGAAAGATTTAAGCTCCAAATTTCAAAGAAGCTAGGTGACTAGGAGGTCTCTTATGAAGTACAAAAAACGTCGGACGTACAAATATAACCTTCATTCCGAAGAACAGGTTGAAACCGGTATTACCCTCACACAGCCTTTCGATAGTCCGTTTCTGAGTCTATCTGAGCAAGGTTTGCTGACGATTAAGAAAGGTTACTCATGGGATGGGGCTAGTGGTCCAGCGATTGATACCAAGAACATTCTTAAAGCTTCTCTGGTTCATGACGCGTTATACCAGTTGATGAGAGAAGAAGTGCTACCTCAAAGCAGCCGAGAACAAGCGGATAGACTTCTGCGTCAAATATGCCTCGAACATGGCATGTCGAATTTTAGGGCGACGTACATCTATTACGGAGTCCGAGTGTTTGGCGGATGTTTTTCTAAACCGGATCTTTTATCTGCCTAGCTAGGGTCTCTTGGTAAGTAGATTCTGAATCACGTTCGTTCCTCACTGTTCAGAATGACGGAAACCTAGGGGCACTGTGCGTGTAGTAGCCTGATAACTTAAAATAAACCGTCATTCTAGCGAGCTTCAGTGAGACTAAGAATCTATTGTCAGCGCGCTAAGGCGTTTGTTTCTTCACCCTCCACAGAGCACTCGCAGTTGGTTCTAGTACGCACACACAATCACTTCGCTGTTCCTTTACATATCTATGCTAGACTCACGCCATCAGCTATATGAATGACTTCTCATTTGTTTACCTGAGGGCAGCAATTGGGCTGCTGTATTCTTATTAAAGGCATAAAAATGAGTAAATTAACTTCAGCTGAACGTAAAGCACGTGACAACGAACGTTTCTCGCAACGCGTGAATGAACGTCGTGAAAAAGGTGAAGATGTCGTTGCGTACGCATTGGCAAACAAAAAAGCGGTGAAGTTCTTAACTAAGTCAGAAAAGAAAGCATTGAACGAACGCAAAGCGACGCTTCAAGAAGAACTTAAGCTGAAAGAGCAGGAAGAACTGCGCAGAATTGAACAGTCGTTTATCGTTGAAGACAATAACGAACAATAAACGCTTCTTTGCTAACACCGTGTTGTGTTTAGTTGAGATTCAATAAAAAACGGGAGCCGAGGCTCCCGTTTTGCTTTCCTACTTATCGTCTAAGTTTTCATTCACTCAAGCGACGTTTTCCATCTGAGGGTACAGCGGCTTTGCGGCCAATAGCTCTGGCTCAAAATCGTCTACGTTGATGGTGTCTAGGCGGTGTTGCTCCGCTTCTCTCAGCAAATCAGCTTCTTCTTGAGTAATCACGCCTTGCTCTAGACCTTCTTGAGCAATCATATCTAAACGCATGAATGGACGGCGTTTGCCTTTCGCTTTGCATACCTTGTCAAACACAGGTTCAGCTTGAAGAATCACAGACAGTGCCAGTTCAATCTTACCTGCTGCGTTGTGTTCCGTTGGTTCTAGGTACTGACCACGACCAATACGTGAACGTGTTGCACTTGGCGTTTGTAGAATACGAGCCACTTTACTGTCTAGTTTATCACTTGGCGCTTTACGTACACGGCCAAATGGCATGATCAATACACGCAGTGCACGACCAATGACTTTGTTCGGGAAGTTCGCTAGGAACTCATCAACTGCCGCTTCAGTTTGCTTCAAACTGTCTTGCAAGCCCCAATGTACCAATGGCAAATCTTCAACAGGACGGCCATCTTGCTCGAAGCGTTTCAATGTTGCAGAGCTCAGGTATAGCTGACTTAGAATGTCACCAAGACGCGCAGACAAACGCTCTTTACGTTTCAATGAGCCACCTAGCACCGCCATTGAGATATCCGATAGCAGAGCGAGGTTTGCACTGTAACGGTTCAATTGTTGGTAGTAACGCTTGGTTGCGTCTTTGGTTGGTGATGAAGAACCTAGACCGTCACTTAGACCAAACCAGATGCTGCGCACTAGGTTACTCATGGTGAAGCTCACGTGACCAGCTAGTGCTTTGTCGAACTTCTCTACTGCATCGCCAGCGTCAGAATATGCTGCGTTCATCTCTTCAAGAACGTAAGGGTGACAACGAATCGCGCCCTGACCAAAGATGATCATTGAACGAGTTAGGATGTTCGCACCTTCTACGGTTACCGCGATTGGCGCGCCTTGGTAACCACGCGCTAGGAAGTTAGAAGGACCCATACAGATGCCTTTACCGCCTACGATGTCCATCGCGTCTATGATGCTTTGTTGACCACGATGCGTACAGTGGTACTTCACGATAGCTGAGATAACCGAAGGTTTTTCACCTAGGTCGATACCTGCCACGGTTAGATTGCTCGCTGCATCCATCACGTAAGCGTTACCACCTAGACGTGCTAATGGTTCTTCAACCCCTTCCATGTGACCGATAGGTTGTTTGAACTGACGACGAATGCGCGAGTAAGCACCTGTCGCCATCGCTGCAGTTTTGATGCCGCCTGTTGAGTTTGAAGGTAGCGTGATACCACGACCAACCGATAGACACTCAACCAGCATACGCCAGCCTTGACCAGCCATTTTTTCACCGCCGATGATGAAGTCCATTGGTACGAAGATGTCTTTACCGCGAGTTGGACCATTTTGGAATGGTACGTTAAGCGGGAAGTGACGGTTACCAATCTCAACGCCTTTAAGGTCAGTTGGGATTAGAGCACAAGTGATACCAAGATCTTCTTTGTCACCAAGCAGGCCTTCTGGGTCACGCAGTTTAAATGCAAGACCAAGTACCGTTGCGACTGGCGCTAGAGTGATGTAACGCTTGTTCCAAGTTAGACGCATACCAAGGACTTCTTCACCTTGCCATTCGCCTTTGCATACCACACCGTAATCTGGGATAGAGCCCGCATCTGAACCTGCTTCTGGGCTAGTCAGTGCGAAACATGGGATTTCTTTACCCTCAGCTAGGCGCGGCAGGTAATGATTTTTTTGTTCTTCTGTACCGTAGTGTTGCAGAAGTTCACCAGGGCCTAACGAGTTTGGTACGCCAACGGTAGAAGACAGCACGCCAGATACGCCTGTTAGTTTTTGTAGTACTAAAGATTGCGCGTATGCAGAGAATTCTAGGCCACCGTATTTCTTTTTGATGATCATGGCGAAGAATTTGTTGTCTTTCAGGTATTGCCACACTTCTGGTGGAAGGTCAGCCAGCTCGTGCGTTACTTGGAAGTCACTCACCATGGCACATACTTCATTTACTGGGCCATCTAGGAAAGCTTGCTCTTCTTTGCTCAGCTTAGGCGCTTTGATTGCGTGAAGCTTTTGCCATTCCGGTTTGCCTTTGAATAGCTCGGCTTCCCACCAAACTGTACCTGCGTCCAAGGCTTCTTTCTCGGTTTGAGACATAGCAGGCAGGACTTTCTTAAACATGACGAGTGCTTTGCGGCTAATGAGGGATTGGCGAATGCTAGAAACCGCGAACACTGCAACAGCAAGAACGTAAAGTGCCCAGCCAATAACACCAACTGAGCCTGCGATAGTCAGTGCTAGCATGGCAGCAGTTAGCAGACTGACGGATTTCACGAGTGACATTCTGTGGTAAAGCGTAATGCCTAATACAACTGTCATCGCTACGATTGAGAGCAAGATGTCCATATGTTTTTTCCTTTTCAGACTTTAATTATGTTGTACGTCTGTATTTTGGTAAGAGGTCTAACCAGTTCTCATAAGTGTAATCAAAATATTAATAAAATGTAAAACCTAAGATTGAGTAAAAAGTGATCTAAGTAGAGTTAAAATTCTAAAGTTGGGAGTTGGGTGATGATTTCGTAAGCAAGTTAACAAGTTTATTACCGCGATGAATCCAAATCTGTTGGATCGCTATCGACACTAATTCTCGTTTGTGGGTAAACTCAGAGTAATGAACTGTCCGGTGTGAATTTCGCATCAGAACAATTTGCCAAGTGAGAAGCGGAAACGCTCCGCTGTGGCCGAAATAATAAAGAGAACGTCTTATGTACCAAGATCTGATTAGAAGTGAATTAAACGAAGCTGCTGAAGTTCTGAATAAGTTTTTAAGTGATGACCACAACATCGCGCAAATCGAAGCGGCAGCGAAAATGATTGCTGACTCATTCAAGCAAGATGGTAAAGTGTTGTCGTGCGGTAACGGTGGTTCTCACTGTGACTCTATGCACTTTGCAGAAGAGCTAACAGGTCGTTACCGTGAAAACCGCCCAGGTTACGCTGGTATCGCTATTTCAGATCCAAGCCACCTTTCTTGTGTAAGTAACGACTTTGGTTACGATTTCGTATTCTCTCGTTACGTAGAAGCAGTAGGCCGCAAAGGTGACGTTCTGTTTGGTTTGTCGACTTCTGGCAACTCAGGCAACATCCTAAAAGCGATTGAAGCGGCACAAGCGAAAGGCATGAAGACGATCGCGCTAACGGGTAAAGATGGCGGTAAAATGGCAGGTCTTGCAGACATCGAGATCCGCGTACCACACTTTGGTTACGCAGACCGTATCCAAGAAGTGCACATTAAGATCATTCACATCATCATTCAGTTGATCGAAAAAGAGATGGAATAAGATTTACAACTAAGCCGAATACTGGCTTAGTTGTGTTTTAAGGTAAGGAGTTCGTTAAACCATGTGTGAATTGCTCGGCATGAGCGCAAATGTTCCTACAGATATTTGTTTCAGTTTTACAGGCTTGATGCAGCGCGGTGGTCGCACTGGCCCGCATCGTGATGGCTGGGGAATTACTTTCTATGAAGGAAAGGGGTTCCGTACTTTCAAAGATCCAAACCCAAGTTGTGACTCGAAAATTGCTGAATTAGTGCAAAACTACCCGATCAAAAGTCGTGCGGTGGTCAGCCATATTCGCCAAGCAAACCGAGGCGGTGTGAATTTAGAAAACACCCATCCGTTTACGCGTGAGCTTTGGGGACGTTATTGGACTTTTGCACACAATGGTCAGCTAACTGACTACCAAGATTTGTATACGGGTCGTCACCGTCCGGTCGGAGAAACCGACAGTGAGATGGCTTTCTGTTGGCTACTCAAGCAGATGGAAGACAAATACCCTGAGCCTCCTCAAGATATGGAAGCGGTCTTTGCTTATGTTGCCCAGTGCTGCGATAAGTTGAAAGAAAAGGGCGTGTTTAACATGCTGCTCAGCGACGGTGAGTTTGTGATGACTTACTGTACCAACCATCTTTACTGGATCACGCGTCGAGCACCATTTGGTAAAGCAGCTCTGTTGGATGAAGATGTAGAAATCAACTTCCAAGAAGAGACAACACCAAACGATGTGGTTTCTGTTATTGCAACTCAACCTTTAACGGGCAATGAGACTTGGCATCGAATGAAGCCGGGTGAGTATGGCTTATTCCATGTTGGTGAGTTGATATTGAACAACGCCGAAGCGCTAACGGATGTACCGTTTGCCGCGCCGAAGCCGGGTAACCAAGCGCCGACTGAGCCGTTGGAGTGATGGCTTTCTCGCAGTAAAACATTTGAATAAAACAAAAGGCAGCCTGATGGCTGCCTTTTTGCGTTCGGTGTTTGGAATTAAGAGTTACTCGGCGGCGTAGCCGTGAGCTCCTAGCTCAAAACCATCGAGATACGCTTTGCCCTCGGTCATCGATAATCGCCCGTCGACTAACCACTTAGTCACCATTGGGTAGATGTTGTGCTCTTGAGTCTGCACGCGTGAGGCAAGTGCATCGGCATCATCATCTTCAAATACCGGTACTTTAGCTTGTAGCACCACAGGACCGCCGTCTAATTCTTCTGTGACAAAGTGAACGCTGGTGCCATGCTCTTTGTCACCGGCATCAATGGCACGCTGGTGGGTGTGTAACCCTGGGTATTTAGGCAATAGAGAAGGGTGGATGTTGATCATCTTACCCAGATAATGGGAAACAAACGCGCTGCTGAGAATACGCATGTAACCAGCCAATACAATCACGTCTGGTTGGTATTCATCAATTTGCTTCATCAGTTCGGCATCAAAGTCTTCACGAGATTCAAATGCTTTAGGATCGACAAAGTGACCATTCACATCAAACTGTTTTGCACGCTCCAAACCGTAGGCATCAGCTTTGTTAGAAAAAACCGCTGCCACTTGTGCGTTTGGCATGTTGGCTTCACAGGCTTCAAGTATTGCTTGTAGGTTACTGCCGTTACCCGAAATGAGGACCACTATGTTTTTCATGATATTGAGACTGCCTTGATACTGTAGGTTTGACGTGAGTAATCACTAAATTACCTACTATTAGAATGGTTTTCGATGTTCCAGATAGCAGAATGAGGACATAGCGTCCTCATTCTTTTTATTTTTTGAGCTTGATTCGCAAGTTATTGGATTTCAACTTGCTCTTCGTTTGCTTCTGCTTGAGCGATTTCACCAATCACCCATGCGTTTTCGCCTTCTTCTTTAAGAAGAGCAACCGCTGCGTCTGCTTGGTCTTTTGGTAGTGCAACGACTAGACCAACACCACAGTTGAACGTACGGTACATTTCGTGTGTTTCAACGTTGCCTTTTTCTTGTAACCATTTGAAGATGATTGGCCATTCCCAGCTGTTACCATCGATAACGGCTTTTGTGCCTTCAGGCAGTACGCGTGGGATGTTTTCCCAGAAACCACCACCAGTGATGTGAGAAATCGCGTGGATGTCGTGCTTCTCAATCATCTTAAGTGCTGATTTGATGTAAATCTTAGTTGGTTCTAGTAGGTGTTCACCGATAGTGCGACCTGCTAGCTCTTCGTTCTTATCTGCGCCAGATACTTCTAGGATCTTACGGATAAGCGAGTAACCATTTGAGTGTGGACCGCTTGAGCCAACAGCGATTAGTGCGTCGCCTGCTGCTACTTTCGTGCCGTCAATCACGTCTTCTTTTTCTACTACGCCAACACAGAAACCTGCAACGTCGTAGTCTTCGCCTTCATACATGCCCGGCATTTCAGCAGTTTCACCACCGATAAGTGCACAGCCTGCTTGAACACATCCATCAGCAATGCCAGAAACCACGTCTGCTGCTGTGTCTACGTCTAGCTTGCCAGTCGCGTAGTAATCTAGGAAGAATAGCGGCTCAGCACCTTGCACGATTAGGTCGTTTACACACATCGCGACTAGGTCTACACCGATGGTGTCGTGCTTGTTCATATCCAGTGCTAGACGAAGTTTTGTACCTACACCGTCAGTACCAGAAACCAGTACAGGTTGTTTGTATTTAGTCGGTAATTCACACAGTGCGCCAAAACCACCGATACCACCCATCACTTCAGGGCGACGAGTACGCTTAACCGCACCTTTAATACGATCTACAAGCGCGTTGCCTGCATCAATATCTACACCAGCGTCTTTATAGCTAAGAGAAGAGTTGTTACCACTCACAGGGAAGTCCTCGGTTTTTAAGTTGGATATGAAAACGGCGCTATTCTACCAGTGGTTAAATACAGATAGCAAACGTTTGCGTCGGTTTTTTTCTTTAGTGATCTATCCTGATATCCCTGCAAAAATCATGTATAATCTGAAGGTTTGTTTAAATATTGCCAAAAAAGCCGGAGATGGAAATGAAAGTTGTTGAAGTTAAACACCCTCTAGTAAAACACAAAATTGGTCTAATGCGAGAAGGTGACATCAGCACGAAGCGTTTTCGTGAGTTAGCGACAGAAGTCGGTAGCCTACTTACTTACGAAGCGACAGCAGACTTTGAAACAGAAAAAGTAACCATTGAAGGTTGGAACGGTCCTGTAGAAGTTGACCAAATCAAGGGTAAAAAAGTAACAGTAGTGCCAATCCTACGTGCTGGTCTTGGCATGATGGACGGCGTACTTGAGCACATGCCAAGTGCACGTATCAGTGTTGTTGGTATCTACCGTGACGAAGAAACACTTGAGCCAGTACCTTACTTCAACAAGCTTGCTTCTAACATCGACGAGCGTATTGCTCTAGTTGTTGACCCAATGCTTGCAACGGGCGGTTCTATGATCGCAACAATCGATCTTCTAAAAGAGAAAGGTTGTCAGGCAATCAAAGTACTTGTTCTTGTAGCTGCTCCTGAAGGTATCGAAGCGCTAGAAAAAGCTCACCCAGACGTTGAGCTATACACAGCAGCTATCGATGAGAAGCTAAACGACAAAGGCTACATCGTTCCTGGTCTTGGTGACGCAGGTGACAAGATCTTCGGTACTAAATAATTCGAGCTTGATGCTAGATTATTACTGAATTGAAAAAACAAAGGCTTGGTGAAAACCAAGCCTTTTTTGTATCTGTTATGTAGAAGCTCGTTACGAGATGAGAGCAGGAAAGGCGACTTAAATCGATTAAGCCGCGCTACAAATTACTTCGCGTTCTCTTCTTCCATTTGTGCGTTATCCACCACGTGGTTTTCACCAAGGTCGTGTGGTAGCACTAGGTTAAGAATGATAGCCACGATACCACATAGGCTCACACCTTGTAGGCTGAACTCGCCAATACCGAAAGCCATGCCGCCGATACCAAACACTAGCGTTACTGCTACGATCACTAGGTTGCGTGATTTGTGAAGGTCAACGTGGTTCTTGATCAACGTGTTCAGACCGACTGTTGCGATAGAGCCGAACAGTAGAATCATGATGCCGCCCATAACTGGAACTGGAATCGTTTGTAGAGTCGCACCTAGCTTACCAACCAGCGCAAGTACGATGGCGGTGATAGCGGCCCATGTCATGATCACTGGGTTGAATGCTTTCGTTAGCATTACCGCACCGGTTACTTCACTGTAAGTGGTGTTTGGTGGAGCACCAACCATAGAAGCAGCAATTGTTGCTACCCCGTCACCTGCGATAGTGCGGTGAAGACCTGGCTTCTTCAGGTAGTTTTTACCCGTTACGTTAGAAATCGCTAGCATGTCACCCACGTGCTCAACCGCTGGAGCGATGGCGACTGGGATCATAAATAAGATAGCGTTGATGTTGAACTCAGGTGCAGTGAAGTTTGGCATTGCTAGCCAAGCCGCTTGAGCAACCGGAGTGAAATCCCCCACGCCGTAGAATAGAGACACAGTGTAGCCAGCCAAGATACCGCCAACGATAGGAACCAGTTTTAGGAAGCCTTTCGCGAATACACTCAATGCAATCGTCGTTAGCAATGACACTGCGGAGATGATGATCGCTGCGTCGCCGTTCACTAATTGAATTGCGCCGTCACCTGATTTACCAACCGCCATGTTTACAGCCGTTGGTGCTAAGCCAAGACCAATCACCATGATTACAGGGCCAACTACGACAGGCGGAAGAATCTTATGGATGAACCCAACACCGCGCACTTTGATCATCGCACCTAGGCCAACGTACACCAAACCAGCAGCCATCAAGCCACCCATGGTCGCACCGATACCCCAAGTTTGGATACCGAACATGATAGGAGCAATAAACGCAAAAGAAGAGGCAAGGAAGATTGGAACAGAACGTTTAGTAATCAGTTGGAAAAGAAGAGTACCGACACCAGCACCAAATAAAGCAACGTTTGGGTCAAGGCCAGTCAGAAGTGGCACAAGTACGAGAGCACCAAAAGCGACAAAGAGCATCTGAGCGCCTTGTAACGCATTTTTCATAATAATTCCCTATTCAAAGATACGCAGACAAATCCGGCGAATCTTATCATCTGGCAATCGATTGCAATGTTGCCTAGATCAAACTTTTGTGTGGATTTATAAGGTCAGCGAATGTTTAGTTTCATGCGGGCCTTTTAAGTTGGTCAGAATACAGACAATTCACTCAGTACTCTTCTTGCTCAAGGTTTGATAGTTGCTTATCATGCGTGTTCTTGTTCAGAGGATTATGAAAACTATGCGCTATTTAGCTCTCTTATTGATAGGTTGGTTGTCTCTGCCAGTTTATGCATTAACTCAGGTAGATATCTATCGTGCCGAAGTGGCGATCGACGGTGAGCAAAAAGACGGCGAAGAACTCGCGCGTCAACAAGGTATGCAAGATGTGATTGTGCGTGCGACAGGCAGCCAATCTTCCCTTAGCAACCCAGTAATTAAGAAAGCAGTGGGTTCAAGTTCTCGCTATATTTCCCAACTTGGCTATGGCCAAATTGATGGTCAAAGCAGCTTAAAAATGCTGTTTAACAGTGGCCAGATCCGCTCACTACTAACGCAAGCTCAGCTTCCTCTTTGGTCACCAAACCGTGCGAACATTCTGGTTTGGATGGTAGAAGAGCAAGGCTACGATCGCACGATTACATGGGAGCATTCAGATTCAACGAGTGCAGCGACCCTTCGTGATGCTGCACAAGCACGTGGTCTTCCAATCACGATGCCAGTGGGTGATTTCGATGATGTAACAGGCGTGAACGTTTCTGATCTATGGGGTGACTTTGTTGACCCAATCAGCCAAGCGAGCCAACGTTACCCTGTGGATGCGGTACTGATTGTTCGTGTTCAAGGCGATAAGATTCGTTGGACATTGTACGACCAATCTCCAGCCCAGCTTTCTGAGTCCAAACAATCTCCACGCAGTGGCTCGGCATCTGGCGCAAATGCGATTCCAGCAATGGTTGGTGGCATTGCCGATTACTATGCGAAGAAGAGCGCTGTCGTCGTTTCCAGCAAATCATCAGAGGCGATTGATGTGAAAGTGCTTAGCGTTTCCTCTGCTATGGATTTCTTCGAGCTAGAAAACTCACTAACAAAGTTGAGCTCGGTTGCTGGTGCTGAAATTAAGCGTATTCAAGGCAATCAAGTCACCTTGACTATCCATCTATTGGCTTCTCAACAAGCATTTGAGCAAGAAGTCTCTTCTATTCGTTCTTTAGAAGTGACGGAAGACCCAATGGCTGGTATGGAAGAAGTTGTGCCGGCCCAGTTACCTGAAGAGCCAGCACAGCCAACACAACTGCCAGCAACGACAGAAGACGCTCAAGCAGCGGAAGTGGTCGATCTAAATACAGATACTGCGCAACCAGAACAGCCTGTCGTGGTGAAGCCTGCACCAGAGCAGTACGACTTGATCTACAAGTGGAATGCGCCAGTTCGCGCGCCTATCGAGCCTGAAGAAAACTCAGAGATTGCGCCAGTGCTAGAAACGGATGTGGTTGAAGACCTAAACTAAGCATTAGGCCGAACAACAAGCTGAACAAAAAAAGAGTCGCCAAGTGCGACTCTTTTTTATTGTTTGGTATTTCTTGCTGGGAATGAGAGCACAGGAGTGCTTCATTATCCCAATAAGTATTGGGCTAGCTACTTATTGAACTTGGCTTTCTCTTCTTTCTCTACTTGAGATAGACGTTTTAGCTTCAACCCCAACTCTTTACCACGCGCTCGTGCAAACAAGATGTTACCTGCAAAGCCGAGTGAAGTAAGGAGCAGTTCCACAGCAGCTAACCAACGCTCACCACCATCGATATACAAAATTGTCAGTGCGTGTAAGAAGTACAGCATCAAGACGAAGTTTGCCCATGCGTGCGTGTATGGCTTACCTGCAAGAATACCCGGCAATGGTAAAAGTAGCGGGATACACCATGCGATAGCGAGCGTGGTACTGCTTAGGTGCGGGTGAGGGGAGAGGGCTAATTGCCAAATCGCAACCCAAGCTAACAATGCCAAATTGCCGAACAGGGCCATGTAGCGATAGGTTTGGGTTCGGGTGCTAAGAGGTGGTTGGTCAATAATGTCAGACATCGATTTCTTATCCTTGAGCTTACTGACTTCCTTTGAGCTTTTTCGCTGCGGCCGCCAGTCGTTTTCCTAATTGTTGTGCGAGACGAATCTCTTCTGCTGTAAGACTTGGTTCTTGTCCTACACTGCTTGCCCCGTATGGGGTCCCACCTGATTGGGTGGTATGCAGTTCCGGCTCTGAGTAAGGGATTCCTAACACCATCATGCCGTGATGCAGAAGTGGGGTCATCATGCTCTGTAGCGTGGTTTCTTGACCGCCGTGCATTGAGGATGATGAGGTAAACACACAAGCTGGCTTATCGATAAGATCGCCGTTCACCCACAAAGGTGTGGTTTGATCCCAAAAGTGCTTAAGCGGTGCAGCCATGTTGCCAAACCATACTGGGCTGCCAAACGCGAGGCCATCACACTGCTTCAACTCATCTAGAGTAACAATTGGATCGGAAGGGGTATGTGAGTGAGGTGACAATTCTTCAACTGTACGCAAAATCGCTTCGCAATGAGGAGTCGATTCGACCCCTCTTGCTATTTGTCTTGCCAGCTGTCTTGTCGAGCCATGACGGCTGAAATACAAAATGAGGATCTGGCAATCCATTTATAGAATTTCCAGTACTTGCTCTGGCGGACGACCAATTTTCGCTTTGCCGTTGGCAGCCACAACAGGGCGCTCAAACAGTTTAGGGTTTTGTGCCATTGCTTCGAACAGTTGCTCGTCTGTCACTGACGCTTCACCCAGAGCAAGCTCTTTGTAGATGTCTTCTTTTGTACGCATCATGTCGCGTACAGAAGAGAAACCAAGTTGAGTGTAAAGTGCTTTGAGTTGTTCCACATTAAGCGGTGTATCAAGGTACTTAACAACTTCCGGTGTAACACCGTTTTGCTCTAGAAGTTCTAGAGTTTGACGGCTCTTTGAGCAACGAGGGTTGTGATAAATCACGACTGACATGGTTTTCTCCATTTCGTTATTGTAATGCCATGAATCGATCTCTTTGGATCATTAACTGGTCGATACGAGCGTCGTATCGTGCTTGCTTTAAGCTGCCCAGTTCAGCAATTTTACTTGCTTCAGAATAATATTGAATGGCTTTATTCCATCCTGCACGCAGCGCTAAAATTTCTGCGCGAGCGGCGAGTTCTTCGTCATTGCGACCTAGGGCGTGGTTACCTTTTGATAGAAGGTGCCAGCCGTTGGTATCTTCTGGGTTATCGTGCGTGTAGCGTTGAAGAATGCGTACGGCTTCTTCATTCTTATTTGCTTCCAGCAAAGCGTTAGCGTAGTTGATGGTCAGCACTTTGTTTTGCGGGTTGCGTTTCAGCGCACTGCTCAACATATCAACCGCTTTTTGTGGTTTCTTCTGCGCTATGTACAAGTCGGTCATGGCATCTAAATAGAATGGGTTGCCAGGGTCTTGTTGCAGCAGCTTTTTCAGAAGTGGCTCTGCTTCACTCAAACGTTTGTTGTCTAGGTGAACGAGCGCTCGACCGTAATCAAAAGACGGGATGATCTCAGGAGAGGCTTTCTTTTGAGTTCGATTAAACCAACCCATTGCTGCTTGTCCATCTATTCCCGCATAACGTGCAACGATTCGAGCACGCGTCAAATGGTAATCAATCGAAGGCATGATACGCATTGGTGGATAAGCACGCGCACGCGCTCGGCTATCGGTAATACGGTCTTCAGGCAATGGGTGAGTCAGCAGCATTGGTGGCGGCTTACTCGCGTAACGGTATTCATCCGCTAGGCGGCCAAAGAAGCGCGGCATCGCTTGTACGTCAAAACCTGCTTTCGCCAAGGTAGCAATACCAAAGCGGTCGGCTTCTTTTTCGTTGGAACGGGTGTAGTTGATTTGGCTCTGCATGTTACCGGCTGTTGCTGCCGTCACGGCTGCCATCCCGGCTTCTGGAGATGCAATGGCGAGTAGTAATGCACCAGCGAGTGCTGCCATAGTCGCTGGCGAGCGACGAGCTTGTTCTTCCATGCTTCGCGCAAGGTGACGCTGTGTTACGTGGGCAATTTCGTGCGCCACAACAGAAGCAAGCTCACTTTCAGTACGAGCGTGCAAAAATAGACCCGAGTGCAGGGCAACGTAACCACCAAAGAAGGCGAATGCGTTGATGTTGCGGTCACGGATCATAAAGAAGTGGAACGGAGTTTTTACGTCATTCGCATTGGCAACCAAACGGTGTCCAAGTGTGTCAATATATTCATTGATGACGGGATCGCTAACAATAGGGCTGCTGGCTCTAAGCATACGCATGTAAGCGTCGCCATAAATCAACTCCTGATCTATCGTTAGAGTGCCTCCAGCTGCCGTACCAATATCAGGGAGATCAAGGCTATTGGCGTAAATAGGTGTTGGTGTACTCAATGCAGCAGCAAGGCATAAACAAACTAGCGAGCGAGTGCGTTTTAACATACGGTTTAAAGATTCTCCAAAATACCGAAACATGGGTTGGGTGCCGAGTTCCTCTCAGCATGACCACCATGCATTATGGTCATCCTTATGGGATGAATATGCTAGCTATAAGACCGAAAATAAACGGATTGGTTTCGTAGATACTTCTTACAAGATGTTAAAATTTTGAATTATAAAGTCTTTGTCGTCTACGCTTAAATCACTAGCACCAGCTCAAAAAGCCGTTACAATACAACCCTATCACAAGTGCAGAGCAATACAATGGAATCCATGTTACTCGATTTGCGCGAGCAACGCTGCCCTATGGCACTGTTACTTGCTAAGCGTCACGCTGCAGATGTGTTTCAGGGAGAAACGCAGCAATATCATCAGCTTGTCATTCAAGTGGTGGATAAAAGCTCTAAACACGATATCGTGAAGTATTTACTTAACCAAGGGTATGCGGTGGATTGCCAAACTTCGCCGGAACACTTCACGTTGACAGTATTCAATAAGGAATCTTCATAAGATGCTTGAAATGGTAAGTCGTTGGTATAAGCGACGCTTTTCAGACCCACATGCAGTGAGCCTAGTGGCGATCTTGCTGTTCGGCTTTATCACAATTTACTTTTTCGGGCATTTGATTGCGCCATTGCTGGTGGCGATCGTTCTTGCATACTTACTTGAATGGCCAGTGATACAAATGTGCCGTTTGGGTATTCCGCGTACTTTCTCCGTCATTACCGTCATTCTGATTTTTATCGGTTTGATGCTGATTGCTGTCTTTGGTCTCGTGCCAACGATTTGGACTCAGGTGGGGAATTTAATTAACGATATCCCGAACATGTATGCAGGGTTGCAAAAATTCATTGCTACACTGCCACAGCGTTACCCTGAGTTGGCAAACCTAGAGATCGTAGAAACCGTGGTTACCAACGCGAAAAACCAAGCCATTGGTTTGGGTGAGAGTGTGGTAAAAGGCTCTTTGGCATCTTTGGTAAGCTTAGCGACACTGGCGGTTTATCTGATTCTTGTTCCGCTGTTGGTGTTCTTCTTGCTCAAAGACAAAGAAGAAATGCTGCGCATGGCGAGTGGCATTTTGCCGAAAAACCGTAAGCTAGCGAACAAAGTTTGGCACGAGATGAACGAGCAAATCTCGAACTACATTCGCGGTAAAGTTTTAGAAATCCTTATCGTGGGTGGCGTAAGTTACGTGACGTTCGCGATTCTTGACCTGCGCTACTCTGCATTGCTCGCTGTAGCGGTGGGTTTGTCAGTGCTTATCCCGTACATCGGTGCGGCTGCAGTGACGGTGCCTGTTGCGATTGTTGGTTTGTTCCAATGGGGCTTAACACCGCAGTTCTACTGGTTATTGGTCGCTTACGGCATTATTCAAGCACTAGACGGTAACGTATTAGTCCCTGTGTTGTTCTCTGAAGCGGTAAACCTTCACCCTGTGGCGATTATCGTTGCAGTGTTGGTCTTCGGTGGTTTGTGGGGCTTCTGGGGCGTCTTCTTCGCAATTCCGTTGGCGACACTAGTAAAAGCGGTATGGAACGCACTGCCAAGTACTGAAGAAAACGAACCGATACAAGAATAGAAATCGAATCCAATAAAAAGCCCAGCGAATGCTGGGCTTTTTGGTATTTGGATGAAAGCTAAGCTTACGCGTTCTCTTTCAAGTAGTTCACAACCACTTCGTGGTGATCTTTGGTTTTGAACTTGTTGAATACGTGTTCAATTACGCCTTCTTCGTTGATCAGGAAGCTAATACGGTGAAGACCATCGTACACTTTACCCATGAATTTCTTCTCGCCCCACACACCGAACTGGTCAGCAACCGCATGGTCTTCGTCTGAAAGTAGCGTGAAGTTCAACTCATCACGTTCGATGAATTTACCAAGGCGTTTTACTGGGTCGATACTTACGCCCAATACCACAACATTGTGTGCATCTAGCTCTGCTTTTACATCACGTAGGCCTTTTGCTTGAGTGGTACAACCCGGCGTCATCGCTTTCGGGTAGAAGTAAAACAGAACTTTTTTACCTTTGAAGTCACCGAGAGAAACGGTGTTGCCATCTTGGTCGAGCAAAGAGAAGGCTGGCGCTGGCGAGCCTGCTGTCAGCGTATTCATTGTTATATCCTTTACTTTATAGATTGTTTTTAATGAAATTCAGAGAACCTTGTACGTTGAGCGTATTACAAAGTTCATCGAAATCTTCTTGTAATTGCATCAGATTACAGTCAGAGCTCACTGAAGCGGTGATCGCAATGTGGAACTGATCGGCATCTAATTGGATTTTTGATTTACTGATTGTTTGCGCACTAAGGGAATCTAGACCAATCTGTTTATCGGCGAAGAATTGTGTGAACTTCTCAGTGAGGCCGATACGGTCTTCTGATTCAATGAACACTTCCATGGTGTAGCTGTTGTCGAGCAACTCATGTGCTGACGTGCGTTTCATGATAGTGATAAGGTCGTGTTCTTGACCTAGTAGTGGCAGTTGCGTTTCGACGCGGGTGACATTACTGGCGTTACCAGTAAGCAGCATGATAAGAGTGAATTCATTACCAAAGATAGCGATACGGCTATCGACAATGTTACAGCCAGCTTGTGTGACGAGCTTAACCACTTGGTTACATATGCCCGGACGATCCGTTCCAACCGCTGTAAGTACCAGATGTTGCTTCATAAATGAGCTTCTTGTCCTTTCTTCAATAGAGAGATGTTAGCACAGATACGGCACAGAAATGTCGAGTCAGTTCTTTTTTTAAACTTGTTAAAACGCTTTGTTGATTAAGTGAACAGTTTGATTGTTGAGTACTCTATTAATTCACTCAACGCTGACTTGAACCTCATGACGAGAGAGTATATTCCGCGCCTAATTAAAAGCGGCGGCCTAGGTTTATTCACGGCATGTCGCCACCAAACACAATTATCAGAATGGCTAGGATTGAGAACAAAATTCACATTTTAGTTGCGAGACCTCTAACAACTGATAATTATTCATTCATTTGTACTTTGTAAGCGAGTTTACGCTCTTGTGTTTTTCAATCGCATTACAGTACCATGCAGAAAGAGTAAAATGAGGGAGATAAACATGTTTTCAGGAAGTATCGTAGCGCTGATTACACCACTAAAATCAGATGGTGAAGTAGATTTTGATAGTCTACAAAAGCTTGTTGAGTACCATGTTGAAGCAGGTACAGACGGTATTGTTGCAGTTGGCACCACTGGTGAGTCAGCGACTCTAACCATTGAAGAGCATGTAAAGGTCGTGAATAAAACCGTTGAGTTTGCAAACGGTCGTATCCCAGTGATTGCTGGTACGGGTGCAAACGCAACCCACGAAGCAGTGACATTTAGCAAATTATTGGCTGATTCTGGTATTACGGGTTTCCTGAGCGTAACGCCTTACTACAACAAACCAACTCAAGAAGGTTTGTACCAACACTATAAAGCAATTGCTGAAGCGAGTGACGTACCTCTAATTTTGTACAATGTACCGGGTCGTACTGCGGTAGATATGTTGCCTGAGACAGTGGCACGCTTGTCAAAGCTTGATAATATCGTTGCTCTAAAAGACGCGACAGGCGATTTAAGCCGAATTGCACTTCACCGTGAACTTTGTGGCGAAGATTTTATCTTACTAAGTGGTGATGATGCGACTGGCCTAGAATTTGTTAAACTTGGCGGTCATGGCGTTATCTCGGTAACGAACAATATCGCGGCTAAGGACATGGCAGACATGTTCCATTTGGCAAGTGAAGGAAAATACGACGAAGCAGAAGCGATCAACGAACGTTTGATGACTCTGCACAAGAACCTATTCGTTGAATCAAGCCCAATCCCAGTAAAATGGGCTGCGCATAAGCTTGGTTTGATTGAAGAAGGTGAACTGCGTCTTCCTTTGACCCCACTTTCTGAAAAATCGCAGCCAGTCGTGGAACAGGCGCTAACCGACGCCGGTATTTATTAAGATTGAGTTGCTAGGATTGAAGTTCATGCTGGGGGCAAATAAGCCCTCAGTGTTTTAGGAGTATAAATGAAGCTTTCAAGCCAGTTAGTGTTAAGTTCACTAGCTGTATTCGTATTGACTGCCTGTTCAGGTGGTGCAAACCAGCGTCGTCAAGCAAAAGACGACTTCGAGTACTTGAACACCCCTCCTCTTGAAGAGTGGAGTGTTCCCGCAGGTGCTGTTCCTCAGTTTTACCCTAACTACCGTATCCCACAAGGTGAGTACGCTGGTGGTATTGGTAAAGAAGTGGATATTCGTCCGCCGCAGCAAGTATTGGAATTGATCCCTGGTGCTCGCCTAGATCGCAGCAATGACGGTGAAGTAACACTGTGGCTGCTTCGCAAGGATGAATTGGATAAAGTTTGGCAAACCGTTCAAGACATGGTTGCTGAGAACAAGATCCCAGTAGAAAACCAAACCGACAATCGTATCGAAACAGGTTGGGTAACTTGGAACTCACCAGATGAAGACATGGAAATTGGCAGCCGCTACGAAATTACTCGTGGTGAGATGAACGGTCGCCATGGCTTTAAAGTGAGCTTGATTGATTGGCGTGAAGGCAATCAAGTTAAAGAAGTAACACGTACTAACCGTGAGCGTTACAACGTGTTTATGACTAACTTGGTTACTGCTCGTTATGACCAGCACGTTCGTGAAGAAGCACAGCGTAAAGCACAAGAGCTAGTGAAGCACATCCCAATTACTATGGGTAAAGACCGTAGCGGCCTACCAGTGATCATTGCTCGTGCTCAATACAACGTAGTGTGGAACCGCCTACCAGACATCATGCCGAAGATGGGCTTCACTATCGAAGAGCGCAGCCAATCTCAAGGTACGGTGACAGCGAAATACGCATCACCTGATGATGCTTTCTGGAATGACATCGGTGTGAAACCAGTAGACCTAGCAGCAGGTAAATATACTTTCCTATTGGGTGACTTGGGTAACCGTACTTCTATCAACATTACCGACTCTTCTGGTAAGCCAGTAGAAGAAGAATTCTTGAAGTCACTTGCGCCAGTATTGGCTGCGGTAGTGAAAGATTAATTGCTTAAGACAGCTAAGTAATTAGACACAGATAAACAAAAGGGACCTTCTTGGTCCCTTTTTAGTATTTGTTTTAATAAGAGTACTCAGTACTTTGGTTTGAGTTCAGAGTAAGCTCAAATGAGATATTAACGAGAGTCGTCTTTCTTCTCTCCATTTTCGCCGTAGCGTTCTTTATCCAGCTCGTTCAGCTTATCTAAATCGTTCTTACGACCTTTATCCATCTGACCAAACTTCATTTTTGCGGTGTACTTGAGCGCAGCAATATTTCCCACCACGATACTGACCACTATGATGATAATGACCCAAGGGTTGGTTAATAGTTCGATCATAGAGCCTCCGGCGGCGTGATATTGTGAATGAATTTGGTAACGACCTTATCCAAATTATTCAATATGACGTCAATCCCTGCAATGTTATCGATCTGATTTTGCTCAATAAGCTGATTTCTCAGAACTTCGGGCGTCAAATGGGTTAGACATTGCTGCCCTACAGAACGATGGCTGATGTGCCAGGGTTCAATGGCAACGCCACCCAAATCTTGCTGATAAGGGAAGAAGAAACCAAAGCGCTCTAAATTGGCTGCTAACCATTGATAGAAAGGTAACTGGTGACCTTCTAAGTATTCCCACGGCTCTAATTGCAATTTTGTGTCTGACGGTAGCAAGTTACGCGCGTAGACATCAAAATCACAACCCCAATGATGTCGGCTTCCGCCCGGTAGGGCAGACCAACGAAGAATGGCCATCAGCTTTTGTTCATCACTGAGCTCCGCCTTGTTTAGAGGCTGGGAGTGAGAATCTAAGATGGTTAAATCACCGGCAAACTTACCGTTCCAGATGGCTTTTTGGCGGTTGAAATCGCGAAAGCCGCTGGCAATTTCCATCTTAAACCCCGCTTTGTTTGCCGCATCAATCATCTGCAACAAATCATCTGCGACCTCTGGATGAAGCATAAAGGCTTTTTGACCCACTAAAGTGGATTGCAGATGCGAGTCAGTGATTCCGGTAAGTTGCTCTGGTGTCATGGTGTTCTCGTTAAATACTACTTGCTATGCACGTAGGCGCTATTTTGCTAACAGATGCTTTAACGTGTTCTCGTACATGTCAGTCAACTTTTCTAGATCGTCCACTTTCACGCACTCGTTCACTTTATGAATCGTCGCATTAACAGGGCCAAGTTCAACCACCTGACCACCCATGCGGGCGATAAAGCGACCATCAGATGTACCGCCTGTTGTCAGAAGAGCAGGTTTAGTGCTGTTTACTTCATCAACCGCTGCTACCACTGCGTCTAGCAATGCGCCAGTGTCAGTTAAGAACGGGTCGCCGTTGAAGGTCCATTTTAGATCGTAGTCTAGCTTGTGTTTATCCAGCGTCTCAGTGACGCGTTGAACGATCACTTCATTGCTGAGTTCAGTGCTAAAGCGCAGGTTGAACTGAACGTTGAACTCGCCAGGAATGACGTTAGACGCGCCAGTACCTGCTGAAACATTCGGGATCTGGAAACTAGTCGGAGGGAAGTAGTCGTTACCTTGGTCCCACTCTGTGGTGGCAAGCTCATGGATAGCCATTAGAGACTGGTGAACTGGGTTGTTTGCAAGGTGAGGGTAGGCCACGTGACCTTGTGTACCTTTTACGGTTAGGTCACCAGTGATTGAGCCGCGACGGCCATTTTTCACTACATCACCAACCACTTCTGTACTTGAAGGTTCGCCAACGATGCACATGTCGATGTTCTCGCCGCGTTCCATTAGCGTTTCAACAACGCGAACGGTACCGTTGATGAATGGGCCTTCTTCGTCTGAAGTGATCAAGAAGCCGATCGAGCCTTTGTGGTCTGGGTTTTCAGCAATAAAGCGCTCAACTGCAACCACCATACAAGCCAGTGAGCCCTTCATATCAGCCGCACCGCGACCGTGAAGGTAACCATCAATAATGGTCGGCTCAAATGGTGGTGTATCCCACTGTTCTAGCTTACCCGCTGGCACAACGTCTGTGTGGCCGGCAAAAGCAAACAATGGTGCTTCTGTACCACGGCGAGCCCAGAAGTTTGTGGTGTCTTCAAACACCATGACTTCGATTTCAAAACCAAGCGCTTTCAATCGCTCGATCATTACTTCCTGGCAGCCTGCATCTTCAGGCGTTACGGACTGGCGGCTAATCAGGTCTTTAGCAAGTGCCAGTACTGGACTGTCTGTCATCCTTGAATGTTCCTTAAATTAAGAGTTAAAAATGGTCGCGTATTGGTCTGCTTTGAAACCGATATGAAGTTGGTCTTCAACTTTCAAGATTGGACGCTTAATCATCGCTGGGTTTTCTACCAACAGCGCGATTGCGTTTTCTTCGTTAAGAGAATCTTTTTGCTCTTGAGTCAGTTGACGGAAAGTCGTGCCACGCTTGTTCAGAACTTGCTCCCAACCTAGTGCGTTACAAAATTCAGTTACCATTGCCGCATCGATACCTTGTTTGCGGTAGTCGTGAAAATCAAAAGCAACGTTTTCCGCTTCTAGCCATTTCTTGGCTTTTTTAATCGTGTCGCAGTTTGGGATGCCGAACATAGTGATCGTCATATTATTTCCTTTTCTCTTTGTACTTTACTTATCGGTTTGCGCTATGGAACGCCCGATTTTGCATTGTTTTTGGCTGTTCAAGCATCCTATCAAGAAGCAACCAATGTGACAAAATCATGCGGCGAATATTTCACAGGTCAGTGCTCTATTCAGGCTTATTTTGTAGCTCATTCCTCCACCAAATGGTGATCAGATTGATAAAAAACTCGGCTAAATAGCACGGAAAAGTCGAGTTATTGATCAAACGCAACATCTCGCCGAGCAAAAAAGAAATAATGAATCAGCACAATTTTAGGAGGTGTCAATGGAATTGAGTCCTGTTTTTGCAAGGCGGCTATATTTGGCCTTGTTGGTGGAAAACCTAGAAAGGCCAAATGTACCAAAATTGATCGAAAGAACGGGGTGGCCTCGTCGTACTATTCAAGATGTACTCAAGGCATTACCGGGGATCGGCATCGAACTCATCTTCGTTCAAGATGGTCGACGTCATAACGACGGCTATTACCAACTTTCGGATTGGGGACCTTTTGACAGTCAATGGGTTCTTGAGCGAGAGGGAGATATCGCTAGCAGTCTTGGATTTCGTGCATAAGCCAGCAATTGCTGGCTTTTTTTACGTCTGGAAAACGCTTATTGGCAGCGGTAGGCAGTACCCAGCACGCTGAAAGAAGTTACAAAGTCTTGAGGAGAGACCATGTAAACGGTGTCTGCTTCGAGCAAAGCGGCGTTGTTTTTCAAATCGGCCATCGCACCATGCATCATGGCATCGTTGGTGTAGAACAAGTAATTATACCAATGCCCTTCGCTACCAGTGACTTCACCTAAGTACTCGCATTGCTCTGGATTGAACTGACTATCAATGCGGATCTGCACATCACTACCTAGTTCAGTTGGCAGTATGGATGGTGATGAACACCCCATCAAAGCCAATGCGATGCTTCCTATCATCACATAACGTTGCATGCTATTTCCCCATCATGATGTAAGCCGCAAAACCTGCCCAACTCAAAACCAATAGCGCCCAAGGTAAGACGGCAGGTTTGCTCGTTGGTGCTTCAACGTTTGCTGAATCTTGTTCAACTACGTCATCGACTTGGCGTTGTTTTTCTCTCTGCTGCTTTTTCTTCGCTCTATCCGCTTGTCGGTTGCGCTCTTTCTGCTGCTTCTTGTACTGAGCAATGCCTTTCTCAATACCTTGAGCGATCAGTTTAGTCTGTTCTTTGGTTTGCCCTGGCTTTTGCGTGGATTTAGCAATCTTCATCGCTTCAGTTTGGGTTTCTAGGGAAGGAACGGGTGCTGCTGTGTTTTTCTTCTTCATGTTTCCATCGACGTCACTGTAAATCTAAACCTAGTTTACCTGCGTAAGATGATGAAATGAACTTTAGTTCTCAGCTTTGCTGGGTTGCAACTCTGAAGCGATCAGTTAAAGTGGCGTTTTTATGAAACTAAGAAGACGATATTGTGCGTTACTCATTTGATCAGTACGACGCTCATGGATTTTTGAAAGCGCCAATTATGTTATGGCTAGGGTGGATGTTCCTAGCGCGCTCTTGGGTGGTGTTTGCCATGGCAGGAGTGAGTAGAGACAGCGGTAGCAAGATATTATCGATTGTTTATCCCGACTCAAATACGCTATATCTCGGACTATCGATGGGTATTCCAAGTTTATTATTGATGTGGTTGATGGGCTTACGTCATCCAGACAGAGGTTGGGTGAATCAAATTACGCAGCATGGTCGTGCCATGACTTTGATCTTGTGCGGTATTCAATTGGTTCAGACCATGTATCATGTCTACTTAGAACATGGTGTATTCAACTGGGCAAACGCGCTCACTATTACCCTGTTAGCTTGGTTTATGATCTATCTTTTTAATGGAAGATGGGTGAAAGACTGTTTCAACGTGCCACAAGTTGAGCACAAAGAAGAACAGCCATCGAAGAATTAAGAACAAAAAATTCCCGCATGGGGCAATGTATAGAGGATTTCTCAATGTCACAAGCTCAAACGGCGATTGTGCCTGAAGCAGGACCATTTGCACTTTACACTCAGTTAAAAGTGAACCAAAACCGTGAAAACGTACTGGCGAAACTAAAAGCGCTACCTGAGCTAGTAAAAGAGCTCAATGCGAACCAACCAGGTGCAGACCTAACGATTTCTATCGCATTCACTAAGTCTTTCTGGCAGCACCTAAACATGCAAATGCCAGAAGAGTTGATTGATTTCCCACAATTGGGTGAAGGTGACGTGATTGCTCCGGCATCTGACGTTGATGTGCTGATCCACTGTCATTCAACGCGCCACGATTTGCACTTCTACGTTCTGCGTAAGTTCCTAGTGGACACAGCAGAAGATGTAACAATTGTTGACGAAACATACGGCTACCGTTACCTAGATGCTCGTGACATGACAGAATTTGTTGATGGCACAGAGAACCCGAAAGGCGACGCGCGTGCTGACGTTGCATTGATCAAAGACGGTGCTTTCGCTGGTGGTAGCTACGTGATGGTTCAACGCTTTGAGCACAACCTTCCTGCATGGAACCGTTTGAACGTATCTGCACAAGAGAAAGTAATTGGCCGTACTAAGCCAGATTCTATCGAGCTAGAAGATGTTCCTGCTGCTTCTCACGTAGGTCGTGTGGACATCAAAGAAGAAGGCAAAGGCCTTAAGATCGTTCGTCACAGCTTGCCATACGGCACAGTAACGGGCGCACACGGTCTGTTGTTCATCTCTTACTGCAACACTATCCACAACATCAAAGTGATGCTTGAGAGCATGTATGGTGTGACTGATGGTAAGACTGACCAACTGCTTCGCTTCACTAAAGCGGTAACAGGTGCGTACTTCTTCGCTCCTTCACAAGAAATGCTAGTGGAATTGGCGATTAAGTGATTCTTCGCTAACCCTCCAATGATTAAAAAGGCAGAGTGATCTGCCTTTTTTGTTTCCCCTCATTCTTGCCTGATAAGACTAACTGATCGTCAGTGGTCTTTTGCCATCAATGGCGCCTTTCTCTAGTTCGTAAAGTGGGCTGGTACTGTGACTGCTCCAGCGATGATCTTCGCGTGACTTCTTGCGATATTGCGTTGGCGTTACACCAATATAATTCTGAAAAGTCTCATAAAATCGGCTGCTAGAATTAAAACCTACCGTTAAAGCAATATCTAAAATTGTCCGGTCAGTATCACTCAACAGCGCTCTGGCGTGGTTAATCCGCATTGCCGTGATGTATTGCTTGATGGTCATCTGCATGGTTCGTTGGAACACGTTCATCGCGTAGTTAGTGTGCAGCCCAATGTGCTCTGCTATGTCTTTTATCGTGATCGGCTGGTTATGATGGGTGGCAATGTATTCCAGCATTTGACTGACGTAAAACTGCGAGTGCTTGGAGACGCCTTTCTTGGTCGACTTCTCTTGTTTATTGATGCTCAGTTGTAGCCAACCATCTAAGCACATTCTTTTTAACATCAAGCCAATTTCATCAATCGCTAATTGCTGGCGACTTTCCGAAGGGTGGCTTATTTCTTCAGCCCAGCGTGCTAACTCAAACTCGCTGACTAATGAACTGGCGTTTGATTGCAGCACACAACCATGGGTGATCTGATTGACGAAGTCTCGATTGAGCGTCCAAGACATAAAGTGGTGAATCGGAATATTGATGATCCCCATATTATGACTCTTGCCCGGATTGGTGAGTCGATGAGGAACTGACGCCCAAAACAATCCTATCGAGCCTGCTTTCACCACCACTGGGCTGCCATTAATGATGTACTCAACATCATCGCCAAAAGGAATGTTCACCTCTACTTGTCCATGCCAGTGATAACCCGGCATAGAGTGGGGCGGCCTAAGCTCGATATCGATTTTTTCATAAGATGAGTACAGCGAAAGTGGGCTTACAGAAACCGTTTCGGAAGAATACTTATCTTGAATCACGACTTTCAATGGATCTAACTCTACCTTCGCCATCGCCCACCTCTTAGGAAACTGTATAAGTTCTTTGTACTAAATCTGTTGAAACAAAACTCAGAACAGCTTCAAAAACACCGATTACTCTGTTTTATAAGATTTTGGTTATGTGACTTAAATCGCCGTGCTAGCAAGCTTCAGCGTATCTTTCCACCTTCTTTATCCGTGATTTACACAAAAATATCCCATTTCCTAAGATTTTTTATTGGTTGATTTTAAATATTAGGAAACGGGAGAGTGATTGGTTTATCTGAGACGAATTCGGCCTTGCGACAGGTGTAACTTAAATGCATCGAAACAAAAGTATGAAAGCAAAAAGGATTCAACTATGAAAAGCCCTAAAATCACATTCATCGGTGCGGGTTCTACGATTTTTGTGAAGAACATTCTTGGCGATGTGTTCCATAAGCCGGCCTTCAAAGGGGCGCAAATTGCCTTGATGGATATTGATGAAATCCGCTTGGAGGAATCACACCTAGTAGTAAGCAAGTTGATGGAATCATCCGGTGCGACGGGGATGATCACTTGTCACTTAAACCAAAAAGAAGCATTGCAAGGCGCAGACTTTGTCGTTATCGCATTCCAAATCGGTGGGTATGAGCCATGCACTGTAACGGACTTTGAGGTTTGCAAGCGTCACGGTTTGGAGCAAACCATCGCCGACACCTTAGGCCCTGGCGGCATCATGCGTTCACTGCGCACTATTCCTCACCTTTGGAGCGTGTGTGAAGACATGACTGAAGTGTGTCCAAATGCCACCATGCTCAACTACGTTAACCCAATGGCGATGAACACTTGGGCCATGTATGAGAAATACCCTCACATCAAACAAGTAGGCTTGTGCCATTCCGTGCAAGGGACGGCGGAAGAGCTGGCTCGCGACCTTGATATCGAATATTCAGACCTTCGTTACACCTGTGCTGGCATAAACCACATGGCTTATTACCTGACGTTCGAAAAGAAAAACGAGCAGGGGGAGTATGTCGACATTTATCCTGATTTGCTTGAGGCATTTGAATCAGGCCAGGCGCCGAAGCCGGGTCTGCACCACAATGGTCGCTGTACCAACCTAGTCCGCTACGAGATGTTTAAGAAGTTGGGCTACTTTGTGACGGAATCATCAGAACATTTTTCTGAATACACCCCATATTTCATCAAACCAAATCGCCCAGATCTGATCGAACGTTATAAAGTGCCATTGGATGAATATCCTAAACGTTGTGTAGAACAAATTGCTGATTGGAAAAAAGACCTCGAAGACTTCAAAAACGCGGATCAAATCACCGTCAAAGAGTCGCATGAATACGCGAGCACCATCATGAACTCGATTTGGACAGGCACGCCGAGTGTTATCTACGGCAACGTGAAGAATGAAGCGTTAATTGACAACTTGCCACAAGGTTGTTGTGTGGAGGTAGCTTGTCTGGTCGACGCAAATGGCGTTCAACCTATCAAAGCAGGCCGACTACCAAATCACTTAGCGGCATTAATGCAGACCAACATCAATGTTCAGACTCTGCTGACGGAAGCCATCCTCACTGAGAACCGAGATCGTATCTATCATGCTGCCATGCTTGATCCTCATACCGCAGCAGTGCTTGGACTCGAAGAGATTTATGCCCTTGTTGACGATTTGATTGAAGCACATGAAGGTTGGTTGCCTGCGTGGGTGCATCAGTAAATACAGAATCACAAAACCAATATCAATAAAAACGACAATAACGTGAATATACTGCGCCTTCTCGATGAGGGGGCGTAAGGAGTAACAAATGAGTATCTCTATGAATACCAAGCTAAGCTACGGCTTTGGCGCATTTGGTAAAGACTTCGCTATCACCATCGTTTACATGTACCTGATGTTCTACTACACCGATGTTGTTGGTATTTCGGCTGCCGTGGTGGGAACCATTTTCTTAATTGCGCGTATTTGGGATGCCGTGAATGACCCGATTATGGGTTGGATCGTGAACAACACTCGCACACGTTGGGGTAAATTTAAACCTTGGATCTTAATTGGCACCATTACCAACTCAGTGGTGTTGCTCATGTTGTTTAGTGCGCATCACATCGAAGGGCCATGGCTTATTGCTTATGCAGCAGTGACTTACATTTTGTGGGGCATGACCTACACCTTAATGGATATCCCTTTCTGGTCACTGGTTCCGACACTCACTCTGGACAAACGTGAGCGTGAAGAGCTTGTACCGTACCCTCGATTCTTTGCCAGTCTTGCATGGATTGTTACCGCCGCTATCGCAATGCCGTTCGTCAATTATGTTGGTGGCGACGACAAAGGATTTGGCTTCCAAGTGTTTGCGATTTTGCTTGTCGGTTGTTTCCTCGTCTCAACATATATCACGCTACGTAACGTGAAAGAGCGCTACTCAACCAGCAACCTTGACGTAACGAAACCTGAAGAAAAAGTCTCACTGAAGAAGCTTCTCTCGCTTATCTACAAAAATGACCAACTGACTAGCGTGCTTTGTATGGCACTGTCATACAACCTCGCTACCAACATCATCACAGCCTTTGCGGTTTACTACTTCACCTATGTAGTCGGTAATGAGGAACTTTTCCCTTACTACATGGCTTACGCTGGTATCGCGAACCTAATTACACTGGTGTTGTTCCCTAAATTGGCGCAAATGTTCTCACGTCGAGTGTTATGGGCGTGTGCATCGAGCTTCCCAATCCTAGGCAGTGCAGTCCTTATCTACGTAGGCATGTACGACAAACAAAGCATTCTGCTGATTTCTACCGCGGGTGTGTTATTGCAAATCGGTACGGCGCTATTTTGGGTACTGAACGTCATTATGGTGGCGGATACAGTGGACTATGGTGAGTACAAGCTAGGTTCACGCTGCGAGAGTATTGCTTACTCAGTACAAACGCTGGTGGTTAAAGCTGGTTCAGCTTTTGCGGCTTTCTTCATTGGTATCGCACTGACCGCAGTGGATTATGTACCGAACATGGAACAAAGCCCTGAAACCGTGTTTGGCATGCAATGCATCATGGTTGGTCTGCCTGCGTTCTTCTTCGCCATCGCTTTGGTTGTGTACTTCCGCTTCTACAAACTCAACGGTGCTTACCACCAAAAAATTCAGGATCACCTGACCGAGAAATACGACCATATCGTAGCCAACGATTCTGATGAGAAAACGAAAGTTTCTCCAGAATCCATTCAAGCGGTTTAACGCACCTTATAGCTATTAAAAAGTAACAATAAACATGCCGGCGTCTTCATTTTATGTCGCCGGCAGCATCCCGAATAAACGTTATCTAATAACCACGCTATCCCTACGAGAAAAAAATGAAACTGAAAATACTTGCTTCAGCGATTCTTGTCGCCCTTGCTTTGTCCGGTTGTAATAGCTCGTCTGATGATGATTCTTCGACAGGCGACAACCTTGTCTCAAATTCTACCTTTGAAAATGACGGTTTAGGGTGGAGTTACTGGTTTGCCAATGTGAAGTATGAAGACGCTTATGTTGGTGAGTCGATGGCGAGGATTGCCACCGGAACCAACCATCATGTAAGCCAAATAGTTACCGTTCCTGAGACGGGCTTTTATGATTTATCCGCCTTCATCAGCAGCCCAAGTGATGACGCCATTCTTGGCTTGAGTAATCTGACCGATGAGGTTCTAGTCAGCCAGACGATTGAAAAAACCAAAGACGAAAATACAGAGGGTGAAATATATAAGCCAAATACTCTGCCAGCTATTCCACTAGAGAAAGGCGAGCAAATTAAAGTCTGGTTTACAGGATCTGATGTCGGAGGTGTGAGCGTCGACAGTGTGTCTTTAGTAAGAGTGAACAGGAGCCAGCCTGTTAGTTTTAATCAAATCATTCAATTTAAAGCCGAGCAACAGGTCGGTGTGACGGGCATTGATAAAACTCAGCGAACCGTCGAGTTCCAAGTCCCTTATGGCACCGATTTAAGTGCCATAACGGTGAGTACACTTTTGGTTTCTGAACAAAGCCGACCAAATTTGGATGTGGGTGAAGTCGTGGACTTTACTCAACCAGTGCAAGCGGTAGTAACAGATGCAAATGGCAAAGAAGAAAAATGGACATTAACGGCGATTGAAAAAGAGAAGCAGGTTGTCGTCACGTCCTCGAATCAGAAACTTCAAGATTCGTTTGAATGGGCAATTGATAAAACACGTCGCTTCGTTATGACAGGGCAGCATGATCTGGTTAACCGTGATGAGAACAATAATGACGGTGATGGCACGGCTGATTACATTCCATCTTACTGGGCTGGCTATTTTGACCGAACGGCTTTCTACTCTCGCGACTTCTTACATCAAGCTAGTGGAGCCAAAATCGCTGGTCTAGATGCCGAAAACTTTTCGATGTTTAAGACCTTCGCTAAGCATTCTACGGAATCGAGAAAATGGTATACCTTGTGGGCGGTTAACTTTGATGGCACGCCACATACCATTGACTACAAAGATGACAGCTGGTTTGTACGTGAAGTGCCTGCGCAATTTGAGTTTGTGGAAAAAGCATGGAAGCAATATCAATGGACAGGTGACAAGCGTTACATCGAGGACCCAGATTTATGGCGTTTTTACACCAAGGTACTGACGGATTATATCGCGCTTCACGACGATCAAGATCCTAACGGTATTGCCGAAGGTTATGGTGGTATTTTTGAAGGATCCGCAACTTACAACGAGCGTGGCGAATTCCCAATTGAAGCCGGTGATGGCATAGGCTCTCAATACCAAGCGACGGTCGCGTATGCTGCAATGCTTGGAGCTCGTGAAGAGTACAGCGAGGCGGCGCTTTGGCAAGAGAAAGCACAGCAACTTAAAGACTTCTTTAATGAAGAATGGAGTATTGCGGATCCAAATAAACCGTTGGATAACTACGTTAACATCGTTCAGCGTGACGGCTTCCGTATGAATGACTTCGGTAAAGAAAACAGTTGGTTCATGCCAATGAAGCTGATCACTGAACCTGGAGAACGTAACGACCGCTACTTAGACTTTATTACAGAAAATCTGGGTGATGGAATTGGAAGTACGCCGGAAGCGCCATACAACATTGAGGCTTACACTTATATCCCTGAAACCTACTTCCCTTACAATCGTAATGCGGAAGCATGGAAGTGGATGCAGTACATCATGGATATCAAAGACGAGCCCCATGAGCGTCCAACTCAAGGTACTAACGGTGACTATCCTGAAATCTCTTTTACCTTTATTTCGAATACCATTGAGGGGTTGATGGGCATCAAGCCTGATGCGGCAAACCATCGAGTTGTAACCGCGTCACATCTAACAACCGATATTGACTGGCTTCAAGTTGAGCAGCTTCCGATGGGAGAGCACGAGCTAACTTTGCGTCATGATGGATTAGAACGGTCGACGCTAACCAATACCTCTGAGCAAAACTTAGAGTGGGAAGCTTGGTTCTATGGCGATTACCCGACGCTTGTTGTTGATGGGCAGTCTGTTCCTGCTGAGCACAAGTTCGTGAACGGACAACGAGTGAGTTATGTGACAGTTACTCTTGCGGCCAACTCAAGCAGCGAAGTAAGAAAATAATCTGAGTCGTCTTTGCTCATAAACACAAAGCCTAGTGTGTCATCACTAGGCTTTTTGCTATTCGCTGTCTCGTCGGGAAATGCGTAACCACATCTCTTTTCCAAAAAACACTAAACCTTTCTGAAACTTGGTCGATAAGTATCCAAAGCCTTAATTTCAGGACCCAATATTTGTGGCGATCACCGTTAATACCAATGTGGCAGCACTTGTCGCACAGCGTCATTTGACCAGTGCAACTGACATGCTGAACCAATCCATGGAGCGTTTGTCTTCAGGGAAGCGTATTAACAGCGCAAAGGATGACGCTGCGGGCCTGCAAATCTCCAACCGCTTGCAATCGCAAATGCGTGGTTTGGATGTTGCCGTGCGTAACGCGAACGACGGCATTTCCATTATGCAAACTGCGGAAGGCGCGATGAATGAAGTGACTAATATCATGCAACGTATGCGTGATTTGTCGCTACAGTCTGCTAACGGTTCAAACAGCAAAGCGGAACGTACAGCGCTGCAAGAAGAGGTCTCTGCTTTAAATGATGAGTTAAGTCGTATTGCGGAAACCACCTCATTTGGTGGGCGTAAATTACTGAATGGCACATTTGGCACATCGTCTTTTCAAATCGGTGCAACTGCTGGTGAAGCGGTACAAATTGGCCTACGGACTATGCAGCCGGAATCTTTTGCTAGCTTTTCTATGAGATCATCTCAAAGGGTCGGCTCCGATTGGACGGTTCAAAACGGAAACAACGATATTGTTATCCACTATCGTGATAACAATTTTGAAGAGCAGGAGATCCGTATTGAAGCTAAAGCAGGTGACGATATAGAAGAACTCGCTACTTACATTAATGGGCAAACCGATAAAGTAAAAGCGTCTGTTAATGAAGAGGGGCAACTGCAGTTACTGATGTCCTATAAAGATGCCATAGGATACCCTGGACCAACCTTCAGTGGTGGTTTGGGTGATGAGTTAGAGCTTGACAAGTATGTCACCGTAAAAAGAACGGTAGATAAAATTGATATCAGTACGGTGGGTGGTGCTCAGATGGCGGTTGGTATTCTAGATGATGCCATGAAAACAGTGGACAGCCATCGTGCTGAGCTAGGTGCGTATCAAAACCGCTTTAATCATGCGATCAATAATCTGGATAACATCCACGAAAACCTAGCGGCTTCGAACAGCCGTATTCAAGATACCGACTACGCCAAAGAAACCACTCAAATGGTGAAGCAGCAGATCTTACAACAGGTCAGTACTTCTATTCTGGCACAAGCAAAACAAGCGCCAAACCTTGCTTTGACGCTGCTTGGTTAATGATTAGCACCACACGAATTTAACGCAAAATCAGCCTGTATCGACAATTCGAAAAGAAGCTTTAGCGAAAAATGAAAGTTTTTTTGCTTTTTTATCCACTTCGTCACGATTACCCCTCCAAACGAATTATTTTCAAAAAAATCTAAAATTTTTTCTAAAGAAAACAGGGCATGCGCCGTTAATAAAAGTAACTTTGAGAGAACTACTTGGTTTTCCGAGACGTCGGAAACCGCTACATCGGAAAATCAATTGGAGAAATCACCATGGCAGTGAATGTAAACACAAACGTATCAGCGATGACCGCTCAGCGTT